>JBFGYM010000143.1:0-6310 GCA_041587435.1 Woeseiaceae bacterium
AGCGGCTCGCCGTCCCGGTAGAACGCGACGCGCACCGGCGACTTGTCGACGATCGCGGTCAGCCCGTCGACCATGAACGCGACCGTGCCCTCGGTTTCTGTCACCGCGGTGGCCGGCGCCGGGCCAACGGGTGCCAGGGCGAACGACGGCAGCTGCTTTACCTCGGGCTCGACGTAATGCACTTCGAACGCCGCGTCGTCGACGGCCGTGATGCGCAGCTCGCCGAGATCGCTCCTGACCACCAGCGTGTTGCCGTCATGCGCGTGGCCGGAATATTCGCCGAAGTCGGCCCAGGAACAGGTCGCCGCCAGCAGGGCGACGATCAGCGTAAGCAGTCGTCTCAAGGAACGCTCCTCAATGTCATTCGATGTCGAGCACGAGTGCCGATCGCGCCGGCACCTTGATGCGCTTGCGCAGCTTGACGACCTTGTCGTCGAGGACGTTGCGGGCACGCGTGGCGCCCTGCAGGCGCTCGGCGAAGCGGGCCAGTTCGAGGTCGACGTCGTCCTCGCCGTGGTTCAGGACCACCATGATCGTGTCGTCATCGTCGTAGCGGAAGTAGGCATACACGTTGCCGACCGGCGTGAAATGCATGAACTTGCCCGTGTGGATGACGCGGGTTTCCTTGCGCCAGTTCAGCAGCTTGCGCGTGAACGCCTGGGCCGCGCGGGCTTTCTTCGTCAGGCCTTCGCCCGTAAAGGCGTTCGCGTCGTGGTCGTCCCAGCCGCCCGGGAACTCGGCGCGGATCGCGCCGTGGCTGTCCGTGCCCGGGTGCGACATCTGGATCTCGGTGCCGTAGTAGACCTGCGGGATGCCGCGCATCGTTGCGTAGAACACCATCGCCATGCGCCACAGCGCCTCGTCCTCGTCCACCTGCGTGAAGATTCGGCTCATGTCGTGGTTGTCCGGCATGATCACGAGGTTCATCGGCTCGGGGTAGAGGTAGTCGTGGCCGAGCAGTTCGTAGACGGGTGTCCACACGCTGCCCCAGGGCGGCTCATCGGCGGTCAGGACGTCCCTGAACGCGATCTGCAGCGGAAAATCGAAGACGCCGGGCAGGTACGACACGTAGCCGTCGGCGTTCTGCTTGCCGCGCTGCCAGTAGGACGTGACGTTCGGGCTGGCACTCCATTCCTCGCCGACCATGTTGAAGTCGGGGTATTCCTGCATGATGCGCCGCGTCCATTCGGCCATGAAGTGTTTGTCCGGGTACGGGTACGTGTCCTGGCGGATGCCAGACAGGCCGAGGTACTCGACCCACCAGATCGAGTTCTGGATGAGGTAGTCGGCGAGCAGCGGATCGCGCTGGTTCAGGTCGGGCATGGTCGGCACGAACCAGCCGTCGGCATGCCGCGCCTTGTCGTAGTCGGAGGCGTAGGGGTCCTGGTTGGTCGTGCGCGCGTGCGAGGTGACCTCGCGCGTCTCGGGCAGGTTGAGCCAGGTCGCCGTCGGCAGGTCGTCCATCCACCAGTGGTTGCTGCCCGAGTGGTTGGCGATCATGTCCATGATCACGCCGATGCCTTTCGACTCCGCCTCGGCGACGAACTCGCGGTAGCTCTCGTTCGAGCCGAAGCGCGGGTCGACCTTGTAATAGTCGGTGATCGCGTAACCGTGGTAGGACCACTGTTCCATGGCGTTCTCGAGCAGCGGGTTGAGCCAGAGCTGCGTGAAGCCCATGGCGGCAACGTAGTCGAGGTGCCGGCGCAGGCCCTCGATGTCGCCGCCGTGCCGGCCGTAGTCGTCGTCGCGGTCCGCCTCGTCTTCGTAACCGTCGACGTCGTCGTTCGAGGGGTCGCCGTTGGCGAAGCGGTCGGGCGTCACCAGGTAGATCACGTCACTCGCGTCGTAGGTGCCGACGTGATCGGCGATGCGTTGCCTGAGTTCGTAGGTGTGGCCGATGCGATCGTCGCCGTTTTCGAAGACGAGTTCGAAGGTCCCGGCGTCCGCATTAGCCGTGTCGAGGTAGACGAACAGGTAATTCGGGCTGTCGCCGCGCTCGACGCGCGCGAGCGACACGCCTCGGCCCGAGACGCTCGGCGTGAATTCGGCGATGCCCGAGGCATGGACGAGCAGCTGCAGTTCGGTGTGCTCGAACCCGGTCCACCAGAAGGGTGGTTCGACGCGCGCGATGCCGTCACGCAACGCGTCACCCGGGCCGTCTTTGGAGCAGGCCGCCAGGAGCAGCAGCGCGGCGGCGAGGACGAGCTTTCTTGTCATGTGGCCCCCTGTATTTCGAGCCTCAAATATAAGCATTCCGCGGCTTTTCCGGGGATGAATACGTTTGCAGGAAGCCCGTTAAAAATCAATGAATTGTTACAATCGAGCGGATGTGCGAAACGGTCTCCCGACGGCTCCTTTACCCGGCATTCGCGGCGCTCGCCGTGCTGTTGCTTGTCGGGTGCCGGTCGACGCTCGACGTCCGCTCGCCGTCGGGCGGGCTCGGGGTCGAAATCGGCGTCGACTCGCATGGGGTGCCGGGCTACGCCGTTCGGCTAAACGGCCGCGAAGTCGTCGGCTGGTCCCGGCTCGGTCTCGAGTTCGTCGCGGATGCGGCAACAACGGGTCGTTACCGCGTCCGCTCCGTTGAACGTACTTTCGTGGACGAGACCTGGGAACAGCCCTGGGGCGAGCGCCGCCTCGTGCGCGACCGCCACAACGAACTGCTCGTCGGGTTTTCGAGCGACCGGGGCGATGCTTTTCGCGTCCGCGTGCGCGTCTTCGACGACGGCTTGGGATTTCGCTACGAATTCGCAGGCGAGGGTGACGCCGCGATCCGGCAGGAGCTGACCGAGTTCAACCTCGCCGGGGCCGCCACGGCCTGGTGGCAACCGGCCGACGGCAAGGTTCGCTACGAGCACCTGTACCGGTCCACGTCGCTCGCGGCCATGGAGAAAGCGCACACGCCGGTCACGGTCGTCCGCGACGACGGATTGCACCTGGCCCTGCACGAAGCGGCACTCGTCGACTATGCCGCCTACTCGCTTGCGCCAACCGGCGACGGCGGTTTTCGCGCGGTGTTGCGCCCGTGGTCCGACGGTGTGGCCGTGAGGACTGCGCGGCCGTTCGTGACGCCCTGGCGCACGATCCAGGTGTCGGCCGATGCAAACGGGCTGATCGACTCGGATCTCGTTCTCAATCTCAACGAACCCAACGCGCTCGGCGACGTGTCGTGGATTCGCCCGGGCAAGTACGCAGGCATCTGGTGGGAGATGCACCTCGGACTGAAGACCTGGGAGGCCGGCCCGCGCCACGGGGCGACCACCGAGCGTGCGAAGCACTGCATCGAATTCGCGGCCGACAACGGTTTTGCGGGGGTACTGGTCGAGGGCTGGAACAAGGGCTGGCACGGCCCGTTCAATTACCTCGAAGCCTACGACGACTTCGATCTCGACGCGGTGTCGGCGTATGCACGCGCACGCGGCGTGTACCTGGTCGGTCACCACGAGACTTATGGCGACGTGCCCGCCTACGAGGCACAAATGGACGCCGCTCTCGACGTACTGGCCGCGGCAGGCGTGCCGCAGGTGAAGACCGGCTACGTTGCCGATGCCGGACAGCTGAGGCGAATTGACGACGATGGCGCCGAGCGCTTCGAGTGGCACGACAGCCAGTACCACGTCGATCACCTGCTGCGCAATGTCCGGGCCGCTGCCGAACGGCGGATTGCAGTCAATACGCACGAGCCCGTCAAGGACACGGGCCTGCGCCGCACCTACCCGAACTGGCTGACCCGGGAAGGGTCGCGCGGCCAGGAGTTCGCAATCTGGGGCGAAACGCCGAACCCGCCCGAGCACACCGTGATTCTCGCGCACACGCGCATGCTCGCCGGGCCCATGGACTTCACGCCGGGCATGTTCGACCTGCACCCCGAGCGCGACGGTCGGCCGCGGCGCATCCAGACGACGCTGGCGAAGCAGCTGGCGCTGTACGTCGTCCTCTACAGCCCGATGCAGATGGTGCCGGACCTGCCGGAGAACTACGCCGCCCGGCCGGACGCGTTTCGCTTCATCGTCGACGTACCGACGGACTGGGAAGAGAGTGTCGCGCTCGCCGGGCAAGTCGGCGACTACGTCGTCACCGCCCGGCGCGAGCGGGGCGGCGAGGACTGGTACCTCGGTGCGATCACCGACGAGCAACCGCGCCGCCTGCGCGTGCCGCTGACGATGCTCGCGACCGGCGTCGCCTACGTCGCCGAGATCTACCGAGACGCAGCGGACGCGCACTGGGACGGCAATCCCTACGCGCTCGAGATCGAACGACAACGACTCAACAACGAATCCGTGCTTGAATTGCAGCTCGCCGCAGGGGGCGGCGCGGCGATCCGGTTCAGGCCGCAGCAAAAGGCAGACGAAGAATGAAAGACAAGCCGATTTTGAGTTTCTGGCAGATCTGGAACATGTGTTTCGGGTTCCTCGGCATCCAGATGGGCTTCGCGCTCCAGAATGCCAACGTCAGCCGCATCTTCCAGACGCTGGGCGCGTCCGTCGACGAGATCCCGATCCTCTGGGTGGCGGCGCCGCTGACGGGGCTGATCGTGCAGCCCATCATCGGCTACATGTCCGACCGGACCTGGAACCGGCTCGGCCGCCGGCGTCCGTATTTCCTCATCGGGGCCATTCTCGCGTCGGTCTCCCTGATCATCATGCCGAACTCGCCGTACCTCTGGTTCGCGGCCGGCATGCTGTGGATCATGGATGCGAGCATCAACGTGTCGATGGAGCCGTTCCGCGCCTTCGTCGGCGACATGCTGCCCGAGAAGCAGCGCACGAGCGGCTTCGCAATGCAGACCTTTTTCATCGGGGTCGGCGCCGTCTTCGCCTCTGCGCTGCCGTGGATCATGACCAACTGGTTCGACGTCGCGAACACGGCACCGGCCGGTGAAATTCCGCCGTCGGTCAAGATCGCGTTCTACGTCGGCGGCATCGCGTTCCTGCTGGCCGTGTCCTGGACCGTGTTCCGCACGCGCGAATACACGCCCGAGGAACTGGCCGCGTTCGAGGCTGCGCGCATCAAGGACGACGAAGTCGTCGATACGGCGTTGCGACCGGCCAACCGCTACCTGAACTGGGGCGTGGTGAGTGCCGCGCTCGGCCTCGCCCTGTGGTACTGGGTGACGAGCAGCGGTCTCGACAAGGAGTTGTTCGTGCTGGCGGGCGGACTCGTCGGCTTCGGCGTCATCCAGGTCCTCGCGTCACTCATGCAGCGCGGCGGCCATACGCAAAACGGTTTCTACGAGATCGTGCACGACCTGTTTCACATGCCGCGCGTGATGCGCCAGCTCGCCGTCGTGCAGTTCTTTTCCTGGTTCGCGATGTTCGCGATGTGGATTTATGGCACGTCGGCCGTCACGAGCTATCACTTCGGCGCCACGGACGTAACGTCGACGGCGTACAACGACGGCGCCGACTGGAACGGCATCCTGTTCGCGTCCTACAACCTGTTCGCGGCGTTCGCTGCGATGGCCATTCCGTTCGTCGCCAACCGGCTCGGCTGCCGCGTATCGCACCTCGTCAACCTGTGGCTCGGCGGCGTCGGGTTGATCTGTTTTTATTTCGTCGGCGATCCGAAGATGCTGCTGGTCCCGATGATCGGCGTCGGTTTCGCGTGGGCGTCGATCCTGTCGCTGCCGTACGCATTGTTGTCGAACAACCTGCCCGCGCAAAAGATGGGCGTCTACATGGGTATCTTCAATTTCTTCATCGTGATTCCGCAACTCGTGGCGGCCAGCATCCTCGGCTTGCTGCTGCGCGAGTTTTTCGACCTGCAGCCGATCTTCGGGCTGGTCATTGGCGGCATATCGCTGCTGATCGCGGGTGCCGTCACGCTGCTCGTCGACAAATCCGCGGAGCCGAAAGGATGAGGGCCGCGTGTTTCGCCATCGGCGCCGTGTTGCTCGCCGCCTGTGCGGCACCGGCGACGACCGAGGCGCCGCAGCGCGAGTATTACGGCACGCTCGAGCCGTTCGCGTCCGAGGCCGTCTATTTCCTGTTGACCGACCGCTTCGTCGACGGCGACCCGTCGAACAACCATCCCGAGCAGGGCGGGCCCGACCCCGCGACACGGACGTTCGATCGCCCGGTACACGTGGAAGGTTACGCGCCCGGCAACATCGGCTACCTCGGCGGGGATTTCAAGGGCGTCCTCGACAACGCCCGGTACATCGCGGACATGGGTTTCACGGCGATCTGGACGACGCCGATCGTCGACAATCCCGACGAGGCATTCACGGGAAGTCACGTGCCCGGCCGCGGACCCGGCGGTGACAAGGGCAAGACCGGCTACCACGGCTACTGGGGCGTCAACTTCTTCG
>JBFGYM010000144.1:0-6300 GCA_041587435.1 Woeseiaceae bacterium
CGGGAGGCGGCGCGGCGACCGGCTTCGACTTCAAGAAGGTCTCCGGCGGCTTGCTCGTCCAGACGTCCGATACGGGCGCGGTGACCGAATCCGACCTCGAGGTCGTGACCGACAAGGCGCCGACGCCCGGACAGATCCGGGACATGCTGTTCGCGTGGACCGTCGTCAAGTACGTCAAGTCGAACGCGATCATCTTCTGCAGGGACAACATGACGATAGGCGTGGGCGCCGGCCAGATGAGCCGCGTGTATTCGACCCGCATCGCCGCGATCAAGGCGGCCGACGAGGGTCTCGAGGTCGAAGGTTCCGTCATGGCGTCCGATGCCTTCTTCCCCTTCCGCGACGGCATCGACGCGGCGGCGGAGACCGGCATCTCGGCGATCATCCAGCCCGGCGGCTCGATGCGCGACGAGGAGGTGATCCAGGCGGCCAACGAGCACGGCCTGGCGATGGTTTTCACGGGCATGCGACACTTCAGGCATTGATATGAAAGTCTTGATCATCGGATCCGGCGGGCGCGAACACGCACTCGCCTGGAAATGCGCGCAGTCACCGCGCGTCGACGAGATCCTCGTCGCACCGGGCAACGCGGGCACGGCGCGCGAGCCCAAGGTACGTAACGTGGCCGTGTCGTCGGACGACATCGACGCACTGGCCGGGCTCGCGCGCGGCGAGAACGTCGCCTTGACGATCGTCGGGCCGGAAGCGCCGCTCGTCGCCGGCGTCGTCGATCGCTTCAACGAACTCGGGTTGCCCTGTTTCGGCCCGACGGCCGCAGCCGCGCAGCTCGAGGGATCGAAAGCCTTTACCAAGGACTTCCTCGACCGCCACGACATCCCGACGGCGCGCTACCGCAATTTCTCGGAGCTCGCGCCGGCGCTCGAGTACATCCGCGAACAGGGTGCGCCCATCGTCATCAAGGCCGACGGCCTCGCGGCCGGCAAGGGCGTCATCGTCGCGCATTCGCTCACCGAAGCCGAGCAGGCGGCGACCGACATGCTGGAGGGCGGCGCCTTCGGCGAGGCCGGCGCGCGCATCGTCGTGGAGGAGTTCCTCGACGGCGAGGAAGCGAGCTTCATCGTCGTCACCGACGGCGAGACCGTCCTGCCGCTGGCGACGTCGCAGGACCACAAGGCTCGCGACGAAGGCGACACTGGCCCGAACACGGGCGGCATGGGCGCGTATTCGCCCGCCCCGGTGGTCACGCCCGAGATCGAGGCGCGCATCATGAACCGCGTCATTCGCCCGACGCTGAACGGCATGAAGGCCGACGGCCATCCGTACCTCGGGTTTCTTTACGCCGGCCTCATGATCATGCCGGACGGCATGCCAAAGGTGATCGAATTCAACTGCCGCATGGGCGATCCCGAAACGCAGCCCATCATGGCGCGCCTCAGGTCGGACCTCGTCGATATTTGCCTGTCGACACTCGAGGGGAGCTTGCGCGAACGTTCGGCCGTCTGGGACACGCGTGCAGCGCTCGGCGTCGTCATGGCCGCAGGTGGCTATCCCGGGCCTTACGAGAACGGCAAGGTCATAACGGGTCTCGAGCATGCCGACAGCGACACCCAGAAAGTATTCCACGCGGGCACGCGCATGGACGGCGACGCCGTCACGACGAGCGGCGGGCGCGTGCTGTGCGTCGTCGGTCTCGGCGACTCGGTGGCTGCCGCGGCGCAGGATGCCTACGCCGCCGTCGACAAGATCGCCTGGGACGACGCCTGTTTCCGTCGCGATATCGGCCACCGGGCGATAGCCCGGGAGCGCGCCTGAGCCGTGCTCACGACGTCCGAGGCGCTCGATCGTGTCCGGGCAGCCGTCCCGGACCTGCCGGTGCAGCGCGTTCCCGTCGCGGCCGCTAGCGGCCGCATCCTGCGCCAGTCCGTGGTCGCCGAGCGCGACCAGCCGCCGTTCGATCGCGTCATGATGGACGGCATCGCCGTCGCGCACGCCGACGTCGCGGCAGGGCAACGGTCTTTCCGGGTGCAGTGCACGCAGATGGCCGGCGAGGCGGCCGTGAAGCTCGTCCCCGGGGCCTGTATCGAAATCATGACGGGCGCTGTGCTGCCGCAGGGCGCGGACTGCATCGTGCCGGTCGAGCGCATTGGCGTGCAGGACGGCGTCGCGACGCTCGAAGACGGCTACGTCGCGAAACAGCACCAGTTCATCCACCCGAGAGCGTCCGACCACGCGGCGGGCACCGAAGTCCTGCAGCCCGGCAAGCGCATTTCACCGGTGGACATCGCCGCCATCGTCTCGGCCGGCCTCGGGCACGTCGACGTCAGCCGGCTGCCGACGATCCGCGTCGTCTCGACCGGCGACGAACTCGTGCCGCCGGGCGTGGCGATCGAACCCCACCAGGTTCGCTCCTCGAACGGTCCGGCGATCGTGGCGCTGCTCGGCCATCACGGCTACACGGACAGCCGCCACGAACACCTCGCGGACGACCCCGACGTGCTCGCGACGCGTATCGGCGATCAACTCGTGGAAGCCGACGTGTTGATCCTCAGTGGCGGCGTGTCGAAGGGCAAGGCCGACCACGTGCCCGGCGTACTGGCGCGGCTTGGCGTCGACGTGCTGTTTCACTACGTCAGCCAGCGGCCGGGCAAGCCGATGTGGTTCGGCATGGCCTCCGGCCGCAAGCCGGTCTTCGCGTTGCCGGGCAACCCGGTGTCGGCCCTCGTGTGCTGTCGCCATTACGTGATACCGGCGCTCGCGAAAGCCTCGCGGGCATCGCCCGCACCGCCCGAGTTCGCATCGCTCGCCGCCGACGTGACCTTCGAGCCCGACCTCACCTGCTTCCAGCCCGTCAAAGTGGTGTCGAACGCCGCGGGGCAGGTCCTCGCGATGCCGGTGCGGACGAATACGTCCGGTGACCTGACGGCCTTGTCAGTCACCGACGGCTACGTCGAACTGGCTCGCGAGCAGTCGCACTTTCCGTCCGGGACTCCCGTTTTCCTCAATCGGTGGTAATGTTCGCTCATGATTCCAGCTTCTGACGCTTTACACCGCCTGCGAGAAGGCAACCGGCGCTTCGTCGCCGGCACAAGCAACACGAGCAAGTCGTTCAGCGGGGCGCGTCGCGCCGAACTCGTCGGCGGCCAAAGCCCGTTTGCCGCGATCCTCGCCTGTTCGGATTCGCGCGTGCCCGTAGAACTCATCTTCGACCAGGGGCTCGGGGACCTGTTCGTCATCCGCGTCGCGGGCAACGTCGTCGCGCCGTCGCAGATCGGCAGCATCGAGTACGCGGCGTCGCAGCTCGGTGCGCGTCTCGTCGTGGTGCTGGGCCACAGCAACTGCGGGGCCGTCGACGCGACGCTCAAGGAGCTGGCGCGCGAACAGGAACACCGCTCGCCAAACCTGCGGGCCATCGTCGACCGCATCAAGCCCGCCATCGAGCCGCTGATGGGCAACGGCGTGTCGCTGCAGGACGCGGTCGCGGCCAACGTCCGCCATGCCGTGGAGCGGCTGCATCGGGGGTCGGACATCCTCGAGCAGTTCATCGCCGACGGCGAACTGACAGTCGTCGGCGCCGAGTACTCGATCGAGTCCGGCGAGGTCCGCTTCTTGGACGACTGATACGACCGATTTCCTCCCGGCGCCCCGTCTCACGGAGTAGCCCCACGCAGCCAGGAGAAAATCATGAATACCCGCAAGTTCTGTTTTGGCGCCGGATGTCTGGCGCTGCTCGGCGCTCCCGCGATGGCCGACGAGCACGACGAAGACGAGATCGAATGGGACGTCGCGGAAGTCTTTTTCGAACTCAACAACACCGACGGTGACCTTGGCATCCATGCGCTGATTGACGGTGAGCCGTGGAAGCGCCTGCAGATCGAAGACCCGCACGAGCGCCGCGTTTTCGGCGCCGTGGCGCGCGGTCGCCTGCGACGCCAGGGCGTCACCGAGATCTTCTTTGAAAGCGCCGAGCCGACCTTCGACGAACTCGCGCCCGAGGCGTTTTTCCGGCGCTTCCCCGAGGGCACCTACGAGGTCGAGGGCATAACGCTCGAGGGCGACGAACTCGAGAGCGAAACCGAGATCACGCACGCGATGCCCGCCCCGCCCGTCCCGACGGTCAACGGCATCGCCGCGGCCGAGCAGTGCGACGACGAAGAGCCCGGCTACGATGCACCCGTGATCGTCGCCGACGAGTACGTGATCGCCTGGCAACCGGTGACGCGAACGCATCCGTCGCTCGGTCATCCGATGAACTCGGACGACATTACGATCGTCAACTACCAGGTCGTGGTGGAGGCCGAGCTGGAAACGCCGGACGGCGAGTTCACGACGGTTTTCAGTGTCGTCCTTCCCCCTGACGTCACTGAGATGACGGTTCCGGAGCAGTTCATGGACCAGAGCGAAACATTCAAGTACGAGGTCCTGGCCCGCGAAGCAAGCTGGAACCAGACGGCGATCGAGAGCTGCTTCCTGACGGAAGACGAATGACGCTCCGACTGTCGCTGTCGCTGGGCGGGGCCGTCGCGGGCCTCGCCCTGCTTGCGGCCTTCCCGGCCGGCGCCGACGAATCGCTGCGCGAGCAGGTGCGGCGCGAATTCGGGCACCGGAATTACGTGCTCATGGAAGACGAGGACGGCGCGCGGCTCTACCTGTTCCGGGACGCGAACAACCCTGCGGCCATCGAAATCCTGACTTCGCCGCCAGCTGTCGGACAGGAGGTTCGCGCGGCCCTCGACAAGACGTCGAGTGAGGACCCGCGAGAGCGCGTGCGCGGCCTCGTGGAGCTCGCCGGCGTCGACAGTCCCGAGGCGCTCGATGCCGCGCTCGCCCTGCTCGGCGACCCGTCGGCCGCGGTTCGCGAAGAGGCTGCGAACCTCATCCTCGACCACCCTGGTGGCGAATCGATGGCCCTTGCGATCGGACTCGCCGACGAGGACGACTGACATGCTCGTCGGGCATATTAATCTGGCGACCTCGTTCAACGGTATGGGCGAACACTTCGTCAGCCTCGCCGAGTCGCTGCGCGAGGCCGGGGTCGAGCAGTACGTGCTCGTGCGCAACGTCACGCTCGCCAAGCGGCTCGATGCCGTCGACGGCATTACCGTCGGCCCGGTCGTGCGCTCGGCCGTCACGGCCTACTGCCTGATGCCGCGCGTCGACATAGCGCACGTTCACGATCCGGCGGCGGCCCAGGCCGGCCTGCTTCTGACGCTGACGCGATCGATTCCCTACATCCTGAGCCATTCCGGCAACCTGCCCGGCCGCGGCAACCCGCTCCTGCACGCCGTGTACCGGCGTGCGCTGTGCGTGCTCTGCCGCGACGACGGCGATGCCTCGATCCTGCGGCATTTCGAGCCGTCTTTGCGTCTGCGCGTCGTCCCGGACATGCACCGTCGCGACGCCGCGGACGATTACCTGCGGATTTATCAGAATTCCCAGAGAATGCCGATGGCCGGCAGCAACGGCATCCAGTAGTCGAGGCTGTTCTCCAGCACCGGGTTGCCGTCTTCGTCCTCGCCGACGTCCCAGTCGACGCAGCACACGTTGCGCCGGTTCAGCGCGTTCGACAATTCGGCGAACACGAGCAGGGAGCCGCGCGGCACATCGAAGCGCCGGCTCAGGCGCAGGTCGACGCTCGCGAACGTGGGCAAGTCGAGGGCGTTGCGCGGGCCCGGTACGGCGCTGCCGCCGGCATCCAGCGCCAGGTCCGTCGTCGGCCACCCGGAATGCACGCTGGCGGCCGCGGCGAAGTTCCAGCGTTCGTCGTGCCAGCCGAAGCCGCCCTGGAACGCATGACGCTGGTCCCAGCTGCGCGGCTCGTCGCGCCCGGCGATGCGGTCGGTCACTTTCGACCACGTGTACGACGCCCACCAGTTCCAGGCACCGCGCACGCGGTCCGCGGACACCTCGAATCCCCGCGCGCGCGCCCGTGCCGGATCGAGGCGCACGCGGTCGGCCTGCAGCTCGGGCATGATGCCGAGCGGATCATAGAGGTTCTCGAACCGCGGTCGCGGGTCGCGGATTTCCTTGTGGAATGCCTCGATGCGCAGCGCGACGTCGCCGGCCAGCAGCTGCCGCAGCCCGACGATGAAGTGATCGGCGCGCTGCGCGGGCCAGAATCTCGTCACGCCGTCTTCGACCTGCAATGCTTCGATGGCCTGCGACTGGTGGTACCGCCCGGCGCTGACGCGCAGCTCGGCCCCCGGCCACGGTGAAAAGAGGTACGACAACCTCGGACTCAGTTGCGAGTCCGATGGCAGGTCGGTGTACATCTGGTCGTCCCAGCGCAGCCCCCACTCCAGCACGGATTGCTCGCTGATGCGCCAGCGATCGGACACGTAC
>JBFGYM010000145.1:0-6293 GCA_041587435.1 Woeseiaceae bacterium
GAGGGGCAGCGCATCACCCGGGCGATCTACGATCTCGTCGCCGACCTCGGCGGAAGCTTCAGTGCCGAGCACGGGGTCGGGCAGTCGAAGCGCGCCTGGCTTGCCGAGTACCGGGCCGGCCCCGAACTCGAACTGATGAAGAGCATCAAGAAATTGCTCGATCCGGGCAATATCCTCAATCCGGGCAAGGTATTTTGACGACCAGTTCCGGTTTGGGACTTGATAATCCCGGTAAACTCCGTTTTTACATATGAGCGCCGAATCCGACAAGATTCGCGACACGTTTGCCGATCAGCTCGCGAGCTTTGACGACAAGCTCCAGGCAAAGACGGACGATGTCGACATGTTGTCCGATATCCAGCAGGGTATCGGCGCTTTGCTGTCGTCGGATGGCGGCAGCGAGGCCGAGATTCGCCGCGTTCTCCAGGAGCGCTACGAATCGGGAGCGTTGCGCAAGGAGACGTTCCAGCTCGTCAAGTCGATGCTCGACCACTACGTGACAGAGCGCACCCCCACCAGCCCGACGGAAACCGCACCGGAGCGGCCGATGCCCGACGCGGAGCGTTCCGCGGCGCCGTCCGATCCGGTCGAGGACTCGTTCGCCGCGACGACCGTCATTCCGGGCGACGTGCTGCCCATCAACGACGCCACTGCGCGCGTGCAGGTCGGATCCATCCTGCGCGACCGCTTCCTGTTGCAGCAAAAAGTGTCGGGCGGCAGCATGGGCGTCGTCTACAAGGCGCTCGACCGGCGCCTGGCCGAAGCCGGTTCGGAGCAGCCCAACGTGGCGATCAAGATCCTGTCTCCGGCATTGGCCGAGAACGGCGATGCACTGCGCGCCTTGCAGCAGGAGGCGGCGAAGACGCGCTGCCTCGTGCATCCCCACATCGTGCGTTTCATTGACCTCGACCGTGACGACGATCTGTACTTCCTGATTCTGGAGTGGCTCGAAGGCAGGACGCTCGCGGATATCCTCGATTCGGCCGATGCCCGCAGCATCGACAAGGACGCGGCATTTCGTATCGTGCGCCAGGTCGGCGACGCACTGGACTACGCGCATCGCTGCGGTATCGTCCACGCCGACGTCAAGCCCGGCAACATCATGATCATGCCGAACGGCAACGCCAAGCTGTTCGACTTCGGCGTGGCCCGGGTCCGGCAAGCCCATCCCGACAGCGAATTCGATCCCGGCGTCCTCGGCGCATTGACGCCGGCTTACTCGAGCATGCAGGTACTCGGCGGCGAGGAACCCGCCGCGACCGACGACGTCTTTTCGCTCGGTTGCCTGTTGTATCGCCTGGTCGCGGGCTATCGCGTCTTTGGTCCGCGGAATGCGGCCGAAGCCTCGCAGTCCGCCATGACGCCGCAACGTCCCCAGGGCATCAGTGACGCCAACTGGACTGCGCTCAAGAAAGCGCTTTCGTACGCGCGCGTCACGCGTTTCGCATCGGTGCGCGAGTTTGTCGACGCGCTCGAGGACGAGCGAGAGGAGACGAAAACGGTCACGATCGAGCCGCCGGAGCGATTCGTTACCGACGACGACAGTTCGCCGGGCAAGTGGATTGCAATCGTCGTCGTGTTGCTCGGCCTGGCCGGGATCGGCGCGCAACAACTCGGTTACCTGGACCCGTGGCTCGAGCGATGGCAGGGAAGCGGCGCCATCGTCGATGCCGTGGCACCCGAGCCGGAGCCGATCATCGAGCCGCCGCCCGTCGAGCGACAGCCGGCTGCGCCGGTTGACGAGGCGTCCGCTTCGCCCGAACCGGCCGTGGCCGAGCCGCTCGAGGAAACCGGCGTGCCGGTCGCGAAAGCCATCGAGGCGGAATCAGGGCCCGAACCGCAAGCTGCGCCGGCCGAACGGTACGCCAACCTCGTCGACTTCAGCAAGCTGCCTCCGCCCGACGCTGTCGTGACCTTCGATCCCGAGGGCAGCGTCGGGGACCCGACGCGCGTGGTGCTGCGCGAAGACGGTGCACCGGTCATCGTCGATTTCGTTCGCGCGGGCGACATCGGCATACCGATGACGTTGCGGCTCGAGGAGATCGGCTTCAGCGGCAATCGCTCTCCCTGGGGTACCGGGCAGTATGCGCTGTCGAACGCCGGGCTGCTGTCGTTCCCGGCCGGGCAGCCGAGGGCGCGCATCACGCTCACGACGGCTTCGGACCCGCGCCGCGAACCCGACCAGCTATCCACGCTTCGCCTGCGCTTCGCCGACGCGGCCGAGTCCGAACTGGCCATCGTGGAAGTCATGCTCCAGGACGACGACCAGCGCACGTTCGAAAGCACGATGCCGGTCAATACGATCGCGTTCGCTTCGACCCAGGTGTCGGTCAGCGAGGCCGATCCGGCGGCCCAGATCGACATCGTGCGATTCAATCCCGACAACTCGTCGGTGGTGGTCGGTTTCTCGGTCGAAGACCTGTCGGCGACCGAAGGCGAGGACTACTTCGCACCCAGCAGCTACTCGATCTCGTTCGGTCCGGGACAGCGATCGGCGCGCCTGCTCGTGCCGCTCGTCCAGGACTCGCGGGCGGAGGGTGACGAGGCCTTCATCGTGCGCCTGGCGATCGACCCGGAACGTTTGCCGCCAAACGTCTCGCCGAACGTCGCAGTCATGATTCGCGACGACGAATAGCCGCAAGGCCGCGAGGCCATGCGATCACCCCGGGTTTGCTGCTAGACTGCCGCTCCGGCCTGCGTGGGCCGTGCAGTCATACCCGGAGCGAACCAGGAACATGAGTGACAAAGAGCTGCGACGCTACTCGCGCGTCGTCGTTGACGGCGTCGAACACGCGCCCAGCCGTGCGATGCTGCGTGCAGTCGGCTTCTCGGAAGAGGACTTCGCGCGACCGCAGATCGGAATCGCATCGACCTGGAGCATGGTCACGCCGTGCAACATGCACATCGACGGCCTCGCGCGAGAGGCCGTGCGAGGAGCCGACGAAGCCGGCGGCAAGGGTGTCGTCTTCAATACGATCAGCGTGTCGGACGGCATTTCGATGGGGACGCCGGGAATGCGCTATTCCCTCGTTTCGCGCGAGATTATCGCCGATTCGATCGAGGCCGTGGTCGGGGCGGAAGGCTTCGACGGGGTCGTTGCGATCGGCGGTTGCGACAAGAACATGCCGGGCTGCGTGATGGCGATCGCGCGTCTCGACCGGCCCGCCGTGTTCGTCTACGGCGGCACCATCAAGCCGGGCTCCGGCCGGCGAGATATCGTGTCGGTCTTCGAGGCGGTCGGTGCCCATTCGGCCGGCAAGATCGACGATGCGGAGCTGCTCGAGGTCGAGCGGACCGCGATCCCCGGGCCCGGTGCCTGCGGCGGCATGTACACGGCGAACACGATGGCCTCGGCGATCGAGGCGCTCGGCATGAGCCTTGCCAACAGTTCGGCCCAGGAGGCCGTCTCCGAGCAGAAGAAGAGCGACTGCCTGCGCGCCGGCGAGGCGGTCGTCAGGCTGATAGAAAAGGACATCAAGCCGAGCGACATCATGACGCGCGAGGCGTTCGAGAATGCGATTTCGGTCGTCATCGCCCTCGGCGGTTCGACCAATGCCGTCCTGCACCTGCTGGCCATCGCGCGCGAAGCCGGCGTGCCGTTATCGCTCGACGATTTCACGGAAATCGGCCAGCGAGTCCCGGTGTTGGCCGACGTCAAGCCGAGCGGGCGTTACCTGATGTCAGAGCTCATCGCCATCGGCGGCATTCAGCCGCTGATGAAGCGCCTGCTCGACCGGGGGCTGTTGCACGGCGACTGCCTGACCGTGACGGGCAGGACGCTCGCCGAAAACCTCGAGGACGTCGCGGATTACCCACCGGGGCAGGATATCGTGCGCGGCTTCGACGATCCGATCAAGGCGGACAGCCACCTTGCGATCCTTTATGGCAACCTCGCACCGGACGGCGCGGTGGCGAAAATCTCGGGCAAGGAGGGACTCCGCTTCGAGGGTTCTGCGCGCGTGTTCCACTCCGAGGAGGAAGCGCTCCGGGCCATTCTCGACGGCACGGTCACAGCCGGCGACGTCGTCGTGATTCGTTACGAGGGCCCGAAAGGTGCACCCGGCATGCGCGAGATGCTCAGCCCGACGGGCGCCATCATGGGCAAGGGCCTCGGCAAGGAGGTCGCTCTCATCACGGACGGCCGCTTCTCGGGCGGCAGCCACGGCTTTGTCGTCGGTCACGTGTCGCCGGAAGCCGCGGTAGGCGGTCCGATCGCCCTGATTCGCGACGGTGATCGCATCCGCATCGACGCCGGGTCGAAGGAGATCAACGTCGAACTGGACGCCGAGGAACTCGACAGGCGGCGCGGCGAATGGCGGCGTCCGCCGTCGCCGGTACGCGCCGGTGTGCTCGCGAAGTACCGGAACGAGGTCTCGTCGGCGTCCGAGGGCGCCGTCACCATTCCGCCGGCGTGGGACTGAGCCGCAGCGGCACCGGACCCTGGCGCGCTTGGGACTTGACCTGACAGGCAAGGTCCGATTTACTGCGCCAATGGAACTTTCCCACACCCACGTGAAGTGCCAACTTATCGACGCGATCGATATGGAACAACTCCTAAAACACATGGCGCGCCAGAGGCGCGTGGGTGCGAATGGCAAAGTACCGGCTAGCCAATAATAATCACGGACTTTGTCAGCAAACCCGCGGGGCCATCCTTGCGGGTTTTTTTTTGCCGAGTTCGTGCGGGACGATGAATGACAACGCTGCAGCCTGAGGCAGGTTTCGACGACAGTGGTGCGCTGGGCGCACCCGAAGCCATCGCAAAGTCACCCTGGGTGGTCATGAAGTTCGGCGGGACGAGCGTGTCGTCCGCCCAAAACTGGGCGACGATAGCGCGGCTCGTCAAAGCACGTCTCGATGCCGGACTACGGCCCGTGGTGGTGCACTCGGCGCTGGCAGGGATATCGAACGCTCTCGAAAAGACGCTGGGCGACGCGGTCGCGGGGGACCCGGCCGACAGCCTGGCGCGAATCCGGCAGCAACACTACGAGCTGGCAGAGGCGCTGGGGCTGGACGGCAAGACACTGCTCGAGGAGCGGCTCCACGAACTGGAGCAGCTGATCGCCGGTGTACGCCTCGTCAAGGAGATCAGCGTCCGCGTGCGTGTTCGCGTGATGGCGCTCGGGGAATTGCTGTCGACGCGGCTCGGCGCGGCCTACCTGGTGCAACAGGGACTGCCCGCCCACTGGATGGATGCGCGCGACCTGCTGACGAGCCGCTCGCGGCCCGGCCGCAATCCGTCGTCGAGTTACCTGTCTGCCACGTGCGACTTCGCGTCGGACCCGGACATGCAGGCGAGGCTGGCTGCCCAGCCAGGGGTCGTGCTGACGCAAGGCTTCATCGCCCGCAACACGTCGGGCGAGACCGTGTTGCTGGGACGTGGCGGATCGGACACGTCCGGCGCTTATTTTGCGGCGCGTCTACAGGCGCGCCGCCTCGAGATCTGGACGGACGTCCCCGGCATGTTCACGGCCAACCCCAAGGTCGTGCCGTCGGCGCGGCTGCTTGTCGGCCTCCATTACGACGAAGCGCAGGAGCTCGCCTCGGCCGGCAGCTCGGTTCTGCACCCGCGCTGTATCTCGCCAGCCCGCAGCAGCGGCATCCCGATCTTCATTCGCAGCACGACGCACCCGGAGATTGCCGGCACGGTGATCTCGTCGGTGACCGAGGAGATCGAGCCCCAGGTAAAGGGCATCTGCAGCCGTGACGGGCTCACGCTGGTGTCGATGACGACGGTCGGCATGTGGCACGAGGTCGGCTTCCTGGCCAAGGCATTTGCTGCATTCGCCGAGAACGGCGTCTCGGTAGACCTCATATCGACCTCGGAAACGAACGTAACCGTGTCGGTCGATACGAGTGACGGCATGCTTCCCGACGACGTGGAAGAATCGCTCGTCCACGACCTCGAGAAGCTCTGTCACGTCAGCGTGATCTCGAACTGTTCCGCGGTCAGCCTCGTGGGCCGCAAGATCCGCACGATCATGCCGCGCATGGCGCCGGCGCTCGAGGTGTTCGAGGAGGAGCGCATTCACCTGATGTCGCAGGCCGCGAACGACCTCAACCTGAGTTTCGTGGTCGACAAGCAGCAGGGACCGCGCCTGGTGCGCAAGCTGCACGCCACGATCATTCGCAAGACCGGCTCGAGCGAAGTATTCGGCCCCAGTTGGGAGCGCCTGTTCGCGGCGGACGAGCCCGCGGCGCGCGCGGCCGACACGTGGTGGATGAAGAAGCGCGACACGCTGCTGCAAGTCGCGGCGTCGGAAGCGAATGCCTACGTCTACGATCGCGACAGC
>JBFGYM010000146.1:0-6278 GCA_041587435.1 Woeseiaceae bacterium
GCGTCCGTCAGCCTGAACCTGGTGTGGTGACGTATCGAATAACGCTGTAAGACAGGGGAGTAAACCCATGAAACGCAATAAACTAGGCTTGGCTCTGGCCATCCCGATGCTCGGGATGTCGCTCGGGGCCTGCTCCGAAGACGCCGTCGGCGCCGCGGCTGTCAGCGACACCGCCGTGCACGACGCCGAAGTCGCCGTGGCAACGGCCGACGACTTGATGGCGAAAGGCAAGAACGTCTATGCCGCCAACTGTGCCGCCTGCCACCAGGCGAACGGCCAGGGCCTGACCGGCGCATTTCCGCCGCTGGCCGAATCCGATTACCTGAAGGGCGACCGCAAGAAAGTCCTAAGCGCCGCGATGTTCGGTCTTTCCGGCCCGATCACGGTCAACGGGGTCGAGTACAACGGCGTCATGCCGAGCCTCGGCCACCTGTCCGACGAGGACCTCGCCGCTGCGCTGACCTACGTATTCGGCTCGTGGGGCAACGACGGCGCGGCGGTCAGTGTCGCCGAGGTCGCGGCGCTGCGCGCCGAGCTCGGCCAGCAAGACCGCGCAGCCGGCTCACGGCACGTCGGCGCGACCGAAGGCGAACTGAAGTACGAGGGTGCGCCAGTCGCCATGTCGCCCGAGGGCGCGAGACAGGTCATGGACGTGGAAGGTCCGATACTGAGCCGGGCCGAGTTTGAAGTCGCGACACAGGTGTACTTCGAACGCTGCGCCGGGTGCCACGGCGTGCTGCGCAAGGGCGCCACGGGCAAGCCGCTGACGCCCGACATTACGCGCGGAAAAGGCACGGACTATCTCAAGGCCCTGATCAACTACGGCTCGCCGGCCGGCATGCCCAACTGGGGCACGTCGGGCGAAATGACGCCGGAACAGATCGACATCATGGCGCGCTTCCTGCAACAGGAACCGCCGGCGCCGCCCGAGTTCGGCATGGCCGACATGAAAGCGACGTGGAAGGTGCTCGTGCCACCCGAGAAGCGGCCCAGGAAACCGCAGCACAAGCGCGACATCGAGAACTTCTTCTCCGTCACGCTGCGCGATACGGGTGAAGTCGCGATCATCGATGGCGACACCAAGGAGATCTTCGCGCGCCTGAAGACCGGTTACGCCGTGCACATCTCGCGCGTCTCCGCGTCCGGGCGGTACGTGTTCACGATCGGCCGCGACGCGCTGATCAACATGATCGATCTGTACATGAATCCGCCGGCGACGGTGGCTCAGATCAAGGTCGGCCTCGAGGCGCGCTCGGTCGAGACGTCGAAGTACAAGGGCTACGAAGACCAGTACGCGATCGCGGGTTCCTACTGGCCGCCGCAGTACGTGATCATGGACGGTGACACGCTCGAGCCGCTGAAGATCGTCTCGACGCGCGGCATGACCGTCGATACTCAGGAGTACCATCCGGAACCGCGTGTCGCCGCGATCGTCGCCTCGCACGAGCATCCCGACTTCATCGTCAACGTGAAGGAAACGGGTCACATCCTGCTCGTGGACTACAGCGACATCGAGAATATCGCCGTGACCGATATCGGCGCAGCGAAGTTCCTGCATGACGGCGGCTGGGACCGCACGAAGCGCTATTTCCTGACGGCCGCGAACCAGTCCGACAAGATCGCGGTCGTCGATTCGAAGGAGCGCAAGCTCGTCGCCCTGGCAGACGTTACCAAGACGCCGCATCCGGGCCGCGGTGCGAACCTCGACGATCCCGAGCACGGGCCCGTCTGGGTGACGTCGGCGCTCGGTAACGCGAACGTGACGTTCCTCGGCACCGATCCGGTCAATCGTCCCGACAATGCCTGGAAGACGGTCCGCATTATCGAGGGCATGGGGGGCGGTTCGCTGTTTGTGAAGTCGCATCCCGAGTCGAAGAACCTCTGGGTCGATGCGCCGCTCAACCCGGACGAGTCGATCAGCCAGTCGGTGGCCGTGTTCGATGTCGGCGACCTTGGCGCCGGCTTCGTCAAGTTGCCGATCGCGGAGTGGGCAGAGCTGGGCGAGGGCCCCAAACGCGTCGTGCAGGGCGAATACAACAAGGCGGGCGACGAGGTCTGGTTCTCGGTCTGGTCCGGCAAGGAGCAGGAGAGCGCGATCGTCGTCGTGGACGACAAGACGCGCACGCTCAAGGCCGTGATCAAGGATCCGAACCTGATTACGCCGACCGGCAAGTTCAACGTGTATAACACGCTCAACGACATCTACTGACGGAGGGGTGTGCGGAATCGGGCCCGGCGCAAGCCGGGCCCTTTTCGTTTCAGGGGTCAGCCGAGCTTGTCGTGCAGCCTCGCGTCGTGGGTACGGAAGTGACCGGAGAACCAGGCGTCGAGGCTCTGCGACAGCGCCGTCCGGTCGTAGCGGCCGCCGTCATCGACGCTGTCGATGACGTCGAGCAGGCCGTCGAGCAATTTCTCGTGATCCTGCTTGTGCGCGGCGTACGCGTCGTAGTTCGCATCGCGCATGATCTTTTCCTCGAGCGCAAAATGCGCCGAAATGCGGGCGTAGATTTCACCGAGCGACTCGACGACGCTGGCGTGGCTCGCGTCCTGCCCCATCGACGCGTCGAGGTCGTTGATCAGCTCGATCATCTCGCGATGCTCGAAGTCGACCGACTCGATGCCGAGGCTGAACTCGTCTTTCCAGGTGATCAGGCTCATCGGAATGCAAACCCTCCGCTCTCCGCCCGGAACCTTACCGTGAAGTAGCGCCCCGGTCGCAGTTCGACCGCTTCGGTGTACTCGTAGTCCCAGCCGTCGGACCTCGCCGAATCCCTCAGACGCGCCGTGATCTCGTGCGTTCCGGCCGCGACCTCGATTCGCTCGTACACCGAGGCGGGACCGTCGTTCCAGAAGCCGGAAGGCGCAGCCCGAACGTGCAGGACGGTCACGCCGTCGATGTCGAGCTCGACGGTGATCGGCAAACGTTCGCGCTCGCATTCGTTCAGCGGCTCGCCGCGCAGGGCGCGTGCGTTGATCTCGTCGAGCGTGAGCTTGACGCATTCCTTGACGCGGTGACCGGCGTGGCTCAGGGAGACCTTGATCGTGGCGCTGTCGGGATCCGCATAGCGGTACGGCGGCAGTACCGAAAAATAGCCGACGACCAGCGCGAACGCGGCGTACAACAGCAACTGGACGGCTCTAGTCATCGTCGAGCTCAGCCAGCATCGACCGGAACCGGTCGAGCGCACGCTGCCTCCTCTTGATGGTGCCGCGGGGTAGCCAGCTCAGCGTCAGCCGGCGCGTGTCGACCCGCTGGCGCAGGAACGGGTCGCGCCTGCGGGCCATGCGCTCGGCGGCCCACTCGTTGCCGAGACGATGCTGACAGTCGCCCTCGGCGCACCCGGCGATCATGACGCCCGCGGCGTGTCCCCGCGCGAGCGCGAAATCGACGAACGACGGAGGCAGCATGCCGACGCAGGGCAGTTCGATGACGATGGCGCCGCCGCGCCGGAGCGCGGCGGCGTCACTCGTGCCGCAGGCAAAAACGAGTACCTGGCCGGCAGCGCCGCTCGTGACCACCGCGTCACGCAATGCGGCGATGGACCTGTGCGGCAGGTCGATGCCCGGCGCCAATGGCCCTGAGCGCCGGAATGGCGTGGACGTCGGGCAGGCGCCGGCACAAATGCCGCAGGAGGTGCACTGGTTGGGATTGACGACGGGCTCGGCGTCGTAGGCGCGGCCGTCCGTCCGCGGCACCATCGTGATCGCGCCGAACGGGCAGTCGTCGAAACAGCGCGTGCAGCCGTTGCAGTTGTCGAGATTCACGACGGCGGTCGGGACGGGCTTCGCAGGCGGGGCCCAGGGCAGTATCGCGAGCAACACGAAGCCGGCCAGCAGGTACAGCCATAGCTGGCCGCCCGGAATGACGTCGAGCAAGGGGTACCCGGCGAGGTAGAACCAGTCGAAGCCGAGCGTCGTCGGCACGACGTCGAGGTCGGCGGGCGCCTGGCTGACGGCCGGGAAGACGAGCGACAGGAGCGTCAGCGCCGCGAGCGTGCCGATGGCGAGCGCGCGCGGCGGATTCACCCGGGCGCGGGCATGCCGCTGGATGTGCACCCACATCAGCAGCAGCATGAACAGCGGACCGAAGATGTGGATGAACACCATCAGGGTGAAGAAGCGCCCGCCCAGCGTCGTGCTGTTGAGAAAATTGCTGGCGATCGGCTCGCCGAACAGCGGCAGCGTGTCGAGCCATTCGGTGGTCGCGATGGCAATGTACTGCGCGAGCTGGTCCCAGACGAGCCAGTAGCCGCTGATGCCGCAGATGTAGATGAAGGCGAGCAGCGGTACGCCGGTCAGCCACGCGAAGAAGCGGCGACCGCGCAGCCGGTCGAACGCGAACTCGCGGAAAACATGCAACACGACCACGATGACCAGCGCGTCCGAGGCGTAACGGTGCAGGCTGCGCATGATGCCGGCGGCGTACCACTGGTCGTGGGTGATGTATTCGACGGATGCGTACGCTTCGGTGATGCCCGTATCGAAGAAGATATACAGGTAGATGCCGGTCGCCGCGACGATCCAGTAGAAGTACCAGCCGAGCGCGCCGAGCCAGGCAAACGGGTTGTGGCGCTGGCCGAAGGCGTATTCGAAAAGCGCCTCGAAGCGCGAGAATGCGCGCACCAGGCCACGTTTGATCAATTCCATGCTGATCCTACCGGGCGCGCCGCCACTCCCCGATGATGAAGACGGCGACGAGACCCAGGCTGAGGATGCCGACGACGATTGCGGTGAAAATGGAATAGTCGAACCGGTAGCGGTCGTTGTTGGGGTCGTAGACCGTGCAGAACAGCTTGAACGTGCTCACCCAGTGGGCGATGAAGCCGGCACTGCGCGGCGTATTGAACACGAGTTCCTTGAGGGGCTCGACGAGCGCCGTCGTCTCGATATCGACGCCGTACACCTGGCGGTAGATCCTGCCGTCTGCGTCGATGACCGTCGACTGGGCGAGATGATCGAAGCCCTTGGCGCTCGGATAGAAAAGAAAGCCGAGGTTGTCGCTGAGTGCGTCGACGACGCCGGCCTCGGTGGCGAGGAAGTGCCAGTTCGGGACGTCGCTCATGCCGAGCCGCGACTCGAACTCGCGCATGCGCTCGGGCGTGTCCACCCGCCAGTCGAAACCGACGGTGACGACATTGAAGGAGTCCCGGCCGAGTGCCTCCTGCGCGACGTCGATCGTGTCGCCGAGGTTGCGCGTGATGTTCGGGCAGACGTGGTGGCAGCTCGTGTAGATCATGCTGATGACGAGCGGCTTGCCCTTGAGGGACGAGAGGTCGAAGGGCTGCCCGCTGGTGTCGCGCAGCGTGTAATCGCTCAGCGACCGGCCGATAGCGCCCTGGCTGACGGCCAGGGCGTCGTCCCGGTCGTAGTTGTCGGGCCCCGTAGCAGCTTGGCCGGCGGAAACGCCGGCCAAGCTGCCAAGAACCAGCAGTAAGCGCCAATTCGCCATCGATTCGTCAGCTCAGCGGCCAGACCTCGGACAGATACTTCCAGTTGACGAAGTAATACAGCACGAAGGCGATGAAGAAAATAGCCACGAGCATGGTGGTGCCCGGGATCTTCAGCGAGTGCGCGCTGCCGTGCTGCGCGACGACGGCCGCCTGCGGCGGCACCTCGGGATAGCTCGGCTTCTCGTCCGGCGCCAGTTTGCGCCCGAAGAACACCGAGCTCACGACGATGACGATGAAGGCGATGCCCCCGAGTGCGGCAAGCACCGCGAACATGCCGTTCAGCCCCATCATCAGGAACGCGGCGGACGGGTAGTCGAACGGCAGGATCGCGTCGGCGAACTGCATGTCCCAGTGGCGGCGCGCGACGCCCAGCGTGCCTGCGCCCATCATGAACACCGAGATGCCCGCAGCGCCGATACCGAACAGGTAGGGCTGCAGCTTCGCGAGCTTCATGAACATGAGCTCGCGGCGGAAGATCAACGGCACGAGGTAGTACGTGATGGCCATGAAAGCCAGCGTCGTGCCGGCGACGACCGTGCCGTGGAAGTGGCCCGGGACGTACAGCGTATTGTGCATGATCAGGTTGATCTGCTCGGTACCCATGACCACGCCCGAAATGCCGCCGATGAAGCCGAAGAACACCAGTGACATGAACATGCCGGAGAACGCCGGGTTGCCCCACGGCGCCTTGCGCAGCCATTCGAACATGCCCTTGGTCAGGCCCCGGGCGCGCTGCGCCGCTTCGATCGAGCCCGGCACCGTCATGCCGTGCACCATGCTGCCGAGCACGGCGAGGTACATCGCGTAGCTGGTGTTGAAGATCTTCCA
>JBFGYM010000147.1:0-6277 GCA_041587435.1 Woeseiaceae bacterium
CGTGAAGGCGCCCTTGCGATGACCGAAGAACTCGCTCTCGACGAGCTCTGACGGGATGGCGCCGCAGTTGACCGGCACGAAGGGTCCCTCGGCCCGCGGCCCGCTGTCATGGATCAGGCGCGCCACGAGTTCCTTGCCGGTCCCGGACTCGCCGGAAATGTGCACGGGCGCCTGCGACTGCGCGACCTTGCCGATCATGTCGCGCAGGTCGCGCATTTTGGGCGAGTCGCCGAGCAGCCTGGACCCGCTGCTGTGCCCGGGCTGGCGGACCTTCAGGGCGTTCTCGACGATCGTGCGCAGGTTGCCGAGATCGAGCGGCTTGGAGATGAAGTCGAAGGCACCCAGCTTCAGCGCCTGCACAGCCGTCTCGACGTTACCGTGTGCCGTGATCACGGCCACGGGCACGCCGGCGGCGTTGCTCTGCATCCACTCGACGAGTTCGAGGCCGTCGCCGTCCGGGAGCCGCATGTCGGTCAGGCAGATATCGAAATCGTGCTCGCCGAGCAGTGCCTTGGCGCCGGCAACGTCCATCGCCGTCTCGGTCCGGATATCCATGCGGCCCAGCGTGAGCTTCAGCAGCTCGCAGATATCGGGCTCGTCGTCGATAACCAGCGCCAGCGGTTCGGTCATTGCTCGTCCTGCGTGTCCCAGCGATCGGGGTCGGAGAATACGATACGGAAGATGCTGCCGCCACCGGGCCGGTCAAGGTACAGCAAGGTCGCACGGTTGAGTTCGCAGAGCTCGCGAGAGATATACAGCCCGAGGCCCGTCCCGCCCGAGCGCGCGGTGAAGAACGGCTCGAAGATCTTGTCTGCCGTGGCTGCGTCAACGCCGAGTCCGCAGTCGAGCACCTCGATGAACGGCCTGCCCTGGCCCGGCATGCGTCCGCCCTGAATCTCGACGAGGATGCCGCCGGTCTCGCTGGCATACTTGACCGCGTTGTCGCACAGGTTCCAGAGCACCTGGCGCAGGTGGCCACGGTCCATGCGCACCTCGAGGTCGTGGGGCACCTCGCCGATCGTGAGTTCGCCTTCCTGCAGTTCGAGCGTGCGCACGAATTCGGCGGCGAAGTCGTCGAGCCAGGATCTCAGCCGCAGCCGCTCGGGACGGCTCGAGTCGCGGCGCGACAGCTGCAACACGTTGTCGATGATGTGGCTCACGCGACCGGAGTGCGTCTGGATGATCTCGGTGAGCCGGCGGTCGTCGTCGGTCAGCACGGGGGATTCGCCGAGCAGCTGGGCCGCGTGGCTCATGGCGCCCACGGGATTGCGAATCTCGTGGGCGATGCTCGCGCTGAGGCGGCCCAGGGATGCGAGCTTGGATTGCTGCACGCGCTCGTTGATGAGGCTGACGTCCTCGAGGAAGACGAGTATCGGGCCGTCGCGCCGGCCGTTCTTCGCCAGCGGCGCGAGGTGCGCCGTTATACGGACGCTGTCGCCGCTCGTGATCAGCGTCAGCTCCGCGTGCGACGAGCGCGTCGCTTCGGCGCGCCACTCGCGAATACAGTCGCCGAGCGCGGCCGACGTCGCTGCAATCGGCGTCCCGCGTGCGATGCCGTCACCGCCGAGGAGCCGCGTCGCGGAGCTGTTGATGAGGCGAATGGCGTCGTTGCTGTCGAGGACGACGATGCTTTCGCGCAGGTGCTGGACGATGTACTCGTTGAGCTCGGAGAGGTTCTTCAGGTCGACGCCGAACTGGCGGGCCAGGGCCTCCGAGGCCAGGATGCGCCGCGCGAGCGGCTGAGCTGCCAGCGCGATGGCAAACAGGATGCCGCTCAGGATGCCGGCCGCCGGGTAATTGGCCACGGGTACCACGCTGGTCACCTGCGTGTAGGCCTGCTCGCCGAGGATCGCAAAGGTCGCCAGCGCGGCCAGCGTCGCCGACATCGTGACCGGCATGACGAGGCTGCCGGCACCGATGAAGATCACGAGCAGTCCGCCGAGACCGCTGGAGATACCGCCGCTGGCGTGCATGAGCAGCACGATCGCGACGATATCGGCCGTGAGCTGCGCGATCGCGAGCACGTTGCGCGGCACCCACTGCTGGCGCAGGGAAATGGCGGAGAGAATCGCGAACACCAGGTAGCCGGCCGCGGTGGCGGCGAACAGCGTCGGCTTGGCGTCGCCGAAGAAGCGTGGATCCGTGCCGATCACGAACAACAGCAGCAATGTCGTCGAGATCAGCAGCCGAAACGCATTCAGCGTGATCAGCACGCGCCAGCCCAGCTCGGGTTCGTCGATGGCTTTCTGGATCAGAGCGTCCCGGCCGCCGCGGAAAGTCCGTTTCAGGGGAACATCGGTCTGTGCCTGATTCATGCGCGAATTGTAGACCGAATGTGGACATGGATGCCGCAAACCTCCAAAATACGGCGACTTTTTCGCATCGAACGCGAAGAAATCCCGTCCCGTACGCAAACCAACGAGAGCTCAATGAATCTCCACGAATACCAATCGAAGCGGCTGTTCGCCGACTACGGCATCCCGGTGCCGCGCGGTATCCCGGCGGACTCCCCGAAGGCGGCGGTCAAGGCCGCCCAGGAACTCGGCGGCGACCTCTGGGTCGTCAAGGCCCAGGTCCACGCCGGCGGCCGCGGCAAGGCCGGCGGCGTCAAGCTGGCGCACAATCTCGACGAGGTCCGCGAGTACACCGATGCGATGCTCGGCAGCATCCTCGTCACGCACCAGACGGGTCCCGAGGGGCTGCCGGTCAGTACCGTGTACATCGAGCAAGGGTCGGACATCGACCGCGAGCTCTACCTCAGCATGCTCGTGGACCGGGAGGTCAGCCGGATCTCGTTCATTGCCTCGGCCGCGGGCGGCATGGACATCGAGAAGGTCGCTGCGGAGACGCCGGAGAAGATTTTTTCGGTGGCGATCGCGCCCGACGCAGGGCTGCAGGACTACCAGGCGCGGCAGCTCGGTTTCGGGCTGCAGCTCGACAAGCAGCAGATGCGCCAGTTCGGCGACCTGATCAAGAAAATGTACCAGCTGTACCTCGATTGCGACGCGAGCCTGATCGAGGTGAACCCGCTGATCACGACCAAGAACGGCGACATTGTCGCGCTCGACGGCAAGATCAACATTGACGGCAGTGCGCTGTTCCGTCAGCCGCGCCTGGCCGAGCTGCGCGACCCGTCTCAGGAAGACGAGGCGGAGCGCAAGGCGGCCGAACACGACCTCAACTACGTCTCGCTCGACGGTAACATTGCCTGCATGGTCAATGGCGCCGGTCTGGCGATGGCGACGATGGACCTGATCAAGCTGAACGGCGGCGACCCCGCGAACTTCCTCGACGTCGGCGGCGGCGCGACGGCCGAGCGCGTGGCCGCGGCGTTCAAGCTGATTCTCGCGAACGACAGCGTCGAAGCCATCCTCGTCAACATCTTCGGCGGCATCGTGCGCTGCGACCTGATTGCCGAGGGGATCATCACGGCGGTCAGGGAAGTCGGCGTCAAGGTGCCGGTGGTGGTGCGGCTCGAAGGCACCAACGTCAAGAAGGGACGCGAGCTGCTGGGCAACAGCGGGCTCGACATCATCGCGGCGGAGGACCTGACCGACGCGGCCAGGAAAGTCGTAGCAGCGGCGGGATAGACAATGAGTGTTCTAGTTAATAAAGACAGCAAGATCGTTTGCCAGGGCATTACGGGCAACCAGGGATCCTTTCACACGGAGCAGTGCATCGAGTACGGCACGAAGGTGGTGGCCGGCGTGACGCCGGGCCGCGGAGGCCAGAAGCACCTCGGCGTGCCGGTTTTCAATACCGTGCGCGATGCCGTCGCCGAAACCGGCGCCGACGTCAGCATGATCTACGTGCCGCCGCCGTTCGCGGCCGACGCCATCCTCGAGGCGGCCGACGCGGGCGTCGACCTGATCGTCTGCATCACGGAGGGCATCCCGGTCAACGACATGGTCAAGGTCAAGTCGGCCTTGCGCGATTTCGATTGCCGCCTGATCGGCCCGAACTGCCCGGGCATCATCACGCCGGGCGAGTGCAAGATCGGCATCATGCCGGGCGTCATCCACAAGCCGGGCCGCATCGGCGTGGTTTCGCGATCCGGCACGCTGACCTACGAGGCCGTCTACCAGACGACGACCAACGGACTCGGCCAGACGACGTGCATCGGCATCTGCGGCGACCCGGTTCGTGGCACGAGTTTCATCGATTGCCTCGAGCTCTTCGAGGCCGACCCTGATACCGACGGCATCATCATGGTCGGCGAAATCGGTGGCACCGACGAGGAAGCGGCGGCCGAGTTCATCAAGAGCAACGTGTCGAAGCCCGTCGTGGCCTACATCGCCGGCGTGACCGCGCCTCCGGGCAAGCGCATGGGGCATGCGGGCGCGATCATCGCCGGTGGCAAGGGCACGGCCGAAGACAAGTTCAAGGCACTGGACGCCGCCGGCGTGGCGACCGTGCGCTCGCCGGCCGAGCTCGGCTCGAAGATGCTGGAGGTCGTCGGCGGCTAGCGCCATGGGCGACGCCGTCAAAGTCGCGCTGGCGCAGGTCGACCTCGTCGTCGGCGATGTCGCAGGCAATACGGCGAAGATCATCGAGCACGCGAAACGCGCGCGGGACGCGGAGGGCGCCGACGTCGTCGTTTTCCCCGAGCTCGGCATCTGCGGCTACCCGCCCGAGGATCTCTTGTTCCACGCGGGGCTCAGGCGCGACGTCGAGGCGGCCGTTGCAGAGGTCCGTGACGCGGTCTTCGGCATAGCGATCGTCGTCGGGTTTCCCGAATACGACGGCAAGCACATCTATAATGCCTGCGTGGTGCTGCATGACGGCAAGACCGTTGCGCAGTACCGCAAGCACCTGCTGCCGAACTACGCCGTCTTCGACGAGAAACGCTATTTCGAGCCGGGCAGGGACGCGGCCGTGTTTCGCCTCAAGGGCATCCGCTTCGGCCTGAATATCTGCGAGGACGTCTGGGCGCCCGGCCCGATGGCCGCGAGCCGCTCGGCCGGCGCAGAGTGCGTGCTCGTGATCAACGGCTCGCCGTTCGAGACGCGCAGCCAGGAGAATCGCGAGCGCGTCGTGCGCGCCCGCATCCAGGAAAACGGCATCCCGGTCGTGTACGTTAACCATGTCGGCGGGCAGGATGAGCTCGTCTTCGACGGCGGATCGTTCGTCATGGACCGCGACGGCGAGATCGCCTATCGGGCGCGTTCGTTCGAGCAGAGCATGCACTGCGTCGTGCTCAACGGGACGGCGTCGGGTGTCGTGCCCGAGCGCAGTCGCATCGCCAGGCCCGACCAGCAGACGGCAACCATCTACAACGCGCTGGTGCTCGGCACGCGCGATTACGTGCTGAACCACGGCTTTCCCGGCGTCATCATCGGTCTCTCAGGGGGCATCGATTCGGCGCTCGTGCTCGCCATTGCCTGCGATGCGATCGGCGCGGACCGGGTGCGTGCCGTGCAGATGCCGTTCCGCTACACGTCCACGATGAGCCAGGAGGACTCGGCCAAACAGGCCGCGAATTTCGGGGTGCAGTACGACGTCGTGCCGATCGAACCGATGGTCGAGGCGACGATGCGCCAGCTGCGCCCGGTGCTCGGCGAGACGGAGCCGGACGCGACCGAGGAGAATATCCAGTCGCGCTGCCGCGGGCTGCTGCTCATGGCGATCTCCAACAAGACGGGCCGCATGCTGCTGACCACGGGCAACAAGAGCGAGATGGCGGTCGGCTATGCAACGCTCTACGGCGACATGGCGGGCGGCTTCGCGCCGATCAAGGACTGCAGCAAGACGCTCGTGTACGAACTCGCTCGCTACCGCAACACGCTCGGCGAGGCCATCCCCGAGCGCGTCATTACACGGCCGCCGTCAGCCGAACTGCGGCCGAACCAGAAAGACACGGACTCGCTGCCGGACTATGCCGTGCTCGACCCGATCCTCGCGGCGTTCATGGAAGAGGACCTGTCGGTCGCGGAAATCACCGCACGCGGCTTCGACCGGGGCACCGTCGTTCGTGTGCTCGAGATGGTCAAGCACAACGAGTACAAGCGCCGCCAGGCGCCCCCCGGTGTGCGCATCAGCAAACGGGCATTCGGTCGCGACTGGCGCTATCCGATCACGTCCTGGTACCGCTTTCCCGGCTAGGAGTCAGGGAAATTCAGCTCGAGCACCCGCCGCGCGTCCGCCGCGAGGTCGGTCATGCCGAGTTCCTCGTAGGCCGCGATCATGATGCGCAGCGATTCGGCATTGCTGTCGGCGCCGTTGTAGGCCTCAAGCGCGTTGCTCGCCCGATTGGCAGCGGCAACGTAGGCACCGCGCC
>JBFGYM010000148.1:0-6248 GCA_041587435.1 Woeseiaceae bacterium
CGAAGGACGGGCCGCGCCTGATCGAGGTGAACACCAACGCGGGCGGAGCGCTGTTGCTGCTGCACCTGGCCGGGGCTCAGCAGGCATGCTGCCACGCGGTCGAGAAGTTCGTCGCCGGCCCGTTTGAACTCGACAACATCGAGCAGGCCTTCGTCGAGATGTTTCGCGACGAGATGCGGACGCAGGGCGAGCATCGGGAGCTGGGCTGCATCGCTATCGTCGACGAGGACCCGCAAACGCAATTCCTGCGTCCGGAGTTCACGTTGTTCCAGCACCTGTTCTCGCAGTCCGGAATCGACGCCATCATCGCGGGGCCCGAGGACTTCAAGATGGCGGAGGGGCGCTTGGCGGCCGCCGGCAAGGCCGTCGACCTCGTCTACAACCGGCTCACCGACTTCTACCTGCAGTCAGACGCCTGCGCCGTGCTGCGCGGGGCCTACGAATCCGGGGCGGCCGCGTTCACGCCGGGGCCCCGGACGCACGCGCTGTACGCCAACAAGCGGAACCTCACGCTGCTGGGCGACGATGCAGCGCTTGCGGCTTTCGGCGCCGACGAAAGCACCCGCAGGACGCTCGCGGCGGCCGTGCCGCGGGCCGAGCTCGTCACGCGAGACAACGCCGCGGCGTTGTGGGCCGAGCGCCGGCACCTGTTTTTCAAGCCGGTCTGGGGCTTCGGCAGCCGCGGTACCTACAAGGGTGACAAGCTGACGAAAAAGACCTGGGCATCGATCCTGGAGTCCGAGTACATCGCCCAGGAACTCGTGCCGCCGAGCGAGCGACTGCTCGTCATCGACGGCGAACACGCAGCCCTGAAAATCGACGTCCGCTGCTACGTATACCGGGGCCGCATCCAGTTGCTGGGCGCCCGGCTGTATCGCGGCCAGACGACCAATTTCCGCACCGACGGCGGCGGGCTGGCGGCCGTCTTCACGACGCCGCGCGCCTGACTCAGGTGCGCCGCGGCACGCCCGCGCCCAGCGCATCCTCGATAGCGGCCATCACGTCCGGGGTGAATGCGTCGACGAATTCGAGCGCCTTCATGTTCTCGCGGACCTGGCTGACCCGGCTCGCGCCGGTCAGGACCGTGCTCACGTGCGGGTTCTGCAGGCACCAGGCGAGCGCAAACTGCGCCAGCGTGGCGCCCATGTCCTTCGCGATCGGCTCGAGCTTCGCAACGACGGCCAGTCGTTGCGCATCCTGCAACCCTTCCTGCAGCCATTCGTAGCCTTTGAGCGCACCGCGGCTGTCGTCGGGAATGCCCTGCTGGTACTTGCCCGTCAGGAGACCCGATGCCAGCGGGCTCCAGGTGGTCGAGCCATAGCCCTGCCCCGCGTACACCGGCTCGTATTCGGGCCCGAAGCGGTGTTGCTCGAACAGGTTGTAGATCGGCTGCTCGACGATCGGCTTGTGCAGGTGCTGCGTTCTCGCGATTTCCAGCGCCTCGAGAATCTGGCTGGCTTCCCACTCGGACGTACCCCAGTACAGCGCCTTGCCGCGCTCGATGATATTGTGCATCGCCCGGACGGTTTCCTCGATCGGCGTCGTCTCATCGGCGCGGTGGCAGAAGACGATGTCGACATAGTCCATGTCGAGGCGCCGCAGCGAACCGTCGATGCCCTCGAGAAGGTACTTCCGGTTCAGCGTGTTCTTCTCGTTCGGGTTGTCGTGCAATCCCCAGTAGAGCTTCGTCGAGACGAGGTAGCTGCCGCGCCGCCAACCGAGCTTCTTCAGCGCCGCACCCATGACTTCCTCCGACTTGCCGAAGGCATAGACTTCGGCGTTGTCGAAGAAATTGACGCCGGCGTCATAGGCCGCGCCCATCATCTCGACGGCGTCGCTGACGCCCGTTTGCGTGTGAAACGTGACCCAGGACCCGAGCGAAAGCTCGCTGACCTGGATGCCGGCTTTGCCGACGTGGCGGTATCTCATCGTGCCCATCCTGTTGTGGTATGTGGTTTGCATCCCCGGCGAATGCCCGGGAGTGGCCATTGTAGCGGCTTTTTCGTTACGGATATTACTTACCGCTCAACGCCTTACGCTCGGTTGTCGTCGCTGCCCAATCCGCCTACTATGGAAAGGCAGTTGAGAGGAGAACGCCAATGCGACAACAACTCATCGAAGCGCTGCTGTATCCGCGCAAGATGCTCGAAGAACTGATTGCCGAGGGTAACTACAAGCACAAGAACATGTTTGAGGCCACCGGCGAGCGCTGCAATCATTGCGACGGATCCGGCGACTGCGGCTGGGAACACTGCGTTGAGGACTTTCAGAAACTCAGCGAGGCACCCGAGGCCGTACTCAGCGCTTCGTTACGCGAGGGAATCCGTTTCGTCGAATCGCTGCACAAGCACCTTCGCCATGACGAAACCACCTGCAAATGCGAGGCCTGCAACTGGATCAGGAACGCAGAGCACCTGACGGAAGAGGCAGAGCACCACCTGCCCCACGTCGATCCACCGGGCATCGTACACCCCGACTAGACCGCACGAGACACCGAGGCCCTGGCTCGCCGGGGCCTTTCCGCATGACGATCAGGACCGCTTCACGGGTCGCGGCGCTCACGGCCGCCGCCTTCGTCGCGCCGGCCGCCTGCCTCGCGGCGAGCCCCGGCTACGAGGGGCTCGCGCCTTTGTTCGCAGACGACTCGGTCCTCGACGTTACGATCGCGGCGCCGTTATCCACCCTCATGGAAGTGCGCCCGGACAAGGCCTACCTCGACGGCTCGTTCAGCTACGTCGAACCTGGCGGCACCCGCAGGAAGCTCGGCATCAAGCTGCGCACACGCGGCAACTTCCGGCGCGACCCGGAGCATTGCAGCTTCGCACCCATCCGTCTGAATTTCCGGGCGGGCGAACTCGACGGCACCTTGTTCGAAGGACAGGACAAGCTGAAACTGGTCACCCACTGCCGTGCCAATGACGGCCGTTACGAGCAGCTCGTGGCACGCGAATACATCGCCTACCGGCTGTTCTACCAACTGTCGAGCGCGAGTTACGCCGCGCGCATGATGAGGGTCACGTATTTCGACACCGAAACCGGCGACAGCCTCGAGCGCCTGGCTTTCGTGATCGAGGACGACGCGGCCGTCGCTGCGCGCAACGGCCTGCAGCTCGCCAGGGTGAGGAATGTAGACCCGGCGGATCTCGACCCGCAGCGCCAAAACCTCGTGCACGTGTTCGAGTACATGATCGGCAATACCGAGTACTCGTTCGTCAATCCCGAGCCCGGCAAGAACTGCTGTCACAACGCGGACTTGCTGACGGCGTCCGGCGATCCGCCATACCTGCCACTGCCGTTCGACTTCGACTTCGCCGGCCTCGTCAATGCCCCGTATGCCCAGCCGAACCCGCGCTACCCGATTCCCATCGTCCGCGTGCGTTATTACAAGGGCGTGTGCAGCAACAACGACCTGCTGGCCGGGACTTTGCGGCAGTTTCTCATGCAGCGCGACGCCTTCGACGCGATCACCACGAACGCGAGGTTCCTGTCCGGCAAGTCGAGGCGATCGATCCGTGATTTTCTCGCTTCGTTTTTCAGGGAGATATCGGACCCGCTGAGAGCGGCGGAAACACTGGCCGGCAGGTGCCGCGACGTCGAGGATTCCTACGGGGAGACGCTGGTGTCCGGGATTGACGCGCGCTAGAACGCACGCACTCAGGCTTTTTGCCGCTCCGTATCTGCGGGTGTTGCGGCAGCGGCTTCGCGGACGCGCCGCGCCTCGGGGATGTTCTGCATCGTTGCCGTGTCGGCCAGCGCCGGCAGCGGCTTGAGCGACGCGGTGTACCCGGCCGGGCAAATGACCTTGATCCGGTGGTCGCCGAGCGACATGACGTCATTGTTCTCGAGTATGCGATTCCGGACCCGCGCAGAGTTTACGAAGGTGCCGTTGCGGCTCTTCATGTCGACGACGATCAGGCCGTACTCGCACTTTACGAGCAGCGCGTGGTGCTTGCTGACGAAGCGGTTGCCGAGCACGATGTCGCTGAGGTCCGACCGTCCGATGATGTAGCGATCACGGACCAGGCGGACCCGCGCGGTGACGCTGCCGTCGTAGGAGATGATCAATTCGGGAACCAGGTCCTCGTCGGCCTCATGCCGTGTATCGGCGAGGGCGACGTCGAGATCGATCGGAAACTGGTCGGAACGTGCGGCGGCCGCTTCCGCGACGTCATCGAGCTTGCCCGGCCACCCCTTCGTTGCCGCATGCAATGCGCGGCAAACATCGGTCTCGAACACGGTGTCGGGATGCTCGATGCCGAGCGCCTGCAGCCGTGCATACAGGTAGATGAGCGACTCGCGAGCCGTCAACGGCTGCAGCTCGAACGAACCGACGAGGCGGTCCGCGATCGGGCTCATGTTCGGCGCTTCGATCACCTTGCGGTAGCCCTCGTCGCCGACCAGGATGAAACGGATCGCCGGGTTCTGGCCTGCGCGCAACATGGCGAGCTTGCACAGCACGAACAACGCACTCGGGTACATGCGATTGAAGTTTTCGATGATCAGAACAGGCGCCTCGCGCGAGCGGGTTTGCTGCACGGCGAACACGCTGATCATGCCGAGGAGCTCGTCGACCGAGCTGAGTTCCAGCTGATAGCCGTACCCGGTCAGCGTCGCCGCGAGCAGGCGGGTCGGCTTCATGCCGGCGCCGTCGATCACCGCGACTGCGGCGCGCTCCGCGACCTTGGCCGCGATCTGCTCGATCAGGTCGGACTTGCCCGCCACCTTCGGTCCGTACAGAACGCCCGCACCCCGCGGGTCCGCAAGGGCGGCGTCGAGAAAGCGGAACACGTCGTGTTGCGACGGGTACTGGATAAAGCGGGCCTGGCGTTTCACTCCAGCAATGTCGCCGAAAACGGCGCGGGCGTCCAGATGTCTCCAAAAGGCAACAGAACTCGAACCAATCTCAGGATCAGGCTCTAAGTTATCGAAATTCTGAAAGTTGGAGCGGCTGAGCGTGACCCGACCGCACGCCGTTACTGCATTACCTCGCGGATTTTTTCGATCAGTCGGCTGCCGGTGAACGGCTTTGCGAGGAATGGAATTTTGCCCGGCGTCAATTTGCGGCGCGGAAGTTGCTCCGGGACATAGCCCGAGCAGATTAACACCTTCGCAGCGGGCGAGTGCTGCTCGAATGCTTCCAGAACACGACTGAGCCGCGCTCCGGGAAACGTAGCATCCGTACACAAAAGGTCGAAAGGCCGGGGATCGCTTTCGAGCAGCGTCAACGCCTCGTCTCCAGTGTTGCACTCGACCACAGTATTGCCCTGATGCTGCAGCGCCGCCACGATCATCTGACGAACCAGGTCGTTGTCTTCGAGCACCAACGTTCGTAGATCAGGCACATGGGCCGCGATCTCGGTGGGTTGTTCAGGCCGTGCAATGTGCGCGGCGTCCGAAGACGGCAGGTACACCGAGAAGACCGTACATCCAGGTCTGCTCCGCACCTCTATGTGGCCACCGCTTTGCTTAACGATGTTGTGCACTGTCGAAAGGCCGAGCCCGGTACCCTTGCCACGCGCCTTGGTTGTGAAAAAGGGTTCGAAGATATGTTGCCGGGTCTCCTCGTCGATGCCAGTACCGTTGTCCTCGACTTCGATAACGACCCACCGGTCACCCTGGAAACCCAATCGCTCTACCTCTGCGGCGGACGCGACTCTTACCACAATCCTGATCCTGCCTTCGCCGGCCATCGCATCGCGGGAATTGATAACCAGATTGAACAACAACTGTTGGATCTGCGACTCATCGACATGAACCAGCAAACCGGGCTGGACATCGAAAGCCAACTCAACGCGTCTCCCAATCAGGTGCTTGAGCGAGTCGCCCGCGTCCTTCACGAGCCTGTCGAGATACAGGTGTACCGGCTCCCGCGTATCCTTGCGTGCGAAAGTGAGCAACTGGCGAGACAGTTGTGCTGTGTGTTGAGCAGCCTGCCTTATCATCTCGGTCCCATGACGCTGATTGTCATCGGCATCCGCAGCACCGCGTATCTCGTTCCATCCCTGGATGACGACCAGCGCATTGTTGAAATCGTGGGCGATGCCGGCGGCGAGTTGACCAACCGCCTCCATTTTTTGTGCCTGGCTGGCGACGGCTTCGGCTTCGCGACGCGCCTCCTCAGCAGCGTTTCTCTCGACAATTTCCGCCTGAAGTGCCTCGAGTGCCGCACGGCGACGGTCGAGATTCCGCTCCAGAGCATTGACGACAAACATCATCGAGAAACCCAAGCCCGCCCACACGAGCACCGA
>JBFGYM010000149.1:0-6192 GCA_041587435.1 Woeseiaceae bacterium
ATCGCGCCGGTCGGTACCGTTACGTCCACGAGGTTCAGACCGGACTCGTCGTAGTAGAAGAGGCCGAACACGGCGGACAGGCGGCGCCGATCGTCGCTGAATTGCAGCTGTATCTCCTGGCTGAACTGCTCGTGTTCGTAGTCGTCGCGGGTCGCGAAAATATTGGCCGGCGTGTTGTCACCGTCCCGCGACGAGACCATGTTCATGGTGCGAAAGCCGGTCGTGGAATTCAGGAGCCATTGGTCGCTGATCACCCAGTCGACCTTCACGGCCGCGCCGCCGCTTTCGAGTTCGGATGCAACCGGAAACGTGCCCTCGGAGAGAAACGGCCCGGGCCGCGAAGCAGCGCCGTAGCAGCCGGGGGCGCTGCCGGTCGGCGCGCCGGGCGGCGGAAACGTCGGCGGTCCGCCCTGCGGCGTGCCGTCAAAGGCCGGGTTGACGACCACGGCGCCGCAGGTGTCGAGGACCGCATTGCCGAAAGTCGCGAACGGCTGCAGATCGTTGACGCCGCCGGAAACGATGGGTGCGCCGTTTTCGTCGATGCTCGTGTAATCGACGATGAGTGACGCTGCGATGGAATCGGTCGGCTCCCAGTCCACCGTGCCGCGAACGGACCAGCGGTCCCGGTCGCCCGTTCGGACACCGTCGAAGAGGCGCTCGACATAGCCGTCACGCCGCAGGCGGCTGATCGCGACACGAGTTGCGAGCGACCGGCCAAGAGGCTGGTTCCAGCGAAAGGTCATCGCCTGCAGGTCGTCATTGCCCAGCCGGACCTCGATGCGATGCGCGGTATCGTCGAACGCCGGCGGGCGACTGTGGACCTTTATCGCGCCGCCGATGGAATTGCGGCCGAACAGGGTCCCCTGCGGGCCGCGCAATACCTCGAGCCGCTCGACGTCGATCAGGTCGAGCACGTTGCCGGGTGAACGGCCGAGGTAGATGCCGTCCACGTAAAGGGCGACGCCGGGATCCGTGACCGGCGTGTAGTCCGCCTGCCCGATGCCGCGAATGAAGATCTAACCGACGGAACTGGACCCGGAAGACGGCGCCGCCTTGTCGAACTGCAGATTCGGTACGGCAGCGCCCAGCTGGTCCATGGCGTCGAGTTGTCGCGCCTCGAGCTGGTCGCCGCTCAACACCGTGATCGAAATGGGAACCTGCAACGGGTCTTCTTCGCGGCGCCGCGCGGTGACGACGATCTGGTCGATGGGCTCGATGCCGGCGTCTGCGCGCTTCTCGACAGCGGCCTCGGCCGTGAGGGGCAAAACGTACAGGAATGCGATCGCCGCACGATACAGCGCTGGGGTCATCCGGTATTGCTCGGCGCAAAAGAACGGCAATACTATCGCAAGCGCCGGGTTTAGTGAACGTGCTAGCATCGTGCACACCATCGCTGCCTGCGGGGCGGCGATGCGGTAATCCGGCCCCGGTATCGACAGGAGACTTGGCGATGACACTGACGCGGAACGCCGCATTGCCGGCTCTCGCGCTGACGCTGTTCTCGGCATCGGTCATGGCATCGGATGCCGACGACCTCAAGGCCATGCTGCAGGACTTCCTCGCCAACGCCGACAAGGCCGAGGCGCACGAAAGATTCTGGGCGGAAGACCTCGTTTACAGCTCGTCGGCGGGCCTGCGCTTCGGCAAGTCGGACATCATGAGCGGATTCGACGCCGCCGCCGCCAGCGACGCGCCACCGGCCGTCGTCTATTCGGGCGACGAGGTCGACGTGCGCCTGTACGGCGACACCGCGGTGGTGGCATTCAAGCTCGTGGGCACGCCGTCGGACGGCTCGGCGGTTCTTTATTACTACAACACCGGGACGTTCCTGAAGCGCGACGGCGTCTGGAAAGCCGTCGCCTGGCAGGCGACGAAAATTCCGCCGCCGACGGACTAGGCGTCGAGCCGTTCGAAATGGGCCGTGAAGTGCCGCAGGAACTGCGGCGCTTCCGTGATCCTCATGCCGCGGATGGCGTCACGGCGCTCCCACACGAGGCCGATGGCTTCGAGCACGTAGTCCATGTGGCTTTGCGTGTACACGCGCCGCGGAATGGCGAGCCGTAACAGGTCGAGCCGTGCCGGGTGCTCCCGGTTCGTGTGCGGGTCGAGGCCGAACATCACCGTGCCGATTTCCACGGCGCGGACCCCGGCCTCGATGTACAGCTCCACTGCCAGCGCCTGCCCCGGGTATTGCAGCGGTTCGATGTGCGGCAGGAAACGCCGCGCGTCGAGATACACGGCGTGGCCGCCTGCCGGCGACATGACGGGGATGCCCGCATCGCGCAGGTGCTGTACGACGTAGCGCGTCGACAGCAGGCGGTAATCGAGATAGTGCTCGTCGAGGGTCTCGTGCAGACCGACGGCGATCGCTTCGAGGTCGCGGCCCGCCAGGCCGCCATAGGTCGGGAAGCCCTCGGTCATGATCAGGATGTTGCGCTCGCGGTGCGCGAGTTCGGCGTCGTTGGTGCACAGGAATCCGCCGATGTTGCCGAACGAGTCCTTCTTGGCCGACATTGTGCAGCCGTCGGCGTAGCTGAACGTCTCGCGCGCGATGTCGATCGGTGCGACATCGGCATAGCCCTGTTCGCGACGCTTGATGAATTGTGCGTTCTCTGCGAATCGGCAGGCGTCGATATAGAACGGAATACCGGCGGCTTTCGCGATGCGGCTGACTTCGCGGATGTTCGCCATCGACACGGGCTGGCCGCCTCCCGAATTGTTCGTGATCGTCAGCATGATGACGGGAATCTTCTCCGCGCCGTGTTCGGCGATCAGCTTTTCGAGCGCCGCCGTATCCATGTTTCCCTTGAAGGGATAGTCGGAGTCGAGGTCGTCGGCTTCGTGGCAGGGCAGGTCGATCGCCTCGCCGCCGACGAATTCGATGTTGCCGCGTGTCGTGTCGAAGTGCGTGTTGTTCGGCACGATCGAGCCGGGCTTCACCATGACGCCGAACAGGATGTGCTCGGCGGCACGTCCCTGGTGGGTCGGGATCACCTGCTCGAAGCCGAAGATGTCCATGACCGCGTCGCGAAAGCGATACCAGCTGCGCGCACCGGCGTAGGATTCGTCGCCGCGCATCATGGCGCCCCAGGCCTCGGACGACATGGCGCTCGTGCCGGAGTCCGTCAGCAGGTCGATAATCACGTCCTCGGCGCGCAGCAGGAACGGGTTGTAGTGCGCCGCACGAATCAGCGTCTCGCGTTCCTCGCGGGTGGTGAGCTTGATCGGCTCCACCATCTTGATGCGGAAGGGTTCGATGATCGTCTTCATGCAGCGAGCATAGTTGCATAAGCAACTGTTTTGCATACGGGAAACTACTGCGAACGCGTTATCCGTACTAGTCCTGATACCCTGTGATTTGGCCGGTTCTATGATAGGCAGCGAATCATGGCTACCAACGATCTGACCAAACGCGCGGACCTCACGCGCCACGGCCGAGGTACGGGTGCGCTGCGCACGCGTCGTCCCCTGTACGTCGATTTCCTGCCACCCTGCAACGATGGCTGCCCGGCCGGCGAGAACATCCAGGCCTGGCTCGCGCATGCCCAGTCCGGCGACTTCGAGGCGGCGTGGCGCGAACTCGTGCGCAACAACCCGATGCCGGCGATCCACGGGCGGGTGTGCTATCACCCGTGCGAGACCGCGTGCAACCGCATCCATACCGACAGCTCGGTCAGCATCCACGCCGTCGAGCGCTACCTCGGCGACCTCGCGCTGGAGAAAGGCTGGCAGTTCGACAAGCCGGCGACGTCGACCGGACGAAAGATCCTGGTCGTCGGCGCCGGACCGAGCGGGTTGTCGGCGGCCTATCACCTGGCAAGGATGGGTCACGAGGTCGAGATTCGCGAGGCAGGCCCGGTGGCGGGCGGCATGATCCATTTCGGTATTCCGGCCTACCGCATGCCGCGCAAGGAACTGCAGGCGGAGATCGACCGCATCGCCGGACTCGGCGTGAAGATCACGCTCGACCACCGCGTCGACGACGTGCTGCGGGAGAAGGAAGAGGGCGGTTTCGACGCCGTCTTCATCGCGGTCGGCGCGCACATCAGCAAGAAGATCGACATCCCCAATCGCGATGCGGGCAAGATCCTCGACGCCGTGTCGTTCCTGAGCGGCGCGAAGGAAGGCGAGGCGCCGATGCTGGGCCGCCGCGTCGCCGTGTACGGCGGCGGCAACACGGCGATGGACGCCGCGCGCACCGCGAAGCGGCTCGGCGCCGAGCCCATGATCATCTATCGCCGCGACCGCAGCAGCATGCCGGCTCACGACTTCGAGGCCGACGAGGCCCTCGAGGAAGGCGTGCAGATTCACTGGCTCAGGACGATCAAGGAGATCGACCGCTCGACGTTCACGGTCGAGATCATGGAACTCGACGAGAACAACCGGCCGCAGTCGACCGGGCGCTTCGAGGAACTCGAGGCGGATGCGCTGATTCTAGCGCTCGGCCAGGACACGGACACGAAGTTCCTCGAATCGGTCCCCGGCATCGAGTTCGAGCGGGATCACACGGTCATCGTCGACGACAACATGATGACGGGGCACGCGGGCATCTTCGCCGGCGGCGACATGGTGCCGAGCGAGCGGTCGGTGACGATTGCCGTCGGGCACGGCAAGCATGCGGCGCGGCACATCGACGCCTACCTCAACGACGACAAGTACGTCCGGCCGCCGCGCAACGAGATCGTCGGCCATGAAAAACTGCACCTCTGGTACCGAACCCACGCCCCGAAAGTCGAGCAGGAGCGCCTGCCGCTCGACCAGCGCGAATCGAGTTTCGACGAAGTCCTGAAGAACCTGACCGAGGCCGACGCCCTGTTCGAGGCACGCCGTTGCCTGTCCTGCGGCAACTGCTTCGAATGCGACGGTTGCTACGGCGCGTGCCCGCAGGGCGCCATCATCAAGCTCGGCAAGGGCAAGCGCTACGAATTCGATTTCGACAAGTGCACGGGCTGCGCCGTGTGCTACGAGCAGTGCCCGTGCCACGCGATCGAGATGATCGACGAACCCGGCGCCGGGAAGGCAGCGTCATGACCGAGCATCGCGCGCTGGAGGGCAACGAGGCGGTCGCGCGTGTCGCGCACGCCGTCAGCGAGATCTGCTCGATCTACCCGATCACGCCGTCCTCGACGATGGCCGAACTCGCCGACGTCTGGTCGGCACAGGGCAAGGCGAACATCTGGGGGCAGATCCCCGACATCATAGAGATGCAAAGCGAGGCGGGCGCCGCCGGCACGGCGCATGGCGCGCTGCAAACCGGCGCCTTGACGACGACGTTCACGGCCTCGCAGGGGCTCATGCTCATGCTGCCGAACATGTACAAGATCGCCGGTGAGCTGACGTCGACCGTGTTTCACGTCGCGGCGCGTTCGCTGGCGGCGCAGGCGCTGTCGATCTTCGGCGATCACCAGGACGTCATGGCGGCACGCACGACCGGTTTCGGGCTGCTCGCGTCGTCGTCGGTGCAGGCCGCGCAGGACCTCGCGCTGATCGCGCATGCAGCGACGCTGAAGGCGCGCATCCCGTTCATCCACTTCTTCGACGGCTTCCGGACGTCGCACGAGGTCGACAAGATCGCGCTCGTCAGCGAAGACGTCATGCGCGCGATGATCGACGACAAGCTCGTGTACGAACATCGCCGCCGCGCGCTCAACCCGGACAACCCGTTCATTCGCGGCACGGCGCAGAATCCCGACGTGTACTTCCAGGGCCGCGAAACCGTGAATCGCTTCTACGCGGCGACGCCCGGCATCGTCGAGCAGGAAATGCGGCGTTTCGCGGCCATGACGGGGCGCGACTACGAGCTGTTCGATTACTTCGGCGACCCGCAGGCCGAGCGCATCGTCGTGCTGATGGGGTCGGGGGCCGAGACCGTCGTCGAGACGATCAATGCACTGCCCGACAAGGGCGTCGGCATGATCAACGTGCGCCTGTACCGGCCGTTCTCGAACGACCACCTGCTAGCCGCATTGCCGGCGTCGGCGAAGTCGATCGCCGTGCTCGATCGCACCAAGGAGCCGGGCGCGAGCGGCGAACCGCTGTACCAGGACGTCGTCACGGCGCTGGCCGAGGCCGTCGCGTCGGGCGGGCTCGACCGCATGCCGCGCGTCATCGGCGGGCGCTACGGTCTGTCGTCGAAGGAGTTCACGCCGGGGATGGTCAAAGCCGTTTTTGACGAGCTGGCGAAGGAAAAGC
>JBFGYM010000150.1:0-6170 GCA_041587435.1 Woeseiaceae bacterium
CGCCGCGCTCGCCAACCTCGGAGGGCTCAAATCATGAAGAACGTCATCGCAATCGTCGCCGCGGCCGCCGCGGCACTCGTCATCGGCATCCTGATCGGGCGCGGCTCGACACCGGCACACGTTGCCGTGCAAGGCGAACCCGCCGATCGCGAGATTCTCTACTGGGTTGCGCCCATGGACCCGAACTATCGCCGCGACGAGCCCGGCAAATCGCCGATGGGCATGGACCTCGTGCCCGTGTACGCCGACGAGGTGGCCAGCAAACCGGGCGTCGTGTCGATCGATCCGACGCTTGTGAACAATCTCGGCGTGCGCACGGCGCTCGCGGAACGCGGTACCCTGCCGCGGCGCATCGAGACCGTCGGCTACATCGGCTACGACGAGGATACGCTGCAGCACGTCCATACGCGTGTCGAAGGCTGGATCGAGAATCTCGTGACGACGGCGACCGGCGACCCCGTGAAGAAAGGTCAATTGCTGTTCGAGCTGTATTCGCCGACACTCGTCAATGCGCAACAGGAGTACATTGCCGCACTGTCGAGCAGCACTGCAGGCCTCAGGACGGCTTCGCGCGACCGGCTGGCCGCGCTCGGCGTGACGGAGCGCGAGATTGACCGCCTCGACAAGGAGCGTACCGCGAGGCAGCGCGTGCGAATCTATGCCGAGACCGATGGCGTGATCGCAAGCCTCGGCGTCCGCGAAGGCATGTTCGTAACGCCGGCGACCGAGGTCATGTCGATCGCGCAACTCGACAAGGTCTGGGTCGTTGCCGAGGTGTTCGAGCGCCAGTCGGCCTGGGTCGAGTCAGGTCAGACTGCAACAGTCGCACTGGATTACCTGCCGGGCACGGTATTGAACGGCACGGTCGACTACGTCATCCCGGAGCTCGATCCGAAAACGCGCACCCTGAAGGTGCGGCTGCGGTTCGACAACGAGGGTACGCGGCTGCTGCCGAACATGTTTGCGCGCGTCGTCATTGAAGGTGCCCCGATCGACAACATCGTGCACGTGCCGCGCGAGGCCGTGATCCGCGGCGGCTCGTCGAGCCGAGTCGTCGTCGACAGCGGCGACGGCATGTTCGAGTCGCGCCGCGTACTGGTCGGCATCGAGTCCGGCGATCGCGTCGCGATCCGGCGCGGGCTCAGGGAAGGGGAGCGCGTCGTGACGTCGGCGCAGTTCCTGATCGACTCCGAGTCGAACATCGATGCGGCGCTGGAACGCATGGAGGGCATGCAATGATCGCCAACCTGATCCGCTGGTCGATCGCCAATCGCGTCCTCGTCGTCATCACGGCACTGATTATTGCCGCGTTCGGCGCCTGGTCCCTGCGCGAGACGCCCATCGACGCGCTGCCCGACCTGTCGGACGTCCAGGTCATCATCAAGACCTCGTTCCCCGGGCAGGCGCCGCAGGTCGTCGAGGACCAGGTGACCTACCCGCTGACGACCGCGATGCTGTCGGTTCCCAAGGCCGTCACCGTGCGCGCTTACTCGTTCTACGGGGATTCGTACGTCTACGTCATCTTCGAGGACGGCACGGACCTGTACTGGGCGCGCTCGCGGGTACTCGAGTACCTGAACCAGGTGGCGCCGAACCTGCCGGCCGACGCCCGCTCGTCGCTGGGGCCGGATGCCACCGGGGTCGGCTGGGTCTTCCAGTACGCGCTCGTCGACCGCAGCGGCCGGCACGACCTCGCCCAGCTCAGGAGCCTGCAGGACTGGTTCCTCAAGTACGAGCTGCAGACCCTGCCGGGCGTCGCCGAAGTGGCGACGATCGGCGGCATGGTGCGCCAGTACCAGGTCGTCGTCGATCCCGACAAGCTGCGCGCGTTCGGGGTCACGCTCGCTGCGCTCAAGAAGGCGATTCGCGAAGGCAATGCCGAGACGGGCGGATCCGTCATCGAGATGGGCGAGGCCGAATACATGGTTCGCGCGACGGGCTACGTGCAGGGCATCGAGGACCTTGCCGCGATCCCGCTCGGCGTCAACGCGAAGGGCACGCCGCTCGTATTGTCCGACGTGGCGGAAATACGCATCGGTCCGCAGATGCGCCGCGGCATCGCCGACCTCGACGGCGAAGGCGAAGTCGTCGGCGGCGTCGTCGTGATGCGCTGGGGTGGAAATGCCTCGAAGACCATCCATGCCGTCAAGGCGCGGCTCGGCGAACTCGAAAACAGCCTGCCCGAAGGCGTCGAGATCGTCACGACCTACGATCGCTCCGCGCTGATCGAGCGCTCCGTCGATACGCTGAAGAGCACCCTCATCAAGGAGTTCGTCGTCGTCGCGCTCGTGTGCGCGCTGTTTCTGTTCCACCTGCGCTCCTCCGTGGTGATCGTTCTGAGCCTGCCGCTCGGCGTGCTGGTCGCGTTCATCGTCATGCGGGCGCAGGGCATCAATGCCAACATCATGTCGCTGGGCGGCATCGCCATCGCGATCGGCGCGATGGTCGACTCGGCGATCGTGATGATCGAGAACGTGCACAAGCACATCGAGAAGGAAGCGCTGACCCCCGCGAACCGCTGGCGCGTCATGGCCGATGCGGCGAGCGAAGTCGGGCCCCCGCTGTTCTTCTCGCTGCTGATCATCACGCTGAGCTTCCTGCCCGTCTTCACGCTCGAGGCGCAGGAGGGGCGGTTGTTCGCGCCGCTCGCGTTCACCAAGACCTACGCGATGGCGGCCGCGGCCGGCCTGTCGATCACGCTCGTGCCGGTCCTGATGGGCTATTTCATTCGCGGCAAGGTAATCCGTGAAAAGCGCAATCCCGTCAGTCGGGCGCTGATTGCGGCCTACCGCCCGGTGATCAGCCTCGTCATTCGGGCGCCGCGCACGACCCTCGTCGGCGCGGCGCTGATTCTCGTGGTCGGACTGTGGCCCGCGACGAAGCTCGGCTCGGAGTTCATGCCGCCGCTCGACGAGGGCGACCTCATGTACATGCCGACGACCTATCCCGGCGTGTCGGTCGACAAGGCGCGCGAAATGCTGCAGCACACGGACAGGATGATTCGCCAGGTGCCGGAGGTGCAGCGGGTGTTCGGCAAGATCGGCCGCGCCGAGACGGCGACGGACCCGGCGCCGCTGACGATGATCGAGACCGTGATCCAGCTCAAGCCGCGCGAGGAATGGCGCGACGGCATGACGCCCGAGAAGCTGCGCGCGGAACTCGACAGGGCCGTGCAGTACACGGGCCTGACCAACGCCTGGGTGATGCCGATCAAGACGCGCATCGACATGCTCGCAACCGGCATCAAGACGCCGGTCGGAATCAAGGTGGCCGGCCCCGACCTCAGGGTTATCGAGGGTATCGGCAAGCGGCTCGAGCAGGTGCTCGAAAACGTTCCCGGCACGGCCTCCGTCTACTCCGAGCGAGTCGCCGGCGGCCGTTACGTCGATGTCGACATCGACAGGGAGCGCGCCTCGCGATTCGGGCTGAACATTGCTGACGTGCAGGACATCATTCGATCCGCGGTCGGCGGAATGAACGTGACGCAGACCGTCGAGGGACTCGAGCGCTACCCCGTGAACGTGCGCTACCCTCAGCGGGTGCGCGACTCGGTACAGCAACTGCGGCTGCTGCCGATCGTCACGCCGGCCGGTGCCCGCATCGCGCTGGCTGACGTGGCCGATGTGCGGGTCGTGGACGGGCCGCCGGCGATCAAGAGCGAGAACGCGCGGCCCAACGGCTGGACCTACGTCGACATCACCGGTCGAGACCTCGGTTCGTACGTCGCCGAGGCGCAGCGCGCCGTGGCTGATCTTGTCGAGCTGCCGGCCGGCTACTCGCTGTCGTGGTCGGGCCAGTACGAGTACATGGTGCGGGCCAAGGAGCGGCTGGCGATCGTCGGGCCGATCACGCTGGCCGTGATCGTGTTGCTGTTGTTCATGAACTTCGGGCGCCTCCCCGAGGTCGCCATTGTCCTCGGAACCCTGCCGCTCGCGCTCGTCGGCGGACTGTGGCTGCTGTACCTGCTCGGCTACGACCTGTCGGTCGCCGTGGGCGTCGGCTTCATCGCGCTGGCGGGCGTCGCGGTCGAGATCGGCGTCGTCATGCTGGTCTACCTTAACCAGGCCATCGAGCGCCGCGAATTGCGATCGAAGGCCGACGTCGAAGAGGCGGTCGTCGAAGGAGCGCTGCTGCGCATCCGCCCCGTGATCATGACCGTGGCGGCGACGATCGGAGGCCTGCTGCCGATCATGTTCGGCAGCGGCACGGGTTCGGAGGTGATGCGCCGCATCGCGGCGCCGATGGTCGGCGGCATGGTCAGCGCAACGATCCTGACCCTGCTCGTCATCCCGGCGCTGTTCCTGCTGTGGCAGCAAAGGAGGGTATGATGCCCGGAATTCCAACGTAGCCCGAGGCCTTACGCTTATGGTTTGGACCCTGAGCAACAGACTGCTTTTTGCCGCCATCTTCATCTCGGGCGCTTCCGCCCTGATCTACCAGCTGATCTGGGTCCGGTTGCTGGGACTCGTATTCGGCGTCAGCAGCTTCGCCGTCGCCACGGTGGTCGCGGTATTCCTGCTGGGTCTCGGCCTCGGCAGCTTTTTCTTCGGCCGGTGGTCAGAGCGGACGCGCGACCCGATGCGCATCTACATGTACGTCGAACTGGGGATTGCCGCGACCTCGCTCGTGGCCTACCTCGTGATCGAGGCGCTGCCGGTCTATCGCTATCTGTACGAATACGCCTACAACAACCTCGGCTTTTACGGCCTTTCTAGTGCGCGACTGCTGCTGTCGACGCTGGTGCTTCTGCCCCCGGTGTTCTTCATCGGTGGCACGATGCCGCTGCTCGCCAAGTACTTCCTCCGCGACCCGGCCAACCTGGGCTCCAGCTTCAGCAGGATCTACTACCTGAACACCCTCGGGGCCTGCGCCGGCGCGCTGCTGACCGGCTTCGTCCTGGTGCGTCATTTCGGCGTGATCGGCACGCTGATGATCGCCGTCGGCGGCAACCTGCTGGTGGCCCTGATCATTGCGCTGAGCAAGCGAGCCGCCGGCGTGGTGCGTCCTGAATCGGGCGGCCAGCAGCCATACTCCTACATGCTGGTATTCCTGTTTCTGACCGGCTTCATCAGTTTGAGCTACGAGATGCTGTGGGTGCGCATACTGTCGACCTACGGATTGTCGACCTCCCAGGCCTTCGCGCTCATCCTCGCCGGGTTCCTGCTGGGCTTCTCGGTCGGGGCCTGGGTCGTGGCGCGAACGGTGGATCGCCGCCCGCATCTCGAGGCCTGGTTCAGTGCCGTGTCCATCGTCACGGCACTCAGCGGCGCGGTCGTGCTCCTGCTGTTCCGGCAGTTCGACGCGATCACGATCTTCCTCTCGGACGCCACACCGATGAGCCAGCTGACGCTCGGCATGGCGCTGGCGTTCACCGTGTCTTTCATACCGGCCGTGTTCATGGGCATCCTGTTCCCGCTCGGCGTGCGCATCTACGCTCATGATATCGATCGCATCGGCGCCAAGGCGGGCAACACTTTCTTTTCGAACACACTCGGCTGCGTCCTCGGCAGCGTGCTGACGGGATTCGTGCTGATCCCTTTCCTGGGAATGTGGAACACCACGCTCCTTCTGATCAACCTCAGCCTGCTGATCGCCGTGGCTTTCCTGCTGCGGGGCCGCCGCCCGGCGAGAACGCAGTGGGCCGCGCTGGTCGTCGTCGCGGCAGTCGCGAACCTGCTCGTGTTCACGGACAGCAAGACGTTCCACGCCGAACTGAAGGGCCGCGACCTGCGCACGGCGGCCGAGGGTTTCGACGTCATTTACTATGCCGAGGGCCTGTCGGGGACCGTCACGGCCGTCGAACGCGGCGACTATCGGGGGCTGTTCGTCGACGGCCAGAACGTCTCCGGCACGGACCCCGTGTTGCTCGCCGACTCGAAGATGCTCGCCCACGTACCACTGCTGCTGGCCCGTGAGCCCGACGCCGCGCTGACCGTGGGCTATGGCACCGGGACCACGTCCGGCAGCATGCTCTTGTATGACGTCGATGTACACGCGGTCGAGATCGAAGAGAAGATCATCGAGGCGGCGCCGCTGTTCAGCAAGGTGAACTACGCGTCATTTGCCGACCCTGGGCTGGATATCGTGCTGGACGACGCCCGCAACTACATCGCCACCACTAACGAGAGGTTTTCCGTCATTGTCACGGACGTGACCAACCTGAAATACAA
>JBFGYM010000151.1:0-6158 GCA_041587435.1 Woeseiaceae bacterium
ACGTCGCGGCCCTGCAAGGCCGCGACATCGAGACCGAAGGCCGGCGGCAGCGTCCAGGTTGACACGTCGTAGAACGTCGCGTCCTCGAACTCGCGGACGGTCTCGAACAGGCTGCGTATCAGGCGGTACTGGGGCTGCGCGGTCGGCACGAGCAGCGCCTCGCCTGCGCGGAACGTCTTGCCGCCTGCCGAGACGTCGCGTGCCAGCCGTCTCGTCTCGATGCGGTGCGCATTCAACAGCTCTGCGAAAAAGCGCAGCCTCGCGCTATCGCCCTGCGCCGCCACCACCCAGGCTGTCGTCCGGTCATCGGCGGCCTCGCGCAGCGCACCGGCATAGAAGTCGGCCTGGTACTCGAGGAAATCGTCCTTGAGGTTCGCGCCGGCTTCGATACTCGCCACGGCGGTGCGGAAGTGCTTGCGGATCATCTCGCGGTAGGTCCGGAGGCCGCTCGGGGTTTCGATCTCGCGCCCGAGCGTCGCGCCGGCCTCGTACAGGACGCCGATGCCGCCGTTGAGCAGCGGGAACGTCGAGCCCTTGCCGATGTAGTAGTTGTCGAAGTTTTCGCCGTGGAAATACAGCCGTGCTTCGCCGTCGAGGAAGTCCTCCGACGTCCGGACAGTCTCGGCCATCAACTCCTCTGCACGGTCCGGCACCAGCGGGTTGGTGCGCGTCGGCACGCCCGGGTGAAAGTAGTAGGTGCTCTCGCTTCTCATCTCGTGGTAGTCGACCGTCAGGTTCGGCCGCCACTCGTGCCACTTGCGCATCCAGGCGCGCGGTTCGGGCTGCGTCAGCAGCAGCCATTGCCGATTGAGGTCGAACCCGTAATGGTTCGTGCGCGCGAACTGCCAGCTGAACTGGTGTTCGATGTGTGCCGGATCGGCGACGCGCTGACGCCCGCCGAAGGCGTCGATCCACGCGACCCGCTGGGCGTGACCGTCGGGGTTGAAGATGGCGGTCACGAGCACGACCGTGTCCTCGAGGATGCGTTCGATTCCGGCGCCCTGCGCCGCGGCGAGGTGATAGACGAACGGCAGCGACGCATCCATGCCGCTCGCCTCCGCGCCGTGCACGCCGAAATTGATCCAGGTGACGCCCGGCATGCCGTCGCGGACGCGGCCGGCGCCGCCGACCTCCGTCAGCGCCGCATGTTCGGCGCGGATCGAGTCGAGACGGGCGTGGTTGTCGGGCGAGGTGGCGACGACGAACAGGATCGGGCGGCGCTCGTGCGAGTGACCGATGACTTCGAGCGTCAGGCGGTCACTCGATTCGGCGAGCTGCGTGATGTAGTCGACGAGCTGGTGGTGGCGAACCGGCTCGTGGCCGAGCGCAAAGCCCAGGAACTGTTCGGGCGTCGGAACGGCCGGATCGTAGACCGTGGTGGCCGGGAACATGTCGATGTCGGCCGTCCGCACGTCGACCTGCGACAGCGCCGCCGGCGCCGCCAGCAGGAAGAAGCCGCCGAGGAATCCGGTCAGGCATGCTCGCATGGTTGTTATCTCCGCCGTTTCGTCCGCTCGGCAGTGTAACCCAGGAAGGTCCGCGCAAAATCGGTTGCCGCCGCAGAAATCGACCGTCGAAGCGCGGTATCCTCGCGATTCCGGAAGACCGGGTTTGTAAACTGGCGGGCAGGAGGAATCTATGGACTACCTGGGACCGACACTGGTCGTGTTCGCGATCCTGCTCGTCGTGACCCTGGCGGCGCTGTCGTTCGAGCCGGCCAACCCGTTCGAGAAGTGGCTCAGCCTGGCGCAGCGTTACGCGACGGAACGGCGCCCGTCCGCGGTCCAGTTTGCGGGTCAGCGCGTCTTGTTCGGCGGCCGCCGCGGCCGCCTGAAACCCCTCAACGAGTTCGTCAGCTTCGACGTCACGATCGACGATTTCGGCGTATGGCTCGTGTGCAAGGGCGTCGATGCCGACAAGGTGCCGGACGCACTCAAGATACCGGGAACGCACGTGCGCAGTCGCGGCGCGCATGGACGGAATCATGTGTTCGAACTCTACGCGGAGCCGCCCGTGCGCATCGCGCTGCGCGGCGAGGCCGGCGCCGAGCTGCAATCGCGCTGCCGGTCGTCGGGACCGCCGGGCGCATGAGCGATGCCCGCAAACCGAGCCCCCTGCGCCTGCGCAGGAAGCACGGCGACGGCCGGCGCCCTGCCGCCACGGCCGAGGACGGCGCGCGGCTCGTCCGTGCGCAGTCGCTGCGCAATGCCGTCGTCGCGGGGCTGATCACGTTCGTGCTGTTTTGCGTCGGCTGGGTCGCGGTATCGTCGCTGACCGGGCGCGTCTTTGCGTGGATGACCGTCGTCCTCGGCGCCGCGCTCGGCCTCGCGATCCGGCGCGCCGGCCGCGGCGTCGACTGGCGCTTCCCGTTACTGGCCGCGCTGATGGCGCTGGCCGGTTCGATCCTCGGCAATATCGTGCTGGCGGCAGCGACGACGGCCGATGAGTTCGGCACCGGCACGCTCGATATCCTGCGAGCCGTCACGGCAATGACCTGGCCCGTGTTTTTCGATGAGGTCTGGAACGTCGCGGACGGGTTCTACGCCGTCGTGGCGGCCGGTCTTGCCGCGTTCTTCGCAAATCGCCGCCTGACGAGGGTGCAGTTCTATGCGCTGCGCCTGTGGCGCGAGCAGTCAGACCGGCATCAGTAGCGAATCGTCGGAGAAGATCTTCGCACCCTTGAACTGGGCCAGCTGCGCCGCGACCAGTTTCTCGATGTCCTGCACGGCGGCCGCGATGCCGAGGTAAGCTGCCGGCTTACGGCGCAGCAGCGACCATTCGCCGGACTCGATGACACGGACGAGGTGCGTGATGTTGCTGCGAATCGCGTCGATGTACGGGTTCTGGCCGTCGTACAGCACCTCGATATAGCGGTACACGCGGTTGAACTTCGAGTGCAGGCGCTCGCGCATGACCTGCTGGTAGAACGTGGGCGTCTTCCTGAGCAGGTCTTCGCCGGATTCGTAACGCACCATGAACTCGCCCGGCTTCGCGTTTTCCACGGCAACGCCGCCGACGACGAATTCCTTGTAGAGGCTGTCGCGGCATTTTTCGAGATAGCAGCGGTCCGCCATCTGCGCGATCAGGTCGGCCGTGCCGATCAGGTGGCCGCAGATGATGTCGCGCGGGTCATCGAGTTCGATATGGTCGAGATCGAGTTCATAGCCCGTGAAGTGCACGATCATGCTGGCAATGCCGACGTCGCGGGCCAGCCCGAGCTCGGGCAGGTAGCGGCGCAGGAAATCGGCGCTGCGGGACACGTGGTACAGCGTGAACTCGGCCCCGTTGCTGAAGTCCTTGTCGCGCGTTTCGTGGCGAATGTAGCCGGCGTCGTGAAACAGTGACGTGATGATCGCCATCTGTGCGCGGGCGGCGCCGAGGCGATCCGGCGGTTCGACACTGCGTTCGTAGCCCGCGACGAGTCGCGCGAGCGCGAGTGTCATGTCGAGCGTGTGCTGCATGTCGTGATAGGTCGTGTCGCAGCCGCGATACCCCGGCAGGCGGCCCGTGAACAGGCGCTCGAAGTCGTAGAAGGCGAGCCACAGCTTGTCGAAAGAGGTGCCGGGAAAAGTCGTCGCAAACAGCGCACGAACGGCGTTGCGGACCGAGACAGGATCGCTGACCTGGACGGTGTTGGTGACGTCGTAATCGTTACGGCGATCCTGAGACATGAAGACCTGCGCTTTTTTGTTTGTCATTTTATCAGCGCGGGTCATCGCTCACAGCGGCAATACGGGGAATATGTCAGATGGGGCAGCCATTATGCCCCGAATTCCGCGACGACCGGCGCGTGATCGGAAGGCCGCTCCCAGGCGCGCGGTTCCTTGTCGACGTAGCTCGCCGTGCAGCGCTCGGTCATGCTGTCGCTGGTCAGGATGAGATCGATGCGCAGGCCCGCATTGCGGCGGAACCCGGCAGCGCGGTAGTCCCACCAGCTGAACGTGCCTTCGGGGTGGTCGAACTTGCGGAAGACGTCGGTCAGCCCGAGGTCGAGCACCTTGCGCAGCGCTTCTCGCTCCGCCGGACTGCAGAGAATCGCGTCACCCCACTTCTCCGGATCGTAGACGTCGGCATCGGCCGGGGCGATGTTGAAATCGCCGAGCACGACGACGTTCTCATGTTGCGCGAGTTCGCCCTCGAGAAAGCCTCGCAGCGACGCCAGCCAGTCGAGCTTGTACGCGTATTTCTCGGACCCGACTTCGGAGCCGTTCGGCACGTAAAGATTGACCACGCGAACGTCGCCGATTGTCGTCGCGAGAATGCGGCGCTGCGGGTCGTCGAAACCCGGGAAATCCGTGGCCGGGTCGTTCACGGGGACCTTGCTGACGACGGCGACGCCGTTGTAGGTCTTCTGGCCGCTGGCGAGCGAGTGGTAGCCGAGCGCCTGCATGGCCTCGGCCGGGAACTTCTCGGTGAGCTGCTTGATCTCCTGCAGCACGAGAACGTCCGGGTTGTGCGCCTGGAGCCACTCCTGCACGTGCGGCAGGCGCACGTTCATCGAGTTGATGTTCCAGGTGGCGATCTTCACGGAGGCCGGATTCAGGCTGCTTTGATGCCGTGCTGGCGCAGCAGGGCGTCGATGGTCGGCTCGCGGCCGCGGAACGCGACGTACGCATCCATGATGTCGCGGCTGCCCCCGACCTCGAGGATCTCGCGGCGAAAACGCTGCGCGGTCGCCTGGTCGAAAATACCGGCTTCCTCGAAGGCGCTGAAAGCATCGGCGGCGAGCACTTCCGCCCACTTGTAGCTGTAGTAGCCGGCGGCGTAGCCGCCGCCGAAGATGTGCGAGAAGCCGTGCGGCAGGCGGTTTATGTCGGGGTGCCTGATGAGCGCGACTTCGTCGCGCACGCGGGCCAGCGCGTCGAGCACCGGCTCAGGATGCTGCGGGTCGTAATCGGTGTGCAGCAGGAAATCGAACAGGCCGAGTTCGATCTGGCGCAGCATCGCGAGGGCGGCGCCGGCGTGGCGGCTGTCCTTGAGCTTGTCGAACAGGTCGCGTGGCAGCGGCTTGTGGAACTCGTGATGTGACGAACAGCGCGTCAAGACGTCGTAGCTCCAGGCGAAGTTCTCCATGAACTGGCTCGGCAGCTCCACGGCGTCCCAGGGCACGCCGTTGATGCCGGCAATGCTCGGAAAGTCCACTCGCGTGAGCAGGTGGTGCAGCATGTGGCCGAACTCGTGGAACAGCGTCACGATGTCATGGTGTGTGAGTAGCGACACGCCCTTCTCGTCGGGCGGCGGGAAGTTGCAGACGAGGTAGCCGATGGGCAACGCCGTGTGGCCGTTGAGCCGTTGCCGCGTGACGCACTCGTCGATCCAGGCGCCCGTGCGCTTGCCGTTGCGCGCGTACAGGTCCGTGTAGAAGCCGCCGATGACTGCGCCGTCCTGGTGGACGTGGTAATAGCGCACGTCCGGGTGCCACGCGGCGACCGTCTGGTCGCACGACAGTTCGACGCCGTAAAGCTGTGAGGCCAGTGCAAACAGGCCGTCAGTGACGACCAGGGCGGGAAAATAGGCGCGCAGCTCTTCGTTCGACACCGAGTAACGGTCCTGCTTGAACTTTTCGAGCCAGTAGGTGACGTCCCATGCCTCGAGGGGCATGCCGGCGAACGCCGTAATCTCCGCCAGTTCGCGCTCGGCCGCAGGGCGTGCGTGTGACGCGAGTTCGCGCAGGAAGCGGATGACCTGGTCGGGCGTGTCGGCCATCTTGGTGGCGAGGGAGTACTCGGCGTAGTTGCGGAAGCCGACGAGATTGGCCGCCTCGTGGCGCAGCGCGCGGATGCGCTCGATGTTCCTGCTGTTGTCCCACTTCGGGTCCTTGCAGAGCTCGGAACCGCGCGTGACCCAGCCGCGGTAAAAGGTCTCGCGCAGGTCGCGCGAGTCCGCCTGCTTCATGACCGCGTCGTACGTCGGGAAATCCAGCGACAGCAACCAGCCGCCGAGCCCTTCCGCCTTCGCGGCGTCGGCGGCCCGGGCGAGCAGCGGCTCGGGCAGGCCGCGCAGGTTGTCGGCGTCGTTGATGTTGAGCTTCCACGCGTCGGACGAATCGAGGACGTTGTGCTCGAACGTCGCCTGCACCCCGGCGAGCTCCTGCATGATCGCCTTGAAGCGTTTCTTGGCCCCGTCCTCGAGGTCGACGCCCGCGAGATGGAAATCGC
>JBFGYM010000152.1:0-6079 GCA_041587435.1 Woeseiaceae bacterium
CCCGGAACCGTCTGGTCGCCGCTGACCTCGGCGAGCAATTCGACCATCAGCGCGAAGAACGGCGGCTGTGAGCGCGTGCAGTAATACGTCCGATTGCCGTTCGGGATGAAGCCGATCTGGTCGATCAGCCAGGCGAAATTCTCGACCATGTCGCGTATCAGGTCCGTGCGGCCGGACGCGGCAAGGCCGAGCATCGTGAAGTAGCTGTCCCAATAGTACACCTCGCGGAACCGTCCGCCCGGCACGACGTAACGGTTGGGCAGCGGGATCAGCGAGGAGTTTTCGATCCGGTCGTCGGGCTCGCGCGTCAAAAGGTCCCAGAGCTGGTCGATGCGTTTCTCGAGCGGCAGGCCATCGGGTCCGGTCGTGACGTCCACGGGCGTTGCCGGCAGGCTGAAATGTGCCTCGACGAACCCGGCCAGGTCGAACCCCGGTTGCGCCTGCCGCGCGCGGAAGTCCGCGACGATGTCGCCGGGGCTTTCCCTGGCAACGGCATCGACGAACGTCTTGGAGTCGCCGAACAGGTGCGCCGATTGCACGGCCTTGAACAGGTCGCCGTACAGCTGGTCGGGTGGTTGCGCGACGTTCACGGCCCTTGTTCCGCGGCAATGTGCCGGTCACTGAGGCGCCTGAAGAAGATCAGCGCGACGATGATCAGCGCGATCGGCAGCAGCGAGAAGTAGAAGGCGGTGCGGCCGCCGAAGTGCTCGAACAGGTTGCCGGTGATGATCGAACCGGTGGTGCCGCCGAGCGCGGAGAAGACCACGATGAGACCTGCCATCGCGCCGTGCTGGTGGGTCGGCAGCGCAGACAGGATCACCGAGTTGATCGCCGGGTAGACCGGCGCGATGAGGAAACCGATCAGCGGAAACACGAAGGCGGCGAGCGGTGCGTCCGCCCAGGTTGCAACCGTGGCCTGGCCGCTCGCGCCGGCCAGCGGCAGCGCGACCAGCACGAGTCCGGCCGCCGAGACAAGGCCAACGACGAGCACGCGCGACCAGTCGAAATGCTTTAGCAGCACGCCCGCCGCGAAGCGGCCGAGCGCCGTCGATGCGGCGAGGATACTGGCCATCTGGATACTGAGCGACGGCGCGAGGTTGAGGATGCGGCTGTTGAACGTCGGCAGCCACGACATGATGCTCTGTTCGATCAGCACGTAGAGAAACGCGCTGATGATGAACACGAGCACGAGCGGACGAATGCAGAGCTTCAGCATGCCGACGAACTCGTCGGCTAGCGCCTGGGGTTCGCCGACGTGCGCGGCGCCCTCGTCGATGCGCGCAAACCACAGCAGCACGAACGCCGCGAGGGACATAGCGGCCAGCACGTAGTAGACGTCGAGCCAGTTCAGCGACGCGGGGTCGGCATCATCGACGAATGCGCTGAAGATGAAATAGCCCGACAGTACGCCCACCAGGAAGAACGACTCGAGGAAGTTCATCAGGCTGACGTGTTCCTTGCGCGAATCGGTGACGAGCGCCAGCGTGGCGAACACCGAGACCTTGACGAGCGCGAAGCCGACGCCGGTCGCGGCAAACATGGCCTTGGCCATCCAGAACGTCGGGAGCCGCGGCATCACCAGCGCCACGAGCGCTATGAAGCCGAGCGCGAACAGCATCGAGCGCCGGTAGCCGATGCGCACGACGAACGACGCGACGAGGAACGACGTTATTGCGATCGGCAGGTCCTTGAACGCCTCGAGGACGCTCGCGGCCGATTCGGATACGCCGTAGCTGTTCTGCACCTGCAGAATGACGGTGCCGACGCTGTTCAGGAGTATCGCGAACACGAAGTAGTTCAGGAACAGCGATATCTTGACAAGCCATCGACTCATGCGGGCTCCGGTTGGGGGCGACGGACGCCGGGATGGGGCAGGGCGGGCGGCAAACCCGCCCTGCCGGTCCTCTATTTCTATCAGAACTCGTAGCCGACGCTGAACTCGATCGTGCGCGGCATGATGTAGCGGCCGTTCGGGGCCGTCAGCGTGCGCGGATCGCTCTCGGTCAACGCGTTTTCGTCGGTGATGTTGTCGGCAGACAATTGCACGACGAACTGCTCGTTGACGCGCACGATCACGCCGAGATCGAGTTTCTCGTAGCCGTCGAGGCGATTGACGTTCTCGGGTTCGCCCCAGCGGTCGTCGACAGCGCTCAGTGTGCCGTACACGACGCCGGTCAGAGTGCCCGCGTCAAACGCGTAGCGCGGCGTCAGCCGGAGCTGCCAGCCGGGCTGACGGGCGGTCTCGTTGCCGTCGTTCGGCCCGCTGACGATTTCCGAGTCCTGGATCGTCGCATTCAGCGACACCGAGAAACCCATGTCGGATTCCCAGATCGCGTCGACTTCGACGCCCCTGGATTCCTGGGTCTGGATAACGGCGCCCTGGCCGGTCAGTGCGACGAAGAAGCTCGGGTCGACCTCGGTGAAGAAGCCGGTGGCGTACAGGCTCAGGTTGTCGGTGACCCACTTGAAACCGACCTCGAACTGGTCGACCTCCTGGATCAGGTTGTTGCCGCCCCCGAACGCGCCGCGGTTGTCGCGGTAGTCGTCGAAATACGGCATCTTGCTGCCGCTGTTGATGCGGCCGAAGACACCCATCGAGTCGTTGAGCGCGAAGTTGGCTGCGGCGGTCCAGGAAAACTCGGACTCGTCGTAGTCGACGGCACCGGTGACCTGCCCGTCGAGGCCCTCGTCGACCGTGTAGTTCATGTCGTGGCTTTCGGCACGAACGCCGACGTCGATCGTCAGCATGTCGCTGAGGTCGACCGTCGTGGCCGCGTAGAACGCCGTCGTGGTGACGTCGCCCGTGGCGTCGATGTCGTAGTTCCAGGCGCAGCTGTCGACCGTCGGGTCGTCGTTGCATTCGATGCCCGACACGACTTCGCCGCCTTGCTGCACGACTTCGTACTTGTGGTTGCCAAGCGACCACCACTCGTCGGCCGACGAGTTCGCCGTATAGAAGCCGAACGTGGCGGTGCCGCGGTCCCAGTCACGCGCGAGGCTGATGTCGTTCGTGAATGCCTCGATGTCCTTGCGCACTTCCCAGGCGCCCCACTGCTGGATGTAGTCCGAGTTCGTGATCGCACGGCCGCTGACGGCACCCGTCAACGGGCCCGTGACGACGGCCCCGGGGTCGACGGTCGGGTCGGCCAGCAAGTCGCCGACATTGACGGCACCGCCGTTGGGCACGAGGCCCAGCGTGTCCGCGTCGCCGGACGTGTAGCTGAAACGTTCCGTGAGCTCCCAGTTGTCCGCGATCTCGATCACGATCGAACCGCCCGTCATCGAACCGTCCCAGCCGCGGCCTTCGCCGAGGTTGACGGTCTTCTGTTCGCCGTCGGGCCCGAACTGGATGGCGCGCTGCCGATTGAGCGTGCCGATCTGGCTGAACTCGGCGTCAACGCCGGGCACGTTCAGCGGTACGGGCAGGTACCACTGGCCGTGATCGTCGGTCTGCCGGTGGAACACGTTGATCGAGCCGTTGTCGAGATCCTTGGTCAGGTTGATCGTGATCTGGTTGCCTTCGCGCGCGTTGAAGCCCGCGTCGCGGATGCCGGGCGAACTCGTGATGTAGCCGCCGATCATGTAATAGAACTCGTCCGCGAGTTCCCCGCTCAGGTAGGCGTCGAAACGGCGCAGGTCGTAGTCCGAGGTCGTGTACTTGATCAGGCCCTCGGTGTCTTCGCTGCCCTCTCGCAGGATCATGTTCGTGGTCAGGCCGGGCTGCCCGTTGGAGAACACCGGGTTCGGTCCGCCGCGCAGCGCCTCGACGCGGAGCACGGTTTCATCGACCCGGAACAGGGTCGTGTTCTCGAGGAACGACAGCGTCGGTGGCGGGAATATCGGTGCGCCGTTCACCTGCAGCGTATAGAACGGTGCATCGCCGCCGCCCGGGAAGCCGCGCACGAAGACGTTCGCGCCCGCAACACCGCCCGAGCTTTCGGACCAGACGCCCGGTACGAGCTTCAGGAGGTCCGCGGTGCTTTGCGGCGCATACTCGTTGATGTCCGAGTCGCTCATCGTCGTGATGGCGAAGCTGGCATCGAACTTGCGGATTTCGGCGCCGCCGGCCGTACCGGTGACGATGATCTCCTCGATGGCATCGTCGTCGTCCTGCGCCGCGGCAGGCCCCGATGCGAACAAGAGAACGAGACTTGCGGTCGCCAGAAAAACCCGGCGGCCGGACTTTGCGATGGTGGACATGGTTTCCCCCTTGTCTTCCCAGAATTCCCGGTCAAGTTACCGCGGAATGAAATGCATTTCAAGAAATGCATTTCAAACGCTTTGAAATCCTTATTCGTCGCCGCTATATTGCGGAAACACCGGGGAAACCGTCATGGCGAAAACAGACAAACGGGCCGTCACCATGGCGGACATCGCGCGCCTTGCGAAGGTCTCCAAGCCGACGGTGTCGCGGGCGCTCGCCAACAGTCCGCTCGTCAACGAAAAGACCCGTGATCACGTGCTGGCGGTGGCCGCCGAGCACGGTTACGCCGTCAATCGCAATGCGCAGAAACTGCGGCACCGGCGCACCAACACGATTGCGGTGTCGATGGATTTTCGCTCGCACCGCGAGAACCACATCACGGACCCGTTCATGTTCGACCTGCTGGCCGGGGTGTCCGAGGCGCTCGGCGACCACAGCCAGGACCTGCTGCTGTGCGCGCCCAATCACAACGACGCGGCGTCGTTTCGCCAGATACTCAACGAGCGCGGTGCCGACGGATTCATCATCCTGGGCCAGGGCCACCGCGAGGACATGCTCAAGGCGTTTGCCGCAACCGGTGCGCCGATCGTCGTGTGGGGTGCCGCGGCACCGGATGCCAATTACTGCGTCGTCGGCAGCGACAACTTCCTGGGGGGCCGGCTGGCCGGCGAGTACTTCCTCGAGAAGGGCCGGCGTCACTTCCTGTTCGTCGGGGACACGTCGTTTCGCGAAATGCACCTGCGCCGCGAGGGACTCAAGAGCGTGGTCGAGGAGTCCGGCGCAGACATCCGTCTCGACGACATCGAGTTGCACGGCTTCAGCTACGAGTCGGCCTACGACGCGGCGACGCGCTACCTCGACGTGATCGAGTCCCGGCCGGACGCCATCTTTACCTGGAACGACTCGGCAGCCATGGCGTTTATCTCGGCATTCCGGGACGCGGGCGCCGACGTGCCGCGGGACGCGTCCTTCGTCGGCTACAACGACATACCCGCCGCGCAGTACTTCAGCCCGACTATTACCACGATCCGGCAGGACACCTACCAGGCGGGACGCGTGCTGGTTGCCAAGTTGCTGCGTATCATCGAAGGGAACACGCCGGAATCCGCCACGATCCGCACGGAGCTGATTCGGCGGGAAAGCTGAGGACACGCGATGCTTCACGTTGAGAACCTGGTCAAGAACTACGGCGAACTGACCGCGGTCGACGATGTTTCGTTCGATGCCGAGGCCGGCCGCGTGTTCGGCCTGCTCGGGCCGAACGGGGCCGGCAAATCCACGGCCATCAACTGCATCTCGGGGCTGCTGACGCCGACCGCCGGGCGCATCGCGGTCAACGGCCACGACGTGGTGAAAGACGGCAAGGCGGCGAAGCGATCGCTCGGCGTCGTGCCCCAGGAGCTCGCGCTCTACGAAGACCTGCCCGCGATCGACAACCTGCGCTACTGGGGCAAGGCCTACGGCCTGCGCGGCAAGGCGCTCGAGGACCGCGTCGCCACGGTGCTCGAGACGATCGGGCTCGCGGACCGCGCCAAGGACGTGCCGAAGGAGTTCTCGGGCGGCATGAAACGCCGCCTCAACTTCGGCTGCGGCATCGTGCATGAACCCCAGGTGCTGCTGCTCGACGAGCCCACCGTCGGCGTCGACCCGCAGTCGCGCGCGCGGCTGTTCGATCTCGTCGAGGCGCTGCGCGACGAGGGCGCCTGCGTGCTCTACACGACGCACTACATGGAGGAGGCCGAGCGCCTGTGCGACTCGCTCGCGATCATCGATCACGGCAAGATCATCGCGAAAGGGACCGTGGACGAACTGAAAGCGCAGCTCGGTGCGCGCGACGCGCTGCAATTGTCCGGCACGTTCCCGGACGAGGGCACG
>JBFGYM010000153.1:0-6017 GCA_041587435.1 Woeseiaceae bacterium
AGGTAGCGCAGCGCGCGGCTTTCGCGGTTGAGGAAGCGTTGCCCGAACCCGAGCAGCGTCAGCATGCACGCCCATGCGTACAGCGTCCCGACGTAGCTGAACAGGAAGCGCAGCGGCGTCCCCGACAGCAGCGGCTGCAGCGTGTCGGCAACCGCCTGCCCGTTGGCGAGCACCAGCCAGGCGCCGACCGCGAGCGCCGGGGCAAACCGCCAGGCCCTGTCGACGGTGCGCCAGAAGGCAAGGTCCTTGGCGACGAAAAAGCCGATCACGAAGATCATGAAGCGATGCGCGTGGTTGGCCCAGTCGCCGACGAGCGCATGCGTCGTCGGGTAGTGCGGCGCGAGCCACGTCTCGGTGGCGACGAACGGCAGGATGACGAGGAAGACGACAACCCATGCCCTCGAACTGATCGCGTGCCAGGCACGCGTCTCGGGAATGCGTCGCAGCCACGGGAGCAGCGGCAGGATGACCAGGATGTAAAGCAGGACGTATGCAAGGTACCAGAGGTGGTTCCATGTCGGGGTGATGGTCGAGAACACCTGCTCGATGCGCACGTAGTCGGGGTAGAACGCCGCCATCGAGCCCGTGAATTCGCCCGACTGGCGAACCTGGTAGTACGCCTGCGGCATGACCCAGGCGTACACGCCGAAGAGCACGGGCAGCCCGAGCCGCGCCAGGCGCGAACGTGCGAAGCGCACGATGGAATCGGCCTTGTCGGTCGCGAAGCGTATCGCGACGCCGGAAATGAAGAACAGCAGCGCGAGCCGCCACGGGCTGACCATTTGCATCAGCGGCTCGGCAAACGGCGACGCATAGACACTCTTCACGTGCCAGCCCCAGGTCACGTAAAACATGCCGACGTGGTAGAAGATGAGCAGGCTGAACGCGATGATGCGCAGCCAGTCGAGGTCGTAGCGCCGGGTTGTCGTGTCGGCTGTCATCGCGCTTTTCGGTCGATGCTATTCGTTCTCGCAGCGGGCCGTCACCAGGGCATCGCCGTCCACATCGATCGCGACGCTCAGCACCATCGGCCGGCAACAGACCTGGCAATCCTCGACGTACTCCTGGTCGCCGGCGGAATGGTCCACGACGACGCTGATGGATTCGCCGCAGTAGGGACAGTCGAGCGGTGGTTCGGAGAGCGTGCGCATGGCGGTGGCCTGCCAGTCCGGTCAGTGCACCGCAGTATGTCACACCGCGAGGCGGGACTCGCCCGGCATCGTCGAAGGTGCGTCGCTACGCTGTTCGGCGACCCCGTGCGCCGGCCAGCGCGAGCGCGAGCAGCAATAGCGGGCTCGTCGGCCCGCCACCTCCGCTATCGTTATCGGATTGCGGCGTGACGACATTGACGCCGCGCGATGCGCTGTTGTTGGACGGGTCGGCGTCGGCTTCGGCCGAGGTAATGCTGACGGCGACGTTTTGCATCCCCGGCGTCCTGGCCGTTGCCGTGATGCTCAGGGACGCGCTGGAATTCGCTGCAAAACTGCCCGCCTGGCAGTCGATCTGCTGCGGGGCGACGGTGCAGGTTCCGAGCGACCAGCTCGCCGCGCTTGCCTGCAGGCCGTTGTCGAGGGTCACGCTAAGCGCCACGCTGGTCGCCGTCAAAGTCGATCGGTTTTCCAGCGTCGCCGTGACCGTCGTGCTGGTGTCGACGAACACTGCCGCGGTCACCGGCTGGTTGACGACCAGGTCAACCGCGGGGTCGACGGTCACCTGCACCGACTCCTGGTCGTTGACCGGGCGTTCGTCCGTATCCGAGGTGCTGACCGACGCGCTCAGCGTGCCGGCACCCACCGCGACCGGCGTGGCCGAGATCGTAACCGTGTGGCGGCTGAGACCAGGCAGGTCACCGAACGAACAGCTCGCCGTTCCCGCGCCGCTCGTGCAGCTCCCCGAGGAGGCCGAGATCGAATCGAGCGCCAGCACGTTGGGCAGTGCGATGTCCGCAACGACGTCAGATGCGCTCAACGTGCCGTTGATCGATACTTCGTAGTCGATGACGGTGTTCGCGCCGAGCAGCACGGTCGATACCGGGCTGTTCTGCCTGATTGCGGCGTCGACGGCGGGAAGGGCCACGACGCAGCGCGCCCCGGCGGCTTCTGCCTGCATGACCGAGATGCTGCAGGCGGAAAACTCGCTATTGCCGTTGACCGAGGGCGCCATGATGTACGTCTCGGGTTCCGATGGGCAGGAGCTGCCCGGCTGGCCGTCGTGTTCGGCGCCGAAGTTGTGGCCGATCTCGTGCGCGGCGATCAGGCTGTCGGTCGTCAGACCGGCCCGGCCCTCGCTCAGGCCGGCGCTGAAGTAGCTGTCGCACAGTGCACCGCGCCACGCGACGCCGACCGTCGAGGTGCTGAAATTCCTTCCCGTGTACAGGTGCGTCAGACCGAGGCTGCTGTGCGCCGGGGTCTGCAGACGGTACTCGGAAAGCTGGTCGAGGAGTTCGCCGGGATTTAGCGTGCCGTCGAACGGGTCGTTGGCCGCGTCGAAGGTTTCTATCAGCTGCACGTTGAGCTGAACCCCGACCTGCTCGCTGAAGTAGCCGTCGATGTTGTTGAAGCGCGCGGTGATCGCGGCGGCGGCGCCCGCGCTGCCGCCCTGCGCGGCCGTGAACATCGAATCGCCGATGACGCTGACCGTGATCTCGGAGACGGCGCCCGGCGCCTGCGATGCGATCGACCCCAGTTCGCCTTTCATCGCGGCATACGCCTGCGCGCCATTGCTCGGTATCGATTTCGAGTCGCAGGTCATCATGCCGGGCGCGATGTGCAGGTCGGCCAGCCGGTACATCACCGGCGCGTCGATATCAGCCGCACTGTCACCCGGCGCTTCGATCGCGAACATGGTGGTGCCGTCCCAGACGAGGCCGCGGGGCATGCCGTCGAACATGACGATACGGGCCCACGAATCCTGGTTGTTCGCGAGGCGGCCGCGGTACGCGGCAATGCCCTGGTACGCGACCGTGGCAGGCAGCGCGCCGAGGACGCGGTCGTTGGGCACGAGCTCCATGTCGAACTGTCGGCCCATGGCCTCGAAGCGCAGCGAAAGCGGCGCCGCAGCGACTGTCGTCTGATCGCCCGACCGTACGTCGATGCCGACCAGCGGTTCGTGGTGGGACACGAAAGATGCTGCGGCGTGCAGCGTGGTCGAGAAAGCGAGCGTCGCGATGACGGCCAGGTATTTGCAAGCGTTCATCCGGGATCCTCCAGCGCGTTCCCCGGGGGTGCTCCTAGCTAATCAAACGACCCTCGCCACAACAAGGAACTATCCGTCTCCATTCAACGACATTGGACAATAAAGTGTGCGCTGTCTCTCAGTTTCGCGATCGGGATGGCGTCGCGCGATTTTTCACCGCTGTTCGCCGGCCGCTTCCGCGTACGTCGTCGTGCCGTAGCGCAGGAATTCGAGCTGCGCAGACCAGTAGTCCGCCGGCAGGCCGCACTTGACCTTGAGCTGCGCGAGAAACTGCTGCGGCTCGGGCAGCGACTCCCAGACCTTCGGCAGAAACGTCGCGCGGCGCGCGCCTTCGGCGATCACCAGTCCGTCGGTTCCCGGCCTCAGCTGGCGCAACAGGTCGGCTTCGCTTTCCACGCGCATGGTCTCCAGCGGCGACAGCACCGAGACCTCCAGGCGCACGCGGTCCACTTCGTGCCGCCCGACGGGCGCGAAGCGCGAGTCGCGGAAAGCCGCGCGGAACGCCGTGTGGGCGACGTCGGCCGCCAGCGGATGCACGGCCTCGAGCGTGCCGCAGCAACCGCGCAGTTCGCCGTCGTCGCGCACCGTCGTAAACGTCGCCGCCGGCTGGGCAAGCTCGAGCGGGTAGTCGTCGATGCGCACGGGCAACGGCGCGCCGTGCTCCAGCCCGTGCTCGATCGAACCGCGCGCCAACCCCAACAATACGGTGCCAGTCACCTCATTTCCGTCACCACCAAATAGGGTGACTGACACCTTATTTTTGTCAGGCGAGTGCATAGGCCCCGTACCCGACGACGCGATGGCGGTCGCCCGCCGTGTCGCCGGAATTCCTGACATCCAGCGTGCGCACTGCGAGGCCGTGGGCCGTGGCGGCGCGCATCAGGCCGTTGACCGCGTAGGCGCCGCAGGCTTCCTCGCCGTGCAGCGTCGACTCGCGGCCCTCGATTCGCGCGGTGGTTTGCGCGTCGATGTCGCGCGCCTCCGCGTACCCGTGGAAATGGGACAGGTCCGAGCTGACGACGATCAGCGTTTCGTCGCCGCCCCAGAGTTCTTCGAGCAGGGCCTCGACGTCGCTTGCAGGACAGACGCCGACCACGACCGGGACGAGCTTGAAATCCTCAAGCACGGTCTGCAGGAACGGCAGGTGCACCTCGAGGCTGTGCTCTGCGGCATGCGCTTCGTCGGACACCTGCACGCCGGGCACATCGAGCGCTCGGCGGACCCCCTCCCTGTCGAGCGGCACGTCGCCGAGCGGCGTCGCGAAGGCGTCCACCGACGGCACCGCCATGCCCTGCAGATAGACGCGATGCGCCGGGCCGAGCAGCACGACGCGCCGGATGGCGGCCCGGCGGGCCGCGACGAGCCGGTAGGCGTGGGCGGCGGTGGGGCCCGAGTACGGGTAGCCCGCGTGAGGCGCAATGATGGCTTTCGCCGCGTCCGTGGCCGCTGGCGCGGCCTCCAGGAGCTCAGCCAGCGTGCGTTCGAGCGCCGCCCTGTCCCCCGGGTAGAAGAGCCCGGCGACCGCGGCTTTGCGAGTCTTTCTCATCGCGCCGTCTCCTGCTCTATCATGCTTGTGAATTGGGGATTGGACGCCACATCTCAAGCATGCAGCAAACAGTCGTCAGCACCAAGTATTGGCATCGCGAGGCCGACGGGCGCCTGCAGTGCGACGTCTGCCCGCGCCACTGCCGGCTGCGCGAGGGGCAGCGCGGCCTCTGTTACGTGCGCCAGCGCCTCGACGACGAGGTCCGGCTCGTCACCTACGGCCGGTCGTCGGGGTTCTGCGTGGACCCGATCGAGAAGAAGCCGCTGAATCACTTCTACCCCGGCAGCAGCGTGCTGTCGTTCGGCACGGCCGGCTGCAACCTCGCCTGCAAGTTCTGCCAGAACTGGGACATGAGCAAGTCCCGCGAGATGGACACGCTGGCCGACAGCGCCAGCCCGCAGCGCCTCGCCGAGGCGGCTGCCGAACTCGGCTGCCGCAGCATCGCCTACACCTACAACGATCCCGTGATCTTCCTCGAATACGCCATCGACGTCGCGGACGCGTGCCGCGAGAAAGGCATCAAGTCGGTCGCGGTCACGGCCGGCTACATCGACCCCGAACCGCGCGAGGTGTTCTTCCAGGCCATGGACGCCGCCAACGTCGATCTCAAGGCGTTCACCGACCGCTTCTACTACAAGGTGTGCGGGGGACACCTCGCGCCCGTGCTCGAGACGCTCGAATACCTCCGCCACGAAACCGACGTCTGGCTCGAGACGACGACGCTGCTCATACCGGGCGAAAACGACTCCGACGCCGAGCTTCACGAAATGACGCGCTGGGTCGTCGAGCACCTCGGACCCGACGTGCCAATGCACTTCTCGGCTTTCCACCCCGACTGGAAGATGCGCGACGTGCCGCACACGCCGGCCGCCACGCTGACGCGCGCCCGCCGCATCGCGATGGACAACGGCGTGCAATACGCCTACACGGGCAACGTGCACGACAGCGACGGCGGCAGTACCTGGTGCCCGGCCTGCGAAGAGCGGGTCATCGAGCGCGACTGGTACGAGCTCGGTTCGTGGCGCCTCGACGAGCGCGGCGCCTGCCGCAATTGCGGAACGCGGATTGCGGGGCATTTCGATGCGATGCCGGGCGGTTTCGGCGCGCGGCGCATCCCCGTTCGCCTCTCCCATTAGGGGGCACAGATGGCCGCCTCGCCTTTTATCATTGATGTCACGCGCGAGAATTTCGAACAGGTGATGCAGACCTCGTTCGAGGTCCCGGTATTGCTCGACTTCTGGGCGAGCTGGTGCCAGCCGTGCCAGGTCCTGATGCC
>JBFGYM010000154.1:0-6001 GCA_041587435.1 Woeseiaceae bacterium
GCGGCCAGCTCGGTGCCGTCGGCCACGAACCGGGGGGAGATCCACTGCTTCTCCGCCGGCCAGATATGGTGCTCGAGCCAGTCCTGCAGGGGCAGATCGTCGGCCATGCCTTTAAACAGGCTCATGGCGGCGTGGTTATGGCTGTTGACCAGACCCGGAATTACGATATGCCGGTCCAGCTGCAGGGTGTCTTTGGCGCTGAAGCGGCGGCTGGCTTCAGCCTGGGGCAGCAGCGCCAGGATTTTGCCGGCGGCAATGACCAGGCTGCAGTCCTGCAGGACCGTGGCGCTGGGCACCACCGGAATGATCCAGCGACAGTGAAGAATGGTATCGACCTGTTGGGGGGCGGCAGTGTGCGTCATATAAAAGGAGTTCCCGGGCGAATATCGACCTGCAATTGTCGCTTCTCTGTACGGTTTGGATAAAATTCGAGCGCCGACAGGCCGGCGCTGGCTGCGAGGCCGGGAGTATAACCCGAAGGCCGCGCCCTGAGCACTTGTGCAGGGTGGCTGCGACCAATCAGTACTGTCACTATGCCCGGGATTTTATGCTATTATGGCCGGCTTTATTGCGATGCCTAAGCCACATAAAAAGGAACCCCAACTCCATGGGTGAACTAGCCAAAGAAGTCCTTCCTGTAAATATCGAAGATGAATTGAAACAATCCTATCTGGATTACGCCATGAGCGTGATTGTCGGGCGCGCCTTGCCCGACGTCAGGGATGGGTTAAAGCCGGTTCACCGTCGAGTATTGTTCGCCATGAGTGAGCTGAACAACGACTGGAACAAGGCCTATAAAAAGTCGGCGCGGGTAGTCGGCGACGTGATCGGTAAATATCACCCGCATGGCGACTCGGCGGTGTACGACACCATTGTGCGCATGGCACAGCCGTTCTCCCTGCGCTACACCCTGGTGGACGGCCAGGGCAACTTTGGTTCGATCGACGGCGACGGTGCCGCGGCCATGCGTTACACGGAAGTGCGCATGACGAAGATCGCGCACGAGCTGCTCGCCGACATCGAGAAGGAAACGGTCGACTGGGTCGAGAACTACGACGGCTCCGAACGAGAGCCCTCGGTCATGCCGACCCGCGTGCCCAACCTGCTGGTCAACGGCTCGGCCGGCATCGCCGTCGGCATGGCGACGAACATCCCGCCGCACAATCTCAACGAAGTCATCAGCGCCTGCCTGGCGCTGATCGAAAACCCGCAGATCGACGTGCCCGGCCTCATGGAGCATGTGCCGGGCCCCGATTTCCCGACGGGGGGCATCATCAACGGCGCGCAGGGCATCTTCTCGGCCTACAAGACCGGGCGCGGCCGCGTCTACATCCGCGCGAAGGTCGATGTCGAGGAGATGAAGAACGGTCGCGAACGCATCGTCGTCACCGAGCTGCCCTACCAGGTCAACAAGGCCCGGCTGATCGAGAAGATCGCCGAGCTCGTGCGCGACAAGCGTATTGAAGGCATCGCGGCGGATGGCCTGCGCGACGAGTCGGACAAGGACGGCATGCGCATCGTCATCGAGCTCAAGCGCAGCGAATCCGCGGATGTCCTGCTCAACAACCTGTACAAGCAGACGCCGATGCAGAGCGTGTTCGGCATCAACATGGTCGCGCTGCACCAGGGTCAGCCCAAGCTGCTGAACCTCAAGCAGGTCCTCGAGGCGTTCCTCGCGCACCGCCGCGAAGTCGTGACACGTCGGACCATTTTCGACCTGCGCAAGGCACGCGACCGGGCCCACGTGCTCGAAGGGCAGACCGTGGCCCTGGCCAACATCGACGAGGTGATCGCGCTCATCAAGGCGTCGGCCTCGCCGGCCGAGGCCAAGACCGGTCTCGTTGAGCGGGCGTGGGAGCCCGGCGAGGTCACCGGCATGCTGGAACGCGCCGGGGACACGGACACGCGGCCCGACGGCCTGGTCGACGGGAGCGGCCTGCAGGACGGCAAGTACCGCCTGTCGGCCGTCCAGGCGCAGGCGATCCTCGATCTGCGCCTGCACCGCCTGACCGGGCTCGAGCAGGAAAAAATAATCAATGAATACAAAGATATATTAGAAAAAATTAAAGAATATTCTGATATCTTGGCGAACCCCGACCTGCTGCTCGAGGTCATTCGCGAGGAACTCGTCGCCGTGCGCGAAGGCTTCGGCGACGCGCGGCGCACCGAGATCGTCCAGGATCATTCCGACCTCACCGTCGAGGACCTGATTCCGCAGGAAGAGGTGGTCGTGACCCTGTCGCACGGCGGTTACGCCAAGGCCCAGCCGATCGACGTCTACCAGGCGCAGCGGCGCGGCGGTCGCGGGCGCTCGGCCACGAAGGTCAAGGACGAGGATTTCATCGACAACCTGTTCGTCGCCAACACGCACGACACGATCCTGTGTTTCTCGAGCCGCGGCAAGATGTACTGGCTCAAGGTGTACCAGGTGCCGCAGGCGAGCCGCGGGTCGCGCGGCAAGCCGATCGTCAACCTGTTGCCGCTCGATGAAGGCGAGCGCATCAATGCGGTGTTGCCGATCAGGGACTACGCCGACGGGCACTTCGTGTTCATGGCGACGTCGGGCGGAACGGTCAAGAAGACGCCGCTCAGCCAGTTCTCGCGACCGCGCGCGAGCGGCATCATCGCGATCGACCTGCGCGGCGACGACAAGCTCGTGGATGTCGCGATCACCGATGGCAATGCCGAGATCCTGCTCGTCGCGAGCCACGGCAAGGGCATCCGCTTCAGGGAGTCGGACGTCCGGCCGATGGGCCGTGGCGCCGCCGGTGTGCGCGGTATCAAGCTGCCGGAGGGGCACGAGGTCATCGGGCTGACGATCGTCGAAGACGGGCTGATCCTGACCGCGACGGAGAACGGCTACGGCAAGCGCACGCCGGTCGAGGACTTCCCGGTCCAGGGGCGGGGCGGTCAGGGCGTCATCGCGATCCAGACGACCGAACGCAACGGGGACACGGTCGGGGCGATCCGGGTGACGGACGACGACGAGATCATGCTGATCTCCTCGAACGGCACGCTCGTACGCACCGGCGTCGACGACATTTCGGTGATGGGTCGCAACACGCAGGGCGTGCGCCTGATTCGCGTCGGCGAGGGCCAGCGGCTGGTTGGGTTAGCACGTATTGAAGCCATCGAGGACGGCGACGAATAATTACGCATGCAAGTAGTGCATTCGATGCCGCAAATCGTAACAATACGCGCCCTACAATCCGCCTAAATCCCACGTAAACAGGAATTCCAGCGACATGTCGCGCGTCTACAATTTCAGTGCCGGCCCGGCCGCACTGCCGCTCGCAGTGCTCGAAACCATCCGCAACGACATCCCGGACTGGCTCGGTTCGGGCATGTCCGTCATGGAAGTCAGCCACCGCGGCAAGGACTTCGTCGAACTCGCGACGCGCTGCGAGGCAAACCTGCGGGAGCTTCTCGAGGTGCCCGACGACTATAGCGTGTTGTTCACGCAGGGCGGTGCGACGCTGCAGATGGCAATGGCGCCGCTCAACCTGTCGGCGCCGGGCGATGCGGTCGATTACGTCGTCACGGGAAGCTGGGGCAAGAAAGCCGCCGGCGAGGCGCAGAAGTTCTGCACCGTCAACGTTGCGGCGGACGCCTCGGACCGGAATTTCACCTACATCCCCGACGAAGCAGGCTGGAAACGCTCGGAGAACGCCGCGTACCTGCACATCACGCCGAATGAAACGATCGCCGGCGTCGAGTTCAATTTCGTGCCCGGCGGCGACGTGCCGATCGTCGCGGACATGTCGAGCAACATCCTGTCGCGACCGATCGATGTTTCTGCGTACGGCGCGATTTACGCGGGTGCGCAGAAGAACATCGGCCCTGCCGGGATCACGCTGGTCCTCGTGCGCAACGACTTGCTGAATCGCGTCCGTCCGAACACGGCACACCTGATGACCTGGAAGTCGTACGCAGAGTCGGATTCGATGACCAATACGCCGCCAACCTTCGCCTGGTACGTCGCAGACCTCGTGTTCGGGTGGCTCAAGGAGCAGGGCGGCGTCGGGGCGATCGCGGAGGTCAACGCGCGCAAGGCAGGCAAGCTGTACGCGGCTATCGACGCGTCGGATTTTTATTCCAACCCGGTCGCGAAGGACTGCCGGTCGCGCATGAACGTGCCGTTCATCCTCGCCGACGCGGCGCTCGACGCGACCTTCCTCGAGGAGTCGGCGGCGGCCGGCCTGGCGAATCTCAAGGGCCACCGCTCGGTCGGCGGCATGCGCGCCTCGATCTATAACGCGGTGCCGGAAGCGGCCGTGGACACGCTGATCGCGTTCATGGCCGAATTCGAAAGGAAACACGGTTAAAGCGATGTACAAGATACTGACCCTCAACAACATTGCCGTCGAAGGGCTGCGGCGCCTGCCGCGCGAGCGCTACGAGGTGGCGTCCGAGATCGCCCATCCGGATGCGATCCTGGTGCGCTCGCACAACATGCACGACATGGAGATCCCGGATACCGTGGCGGCGGTCGGCCGTGCCGGGGCCGGAACGAACAACATACCGTGCGACGAACTCGCGCACCGCGGTGTGCCCGTGTTCAATGCGCCGGGCGCAAACGCGAATGCGGTCAAGGAACTGGCGATAGCCGGCATGCTGCTCGGGGCCCGCAACATCTGCGCCGCGAGCGACTACGTCAAGACGTTGAAGCAAACCGGCGCAGAGCTGAAGAAAGCCGTCGAGGCCGGCAAGAAACAGTTCGTCGGGTTCGAATTGCCGGGCAAGACGCTCGGCGTCATCGGCCTCGGCGCCATCGGCGTCGAAGTCGCCAATGCGGCGCTCGATCTCGGCATGAAGGTCGTGGGTTACGATCCTGCGATGACGGTGCGCAATGCCTGGCAACTCTCCTCGGGCGTCGAGCAGGAGGAGACGCTCGACCAGTTGTTCCAGCACGCGGACTTCGTGAGCTGCCACGTGCCGCTGATCGACGCGACACGCAAGCTGGTCAATGCCGACCGCATTGCGCTGATGAACGACGGCGCCGTCCTGATCAATTTTGCGCGCGGCGGCGTCGTGGACGACGCCGCGGCCATTGCGGCGCTCGACAGCGGCAAGCTGCACGCCTACGTGACGGATTTCCCGACGCCGGAGCTGATTGCGCACCCGAAGGCCGTGGCCCTGCCGCATCTCGGCGCGTCGACGGGCGAGGCCGAGGAAAACTGCGCCATCATGGTTGCGGAGAACATCAAGGATTATCTCGAGAACGGCAACATCCGGTTTTCCGTGAACTTCCCCGAGGCCCGGCTGCCGCGTCTCGACGCTTGGCGCATCACGATTGCCAATGCCAACGTGCCGAACATGGTCGGCCAGATCTCGACCGATATCGCCAACGCCGGCCTCAACATCGAGGATCTGCTCAACAAGTCACGTGGCGATCTCGCGTACACGATCGTCGACGTCAATGGCGAGCCCTCGGCGGAACTGCTCGAGGAACTGCGGGGCATCAAGGGTGTGCTGGCATTGCGAAATCTCGGCAAGCCTGTAACCTGAAAACCTCCTCCGGGTTTCTCGACAGGAAAGGCATGGCAGGCGGGAAAGGCAAGCAGCAGGCACCGGGTCTCGACGAGATCCGCGAGCGCATCAACGAAATCGACGAGCAGCTCCAGGGCCTGATCAACGAGCGCGCCCGCATCGCGCAGCAGGTCGGTATCGCGAAGGGCGAACTCGCCGCCGCCGTCGACTACTATCGTCCCGAGCGCGAGGCGGAGGTCTTGCGCACGGTGCTGGCGCGCAACGACGGTCCCATGCGGGACGAGGAGATGCTGCGCCTCTTTCGCGAGATCATGTCGGCCTGCCTCGCGCAGCAGGAACCCCTCAGGATCGGCTTTCTCGGGCCCGAGGGCACCTTCACGCAGACGGCCGTCTACAAGCACTTCGGCCATTCCGTGCGGGCGCTGCCGTTTCATACGATCGACGAGGTGTTCCAGGAGGTCGAATGCGGCGCCGCCGACTTCGGCGTCGTCCCCATCGAGAACTCGACGGA
>JBFGYM010000155.1:0-5999 GCA_041587435.1 Woeseiaceae bacterium
CATCCACAAGGATGCCTGGGCGTCGCTGCCGCCCGACCTGCAGGAGATCGTCAGCGTGACCTGCCAGGCGATCACGACTGACATGGCGGCCGAGTACTCGAATGGCAACGGCGCGTCGCTCGCGCAGCTGGCCGCGAACAAGGCGATCGAGATTCGGGAATTCCCGGCCGAAGTCCTCAGGCTGCTACGCTCGATCTCGGAGGAGGTCGTCGCCGAACTGATGGCCGGCGACCCGGCCTCGGCGAAGGTCGGCAAGGCCTATTTCGACTACCTCGACAAGGCGCGCGCGAACTCGAAGATCTCCTACCGGGCCTACCTCAACAGCCGCGAACTCTGATCCTCGCATGGATCACCGCTTCACAGGGGTCCGTTTTGACGCCCCACAGGCGAGTTGCAGCGAATCGTGAGAACCCGGCCGAGCACCAGGTAAAGGACTTTCATGATCCGTAAATCCTCCCGGGCAACCAGGTGACGAGTTCGGGAAACGCCGCAATCAGCAACAGCGCAAACAACTGGATCGCGACGAACGGCATCGCGCCACGGTAGATCGCCGAGGTCCTGACCGACGGCGGCGCTACGCCGCGCAGGTAGAAAAGGGCGAACCCGAAAGGCGGCGTCAGGAAAGAGGTCTGCAGGTTGATCGCGATCATGATGCCGAGCCACACCGGGTCGAGACCCATGGCGAGCAATACCGGCCCGACGATCGGCACGACGACGAACGTTATCTCGATGAAGTCGAGCACGAAACCGAGCAGGAACATGACCAGCATGACGACGACGACGGCGCCGACGACGCCGCCGGGTAGCGCATCGAGAATGGCCCGCACGCCGTCGTCACCGCCGTAGCCGCGAAACACGAGCGAGAAGATCGACGCCCCGATCAGGATGAGAAAAACCATGCTGCTGATTTTCAGCGTCGCGCGCGTGATTTCCCGCAAGCGCGCGACGTCGAGTTCGCGGCGCATGACGGCCAGCAATAGCGCCCCCATGCCGCCCACGCCGGCCGCCTCCGTCGGCGTCGCCAGGCCGGCGAGTATCGAGCCGAGGACCGCGAAAATGAGGGCCAGCGGCGGCGCCAGCGCACGGAGCACCTGCGCCGGTGAAACCGCGTCATCGTCGCCGCGCTCGAGCGCCGGCATGGACCGCGGCCGTACCAGGGCGACGACGACGATATAGACGACGTACAGCAGCACCAGCAGCATCCCCGGAATCAGGGCGCCCGCGAAGAGGTCGCCGACCGACACGGTCTTTGGGGAGTAAACGCCCATCTCGAGTTGTGCCTGCTGGTACGCCGTCGTCATGACGTCACCGAGCATGACGAGGATGATCGACGGCGGGATGATCTGACCGAGCGTGCCCGACGCGCAAATGGTGCCCGCTGCGACCTCCGGGGCGTAACCGCGCTTCAGCATCGTAGGCAGGGACAAGAGCCCCATCGTCACGACCGTGGCGCCGACGATACCGGTACTCGCGGCGAGCAGCATGCCGACGAGCGTTACCGAGATACCGAGCCCGCCGCGCAGGGAGCCGAACAGCGCGCTCAGCGTCTCGAGCAGCTCCTCGGCGATCCTTGCGCGCTCGAGCGTGACGCCCATGAAAACGAACAGCGGGACGGCAACGAGGGTCTCGTTGCCCATGATGCCGTACAGGCGGTTCGGCAGCCCGAGCAGCAGCGCCTCGTTGAAGCCGCCGCCAACGATGCCGATGCCCGCGAATATCAACGCCGTGCCACCCAGCGTGAACGCGACCGGGAAGCCTGCCAGCAAGACGACGATCACCGAGACGAACAGCAGGCCCGCAACCCACTCCATGGTCAGCGCCCCCGCAGTTTTCGCAACGAGCCCAGCAGCAGCGACACGCCCTGCAATGCGACCGTGAGCGGCATGACCAGCAGCACCGACTTGAGAAGCGGAATGAACGGGTACGGCAGGCCGCCCGGCTCACGCGATACCTCGCGGATGCTCCACGATTGCGCGACGAAGTCGTAGGATTTCCACGCGAGGAACGCACACACCGGCAGCAAAAACAGCACCACTCCGGCCAGGTCCACCCAGGCCCTGTGCCGTTCGTCCATCGTGCGGTAGAAGACGTCGACCCGGACGTGTTCCTCGTCGCGCAGCGTGTAGGCGGCGCCGAGCATGAACACGACCGCGTGCATCCAGACGACCGACTCCTGCACCCAGATGTAACCCGCATCGAAGACGTAGCGCATCACGACGACGACGAACGTCACGATCACCATCATCAGCGTCAGCCACGAGACCGCCCGGCCGATCGATACGCTGAAGCGATCGAGCATTCAGGTGCGCCAGAAGGTCGGCGTTACCAGGACGAGCAGCGTGAAAATCTCGAGGCGGCCGAGCAGCATGCCGACGACCGCGATCCACTTCGCCGGGTCGCTGACGTACATGAAGCCCGACGAAACGTCACCGAGACCGGGGCCGAGGTTGTTGAGCGTGGCCGCGACGGCCGAGAACGCGGTCACCTGATCGAGGCCGGTCGACATCATTGCGAGCAGCATGAGCCCGAACACGATGATGTACACGGAGAAGAAGCCCCAGACGGCCTCGACGACGCGGGACGGCACGGCCTTGGCGCCGAGCTTGACCGGGATCTCGGCGCTCGGGTGCACGAGGCGGGCGATCTCGCGGACGCCCTGCTTGTAGACGAGCAGCCAGCGGATCACCTTGATGCCGCCCGCCGTCGACCCGGCAGACCCGCCGATGAAGCTCGAGAAAATCAGCAATGCGGGAAGCGCCGCCGGCCAGAACGAGAAGCTGTCTGTCGTGAACCCCGTCGTCGTCGCGATCGAAACGGACTGGAACAGGCCGTCGAGGAAGGTCTGGTAGGGATCGTCGAAACCGTTGTAGAAATACAGCGAGGCAATGACGACCACCGACAGCGCGACGAGGATCGCCGTGTAGGCGCGGAACTCGGGGTCCTTGACGTAGTGCTTGACGGAGACGAAGCGCCACGCGAAGAAGTGCAGCGAGAAGTTGATGCCGGCGAGAAACATGAATAGCACCGCGACGTAGTCGACGAAGGCGCTGTCGAAATAGGCGATGCTGGCGTCATGCGTCGAGAAGCCGCCGATGGCGACCGTCGAAAACGCATGGCACAGGGCGTCGAACCAGCCCATGCCCGCAACGCGGTAGCCGATCATGCAGGTGATCGTGAAAGCAAGATACACGTACCACAGGGCCTTCGCCGTCTCCGTGATGCGCGGCGTCAGCTTCGTGTCCTTGACCGGTCCCGGCGTTTCGGCACGGTACAGCTGCATGCCGCCGACGCCGAGCATGGGCAGCACGGCCACGGCAAGGACGATGATGCCCATGCCGCCGAGCCACTGCAGCTGCTGGCGGTAATAAAGAATGGACAGGGGCAGGTTGTCGAGGCCCGTGAGTATGGTTGCGCCAGTCGTGGTCAGACCGGACATCGACTCGAAGACGGCGTCGGTGAACGACAGCGACAGCGCCTCCGCGAGGAAGAGCGGCGCTGCGCCGGCCGTGCCGAGCACGGTCCAGAACGAGGCGACGACGAGGAAACCGTCGCGCAGGCGCAGGTCTTTCTTGGAACGGTGCACGGGTAACCAGCACAGGAAGCCCGCCACGAAAACGATGGCGAACCCCTCGACGAAAGGCAGCCAGGACTGGTCGTTGTAGTACAGGCTGAAGCCGATCGGCGGCAACATCGTCAGGCTGAACATCATCAGCAGAAGGCCGAGAATGCGCTGTACTACGGTCCAGTTCATGGCGCGCGGGAGCCCGTCATACGAAGGATACGCCGACCTGGAACAGGCTCTCGAGGCGCTCGATCTTGCGGCGGTCGGTCATGAACAGGATGACGTGGTCGTCGGACTCGATGACCGTATCGTGGTGCGCGATGACGGTCTTGTCGTCGCGCACGATGGCGACGATCGCCGTGCCCTTCGGCAGCGCAATGTCCTCGATCGCCCGGCCGACGACCTTCGAATTGTCGCTGCTGCCGTGGGCGATCGCCTCCATGGCTTCGGCGGCGCCGCGGCGCAGTGAATGCACTTTCACGACGTCGCCGCGGCGCACGTGCGCGAGCAGCGAACCGATGGTGACCTGTTGGGGCGAAATGGCAATGTCGATGCTGCCCGCCTCCACGAGGTCGACGTACGAAGCGCGGTTGATCAGCGCCATCACCTTGTGGGCGCCGAGGCGCTTCGCGAGCATCGAGCTGAGGATGTTCGCCTCTTCCGAGTTGGTCAGGGCGCAGAACACGTCGACGTTGTCGATGTTTTCCTCGAGCAGCAGCTCCTCGTCAGCCGCGTCGCCGACGAGCACGATCGCCTTGTTGAGCTGTTCCGAAATGAAACGCGCACGCTTGGGGTCGCGCTCGATGATCTTGACCTGGTTGGTCTGCTCGAGGGCGAGTGCGAGGCGCACGCCGATGTTGCCGCCGCCCGCGATGACGACGCGGCGCACCGGGTCTTCGAGGCGGCGCATCTCGCTCATGAAGACACGAATGTCCTTGCGGTCGGCAATGAAGAACACCTCGTCGCCCTCCTGGATGACCGTGTCGCCATCGGGGAGCATCGCGTTGCCCTGGCGATAGATGGCCGCGATGCGGCCCTCAGTGTTCGGGATGTGCTCCTTGAGCGTTGCAATGCGCTGGCCGACAAGCAGCCCGTCGCGGTCGGCCTTGACACCGACGAGACGCACGCGACCGTCGGCGAAGTCGAGCACCTGGGTTGAGCCGGGGTAGAGAATGAGCTGCTCGACGAAGGTGCATACGAGCTGCTCGGGGCTGATGCGAACGTCGATCGGGATCGCGTCCTGCGTGAACAGCTTGTCTGCGTTCATGTATTCCGCCGACCGGATGCGCGCGATCTTCGTCGGCGTGCGGAACTGCGTGTAGGCAACCTGGCAGGCGACCATGTTGGTTTCATCGGAATCGGTCAGCGCGACGACGATATCGGCGTCGGAAGCGCCCGCGCGTTCGAGCACTTCGGGGTAGGCGGCATGGCCGACGACGGTGCGGATGTCGAGCCTGTCCTGGAGTTCGCGGAGGACGTCGGGCCGCATGTCGACGACCGTGACTTCGTTGGCCTCTTCGCGGGACAGATGATAGGCCGCGGACGATCCCACCTGCCCTGCGCCGAGAATGAGTATTTTCATTATCCGTGACGTGCCTTGTAAGGCGCCGCTATTCCTGCTGCGTCAGGAACCGTAGTTTACATGACTTCAGGCTACATCAAGTCCAGATTGGCATAACTCAGAACGAGCCACTTCGTGCCCGCGTGCTCGAAGTTGACCTCGACGCGCGCATGCGCTCCCTGGCCTTCGCAGTTCAGGATGACCCCGTCGCCGAATTTCTTGTGGCGCACGCGCTGGCCGAGCCGGATGCCGAGTTCGTCGCCCGGGCTCGTCGACGTCCCGCGCCGACGCGGTGCCTGGCGAGCGTGCATCGGCCGTGAAACCTGCACGCGCGGGCGCACTTCCTCGACGTGTTCGTCCGGAATCTCGGCGATGAAGCGGGACGGCTGCGAGTAGCTGTCCATGCCGTGCAGCCGGCGCTGCTCGGCATAGGTGATGTAAAGCGTCTGCATGGCCCGCGTGATGCCGACGTAGCACAAACGGCGCTCCTCCTCGAGGCCCTGGGGATCGGCGATCGAGCGCTGGTGCGGGAACAAGCCGTCCTCCATGCCCGACATGAACACGAGCGGAAACTCGAGGCCCTTGGCCGAGTGCATCGTCATGAGCTGCACGCAATCTTCCCACGCGTCGGCCTGGCCCTCGCCGGCCTCGAGCGCCGCGTGCGAAAGGAACTCATCGAGCGGCGACATCTCGTTAGCCGGATCCGGCGTGAAGCTCTTCGCGGCGCTGACGAGCTCCTCGAGGTTCTCGACGCGCGTTTCGCCCTTTTCGCCCTTGTCCTTCTTGAAGAAATCGATGAGGCCGCTCTGGTAGATCACGTGGTCGACCTGGTCGTGCAGTTCCAGCCCGCGGGTTTCGCGATCGAGCCGCTCGATC
>JBFGYM010000156.1:0-5974 GCA_041587435.1 Woeseiaceae bacterium
CACGCCGTGTCCATCGTGTTCGAAGAAGGCGCCTGCAAAGCGGCCAAGGCAATGAGCGGTCGCCGCTTCCTGTCGACGGCCGCGCCGCGCCTGCCGCTGCCCGACTGCGACGTGCTCGAATGCCGTTGCCGTTTCACCCATTACAAGGACCGGCGCTCGGGCAAGGACCGGCGCAGCCCGTTCGCGCCGGCCGGCATCAGCGGCGGCACGGGGTCGTTCCAGAAGGAACGGCGGGAAAGCGTGGGGCGGCGCGAAAACGACGCCGACGAGGAAATATACTAGGCCGACGGTCGAAGGTCGGGCCCGTGTCCGCCGCCCGCTTCAGTAACCGTAGTCCGCGACGTGCACCTGGTAGTTGTCGAGTTCCACCTGGTAGCGCGCGCGCTGCTCGTAGAGGTCCTGTATCTCGGCCTCGAGCCTGCCCGTGCGTTCCGAGAGTTCCTTGAGGTCGGCCAGGATCAGGATGCGCTCCTCGGTGGTCGTCTCGCTCGCGATCAGGGCGGCCTCCTTGCTGCGAATCTGGTCGTGTACCGCTTCGAGTTCGCGTTCCCTGGCGTTGATGCTGGACGACGCGCGACTGACATTACTGCGCAGCGTGTAGAGGTGGTAGCCCACGTTGTAGGCGTCGAGGAAGTCCGGCTCCAGGTGGACGTCGCATACGCCGTAATAGCGGCCGCCGTTGACGCCGACGTTGAAGCCGCGCCCCGGCTGGCAGTACTCGACGAGGCCCTGTTCGCGCCCGGCCTGGTAGGCCGAAAAATCGGCCGTGACGCCGTGTTTCGCGCAGGCTTTGCGGTGCGTCGAGAAGCGTTCCGACGTGTAGCCGCGGGCGCCGTCTTCGTAGCCGACCGCGGTCCAGTCTGTTGCGATGCATTCCTCGCTGCTCATCGAGGCACAGCCGCTCATGGCGAGCATGGCGACCATTACCCAGAAGATGTTTCGTTTCGCATTCATGGCAAAGCCCGTCCGTGTGTCATTGTGAGACATAATCCAGACGCTATCGCAGATGTGGGCCGATGCGCCGTGATGACATTCACAGATACGCCGCCCGCCCTGAACAACGCCTGAAATCGCGGCGCCATCGGCGTCCCAGTGTGACCTGCATCACAGAGCCGCGGCGCGGCGGCCGCTACGCTGCAAAACTACACCGCTTTTTCTGGGACACGGCGCATGGATATCGAGGCGATCAGCGGCGCAGCCACGGTGGCTCTGGCCAGCACGATCCTGTTCCTGTTGATCGCCAAGTCGTGGAGCGCGCTGTCGCGCACCGTGGGCTCCACCCCCAATTTCGCCGACAGCATCATGCGCGAGGCCGCGCAACGGTTCCGCGACGAACTGGAGCGTTTGTCGAGTTCGCAGGCCATCTACCTCTCGGCTGCACTCGTCTTCGTCGTGCTGTTCGCGGCCGCCTACGTGCTGCAGGCGCGCGCGCTGTTTGCCGGCTACCCGTCGTGGCAACTCTGGCTGCAGATCGGGTTCCTGTCCCTGGCCGCCCTGCTCGCCGCCTGGCGCCTCGGCAGCACCATCCTGGCACGCCGCCAGGTCCGTTTTGTCCGCGATGCCAACGTCGCGATCGGTCACCAGTTGCAGCGCATCGCGACCGGCGTCAATCGCGTGTTCCACGACGTCGAAACCAGCGCAGGCGTCGTCGATCACGTGCTCGTCGGACAGAATGGAATCTACGCCGTCAACGTCGTTGCGCGTCGCGGAGGAAAGAAAGGCAGCGCCGTACTCAAGAACAGCAGTCTGTTCTTTGCGAACAGCAACACCGCGATTCCGCTGGTCGACGTCACCGCCAGCACGGCGCGCCTGGAGAAGGAGATCTGCCGCTTGCTCGGGCACAAGGCCCGCGTCCGTTCCGTCATTGCCGTACCGGGCTGGGACATCGGCGAACAGGCCAGCGAGCGGCACCTGCTGGTCAACGAGCGCTCCATCTCCATGCTACGCGGCTGGAAGGATCAGTCCGACTACCTCATGAACGAGGATGTTGACGCCGTGCAGAAAGAATTAACCGCGCGCTGCCGCCGCAAGTAGCTGTTCACGGGCCACGGCAAACTGCTCCGACGCCTTCTCGAGATACGTCACCGCTTCTTCATCGTAACCGTCGGCCGACGCTGACCAGACCCGGTTGATGTAGCGCTCGCCGGCAGCGAAATGACTCATGATGTCTGCGTATGTCTGCAGGCCGAACAGGTGCACCATGCTCTCGCGCGCGTCGGCGAAACGCCTCAGGTCCGTCCGTAGCCGCAAGTCGATGGCTTCCCGCAAGCCGGCGCCTTTCGCCGACGCATCACCGGCGATTTCACCGATGTCACGCACGATGTTGGCAATCGACTCGCGCAGCTCGCCGCGATTCAACTCGAGCACCGCCTCGGAGGTCGCATGCGCCGCGGCGGCGCGCTTGATCAACGTAAGGCCAATCACGGCTCCCGCGGCCGCAACGCCGAACAGGGTCCAGTTGACGTTGTTCACGTCGAGGGCCGTGGCAAACGCGCCGATCAGGAATCCGAGTACCAGCAGGAAAAATCCGGTTGCTTTCATTCATGCGCCCCCTAAGACGAAATCACGATGCGCAGAGCGTCGCCGACACCGACCAGCGCTTCACCGACTATCAATCCGGCCGCGATCGGGATGCCCATCTCCTCGCTCCAGGTCTTGCCCACGAAGCGATCGGACAGCTCCCGCGCCAGCGTGCCGAGCGAATACGTCAGCACGATGTTGAACGGCAGGTAGAAACCGAGACCGACCGTAATGCCGAGACCGCCCATGACGGCCGAGAGGATGGCGCCGAGCACCGCCCCGGCTATGTACTTCTCGGTCGGCACGTCGCCGCCCATGATGCCGTCGATCGTGCTGGCCAGCGCCTGCGCCTGGGGCGCCGGCAACTTGTCACTGCCGAGGCCGTGCGACTCGTTGAGGATGAAGATGACGAAGATGACGACGATCGGACCGAGCCAGGCGCCGGCGAACTGGCCGATCTGCTGCTTGCGCGGTGTCGCGCCGACGAGATAGCCCGTCTTGAGGTCGAGCATCAGGTCGGTTGCCTGTGACATCGCCACGCACATCGCCGCCCCGACCATCAGGGCTGCGATAATCGAATCGTCGCGCCCCATACCGAAAGCCTGCGTCAGCACGATCAGCAGCGTGATGCCGACGAGCGTCATGCCCGACAGCGGCGACCAGTTGGTCCGCCCGATAGCCTCGGACAGGATGATGCCGGCCATCCAGATCCACAGCGTGCCGAGCAGCGCCATGGCGATGCCCCGACCGAGCCCGACCGACTCCGCCGACGTTACGGCCATTACGCACAGCAGGATGGCTGCACCGCCGACCGCGAGGTACAACAGCTTGATCGGCATCTCCTCGGTCGAGATGCCCGTCTCGACTTTGGCCGCTTTTTGCATCGACCTGATCGCACTGACGATGAGCGGCGACGCCAGTACCACGCCCATGACGGCCCCGCCGATCAGCATGCCGATGCCCAGCGGGCGGTACAGCAGGAGGCGCAGCGGCCCGGGCGTATCGATCGTCTCGCCGGCCGCATCGGCCGGGAACATGTCCAGCGCCGACAGCATCGGCGACAGGAACCAGTAAGCGACAAAACCGCCGATGATGAATGCGATGCCGCCGCGTCCGGCGATGAAGCCGACCCCGATGGTCATCAGCGACAGGTACCAGATGCCGTTCATGTACTCGGGCAGGCCGATCAGCGCGCCGAGATTCCAGTTCGACACGCCGGTCTCGATCGTGCCGTAATGCACACCGGCACTGATCAGGGCGGCGACGAGCAGGATGACGGCCTTGCGGACCCCGGCGCCCGGCGACTTCAGGATCGTCGCCACGGCCACGCCGCCCGGGTAGGTCAGGCGTTCGTAATCAATCATGTGCTTGCGCAGCGGAATGATGAACGCGATGCCGAGGAACGCACCGGCGATGCAGCCGAACGTCAGGACCGTGGAATCGAAACGGTCGCCGAAGCCGAGCAGGAACAGCGCGGGCACCGAGAACATCATGCCTGAGGACGCGCCGTTCACGCCGGACGCGATCGTCTGCACGATGTTGTTCTCGATGATGCTCTTGCGGCGCAGGATGCCGCGCAGGACGCCGAAGCCGAGGATGGCCGCGAGTTCGGAGCCTTCGATCGAAAAACCGAGGATCAGGGCCGCGTAGCCGATCGAGACGGCAATGACGCACCCGATCACCCAGCCGGTAACCAGTGCAATCCAGGTCAGTTCAGGATAAGGCCGTGACGCGGCCTGCGACGGATTGTCCACTCCGCTCCCCCGTTGTTATTTGCGCGGAAGACTACCACAGCGGCTCGAGGCGTGCCGCCAGTTGGTCCTTCTCGATGACCTCGAGGAACTCCTCCGCCATGGCCTCGCAAGCCGCAACGCAGTGCTTCCAGATACGAACCCTCTCCGCCGGCTCGAAATTCACGAAGTCCGTGCGATCCGGGATCTTGCCATGCGGCAAACCGGCGACGAATGCGTCCGACGGGCTGATCAGTATGGTGCGGTCGACATTGCCCGCCTGCGGCCGGCGCCATGTCAGTTTCTTGTCGAACCAGCCCGGCACGATACGGCCGTAAAAATGCGGAAACAGCGTCAGGCGTTCGCGCGAACTGTGCGGCAGGTCGAGGTGGTAGTCGATGACCCCGCCGTCCCGGTACACCCCGGGCACCGCGCCGGCGATGTCGCGCACGCCCGACAGGACGAGCGGGATCGAGCCCGTCGCGACCACGGCGTCCTCGAGGTTGGCCTCGGTCAGCGCGACACGTTGCAGCGGGAAACCGCCGACGTCGAGGAACGGCGGTGCATCCCGGGTATCGTGAAACAGCGCCCGCTCGAACGACCAGCCGAGCGTCGCGCGGCTCACGGCGTTCAGCAGCGCGGCGGTCACCAGGGCCGCACCGAGCACGACGCGGTTTTCAGACGCCATGATGTGACGGGCGCGGACGGCCATGATGTGGGTGCGAAACAGCGGGTTGGCGAGAATCTCGGCCGCGCCACGGGCGCCCAGCACGACGCGCAGGATGGCGCGGCTCTTGGCCGTGATCTCGTGGATGTCCGGCCTGTCGCTGTAGCTCTGCTCGATATAGGCCGTCTCGAAGCGCTCGATCGCCGCGACCGGATCGTCCTGCGCATAGCACGCGAAGCGCCATGAGCCGATCGAACTGCCGATCAGGTGCACCGGCCCCTCGAGCTGCGGCACGACACTCGTCAGGATGGCGCGATCGAGCTGGCTCAGCGCGAGCCACTTGGCGCCGCCCGAGGCGCCCGCGATCGTGCCGACCGACGATATGTCGAATCCGTGCCGACGAACGGCGTCAAGGGCGCCGGCGCCCGCTTTGAAGGTCAAAGTGAACGATTTCACGATTTTGCGACCGGGTAACGCTGGAGGACAGGATGAGCAGGTATTATAGGGCCTTCTTCAGGCTTCCGGTTTTCTACATGTTCAGACCGCTCCTGTCCGCGCTCGCGGCCGGTATCGCACTCATGTCCTGCGGCGTGCTGCAGGCCGATACCCGCGAACCGCCGTTGTACGTCGCACCGGGCGGCATCGACGCCGGCGATTGCCTCGCTGTCGATGCGCCCTGCCGCAGTATCGATTTCGCATTGCAGCGTGTCGGCAAGAACGGCCGGATCCGTGTCGCAGCCGGCAAATACACGTTATCGGACCCGGGCAACGTGTTCTATCTCGTCAGCAACGCGATCGAGGTCGTCGCCGAACCCGGCGCCACGCTGGTCGGCGTCCCGCACGAATTCGCCGGGGAACTCGGTCGGCTCGGGTTCCGCGTGATCGTCGATTCGAAAGGCATTGACCGCGATGCGGTGCAGAAGCTGGGTGACACGAAACGCGTCCTCGCCGCCGGAACGGCCGCCACGGCCTGTGTCGGCGGCATGGCCGGCGCATTTCCGTGCGACAGCGTCGATCTCGTGGCGCATGTCGCGGACCGCGCCGGATCGGCCAGCGG
>JBFGYM010000157.1:0-5965 GCA_041587435.1 Woeseiaceae bacterium
CGACCGTGTTGTACGTGAACCCGATCGATCGCGAGCGCGTGTTCGCACGCCTGGAAGCCCAGGGTCTCGTCAAGAACTTCGAGTACCGTCTGCGCCGTAAAGACGGCAGCGAGATCGTCGCGCTCGAAAACTCGCGCGCCATCTACGACGACAACGGCGAAGTCATCGCCCACGAAGGAACGATTACCGACATCACCGAGCGCAAGCGGGCGGAGACGCGCATCTTCGAAGAAAAAGAACGTGCCCAGGTAACGCTGCAGTCGATCGGTGACGGCGTGATCACGACCGATGCGGACGGCAACGTCGACTACATCAACCCGGTGGCACAGGACCTGATCGGCTGGGACCTGCGCGGCGCGCGCGGCAAGCCCGTGAGCGACATCATGATGATCGTCAACGAACACACGCGCGCGACCTGTGAGAACCCGGTCGTCCGCTGCCTCAAGGAGGGCCGCATCATCACGCTGCCCGAGAACTCGGTGCTGATCACGAAGACCGGCGAGGAAGTGCCGATCCAGGACTCGGCGGCACCGATTCGCGACCGCATCGGGAACATCATCGGTTCCGTCATGGTATTCCACGACGTGTCGAAGGAATCGCGACTGTTCCGCCAGCTCAGCTACCAGGCCTCGCACGATGCGCTGACCGGTCTCATCAATCGTCGTGAATTCGAGAATCGCCTCGTCGCGGCCGTCGAAACCACCATCGATAATGCCGAGGAGACGCATGCATTGCTGTACGTCGATCTCGACCAGTTCAAGGTGGTCAACGACACGTTCGGGCATGCCGCGGGTGATGCGCTGCTGCGACAGCTGTCGGACATCATCCAGAAGAAGATTCGCTCGACGGACGTGCTTGCCCGCCTGGGCGGCGACGAATTCGGAATACTTCTCGAGCGCTGCAGCAAGGAACGCGCGATCGAGGTGGCCGAGGCGATTCGCGGCGCGATCGAGGGCTACCGTTTCGAATGGCAGGAATCGTTTACGACCGTGCGCTGCTCCATCGGCGTCGTGCACGTCACAAACGAGAACAAGGGCGACGTGCCCGGCCTCATGAGTTCCGCCGACGTCGCGTGCTACTCGGCCAAGGACATGGGACGCAACCAGGTACACTTCTATCGCGACAGCGATGCGTCATTGCGCCACGAAGAGATGAAGTGGGTGTCTCGCATTACCAACGCCGTCGAGGAAGACCGCCTCGAACTGTTCTTCCAGCCAATCATCGGCATCGGCAGGGAAAAGAGCGAGCGCCCCGGCCACTACGAGCTGCTGCTGCGCATGCGTGACGAGAGCGGGGATATCGTCGGTCCCGACCAGTTCATTCCGGCGGCCGAGCGCTACAATCTCATGTCGACACTCGATCGCTGGGTCATTCACGAGGCACTGTCGAAGCTTGCCGATCGCAATGACGAAGGCGTAGCCCGGTACACGATCGCAATCAACCTGTCCGGCACGTCGCTCAGCGAGGACCGTTTTCTCGACTTCGTCATCGACGAGCTTGCGAAACAGAAGCTGCCGCCGGGCGCAATTTGCTTCGAGATCACGGAGACGGCCGCGATCTCGAACCTGTCGCGCGTGGTTCACTTCATGCAGACGCTCAAGAAGCTCGGGTGCAAGTTCTCGCTCGATGATTTCGGTAGCGGCCTGTCGTCGTTCACGTACCTCAAGAACCTGCCGGTCGACTACCTCAAGATCGACGGCCACTTCATCAGCAACGTGGCCGAGGACAATGTCGACGAAAGCATGGTCAAAGCGATCCACGAGGTCGGCAGTGCCATGGGTATCAAGACGATTGCCGAGCGTGTCGAGACCAAACAGGTCCTCGAGAAACTCGGGGCACTCGGTGTCGAATTCGCCCAGGGTTATTACTTCGGACGCCCGATCTCGGTGGCGTCGTTCCAGCCCTGGGGAGAGCAAGCGCGGTCGCGCCGGCTGGCCTGAGGCGCAAGTATCCGCAAAATCCACGCTGGCGTCGCGGGGCGGTTTCGGTACACTGACCGCCCAGGCAATTGTTGAAGCAAGCTGACTCGCGACCCCGAATGACACGAGAATCCCACCCCGGCATCGCCCACTCCCTGCTGTCGCCCGAGGAGCCGGGACCGTACCGCGTACTCAATCCCCTGGCGGACAAGCCCGTCATGCTCGTCTGTGACCATGCAAGCTGCCGCTTCCCGAGGTCGCTCGGCGACATGGGACTCGATCCGTTTGCGCGGCGCTGCCACCTGGCGGTAGACATCGGCGCCGGTCCCCTGACGGAGAGACTGGCCGCATCGCTTGGCGTCACGGCGGTCGTGCAGAACTACTCGCGGCTGGTCGTCGACTGCAACCGCCAGCTCATGGACCCCGGCGCCTTCCTCGAATACGGCGACGGCATCCTGGTGCCGGGCAACCGCAACCTGCACCAGGCCGACAAGGACCTGCGCGCCTCGGCACTGTACTGGCCTTATCACGTGGCCATCGAGGAACAGATCGAGCGGCTGCGCAAGGCCGGGCCTTTACCGGCGTTCGTTTCTATTCACAGTTTCACGCCGGTGCTCAACGGCGAATCGCGCGAATGGCAAATGGGCGTGCTGTGGGACAAGGACGAGAGAATGCGCGAGATCTTCCTCGACGGTCTGCGCGGCGCAGGCTATCACGTCGGCGATAACGAACCCTATTCGGGCAAGGCGCCGCAGGATTTCACGATCGATCACCACGCGGAAGAAATCGGGCTGCCGCACGTCGGCATCGAGGTTCGGCAGGATCTTGTTGACGACGAGAAGGGGGTCGCCGAGGTTGCAAAGGTCATGCACGACGTGATTGCATCGATCCCCGAAAAGCTGGGCATGAAGGATCAGCGTATCAGCGCCTAGGCGCGACAAGAACACATCACAGGGGGCAGGAATGGGTATCAGCCAGCCGTCGTTCACGCTCGGCGTAGAAGAAGAATACCTGCTGGTCGACAAGGAGACGCGCGCGCTCGTCATCGATCCGCCCGAGACCCTGATGGCCGAGGCCGAGGAAAAATGCGGGGCCCAGGTTACGTCGGAGTTGCTGCGCTCGCAGATCGAAATCGGCACACGGGTCTGCGCAAACATCCAGGAAGCGCACGAGGAACTGGCGCGCCTGCGCAGCAACATCATCACCGTCGCCAACAACCACGGCCTGGCACCGATCGCCGCATCGACGCACCCGTTCTCGTCCTGGACGGACCAGAAGCATACGGAAAAAGACCGTTACGACCAGTTGACCCACGAAATGCAGGGTGCCGCCAGGCGCCTCGTCATCTGCGGCATGCACGTGCACGTCGGCATCGACGACGACGAATTGCGCATCGACCTCATGAACCAGTTGTCGTACTTCCTGCCGCACGTGCTTGCCTTGTCGTGCTCGTCACCGTTCTGGCTCGGGCGCGACACGGGCCTGAAAAGCTATCGCCTCACGATATTCGATGCACTGCCGCGGACCGGGTTGCCCGAGCGCTTCGCGAGCTGGGCCGAGTACCAGCGCCATGTCAGCATCCTGCAAGACGCCGGGCTGATCGAAGATTCGACGCGAATCTGGTGGGACCTGCGGCCGAGCGGCCGCTTCCCGACGCTCGAGACGCGCATCATGGACGTGTGCACGCGGCTCGACGACACCGTCGCGCTGGCGGCCCTCCTGAGCTGCATCCTGCGCATGCTGTACCGGCTGCGTACACGCAACCAGCGCTGGCGCCTGTATACACCGATGCTGATCCGCGAGAATCGCTGGCGCGCAATGCGTTACAGCTTTGACGAGGGCCTGATCGACCTCGCCAAGGGCAGGGTTGTGCCGTTTGCGGACCTCATGGACGAGCTGTGCTCATTGATTGCCGAAGATGCCCGGGCGCTCGGATGCGAGAACGAAGTGAAAGGCATTCACGACATCCTGACACGCGGCACGAGTGCGCACCGCCAGCTCAGGGACTACGAGCTCGAGCGGGCCTCAGGCGCGAGCAGCGAGGATGCGCTCAAGTCGGTGGTCGACCTGCTCATCGCCGATACGGCCGAAGGCCTCTAGTCACGCCATTTTCGGCCCTTTCGGGGCCGTTTTTGTGATCTCGGACACACTGCGCCCGCCGGAATGCGACGTGCGACGCATTATGTAGTGCCGGTCGCCGTTAGCATTGCACTCATGTTGTCGCTGACCACTCTCGTACCGCCGTTGCTGGCGGTCGCCGGCGTGCTGTACGCGGGCCTCGCCGTGCGCGTGGCGCGCTCGGCACCGCACAACCCGAGCAACCCGATCAGCCTGTTCCTGTTCCTGATGGCCGGCCTCGTCACTGGCGCCGCCTTTTCGTACGGCGCGACGGACCCGGTCCTGTATGGCATCGGGCGTGTTCTCAGCTTTACGTCCGCGGGCTTCGCCGCCGTCATGTTCTACGTCATTTACCGCGAGTACACGGTAGGTCAGCCCAATTGGCCCGTCATCCTGATGCTGTCCGTCGTGCCGATGGCGACCATGGGCCTTGCGCTGACGAATCCGCTGCACCACATGATCTGGACCGTGGTGGAGACCGGGTCCGGTCTGCGTTTCTCGGACATCACCGATCATTACTGGTACAACCACGTCTACGCGCCTTTCACGTATGGCCTGATCGCTTTTTCAACGCTCGGAATGGCGCTGCGCCTGCCCACCATGGCGGCGGCTCACCGCAAGACGATCGTGATGCTGCTGGGCGGCGCACTGCTGCCGTACGCGGTCAGCATCGGCAACACGTTTCTCGGCATGGGGCCGCCCGAGTTCCCGTTCACGGCGAGCACGATCGCGTTGATGTGGCCGTTCTTCGCGTGGGTGAGCCTCAAGCTGCGCGTTTACGACTTCAGCCCGGTGGCCTACCAGACGCTGTTCAACCATGTGCGCGATCCGATTTTCGTCATGGACAACGAACAACGCATCATCTGCGCCAACCAGGCGGCCCAGCAGCTGCTCAAGGGCACCGAGGACGAACTCATTGGCCGCCGGCTCTGGGAAGACTTCCCCGAGGCGCGCGCGATTCTGGAACAGGCGAAGGAACTCGACCTGACACAGACGCTGCGCATGGACACCAATCACGTCTACGAGGTCAGTGTCAGCCCGTTACAGGACAGGCGCGGGCAGAGTCTCGGCATGGTCGTCGTCTGCCGTGACGTCACCGACCGGCGCAAGGCGCTGAGCCAGCTGGCCGACAGCGAACACCTCGTGCGAACGCTGATCGAGACGTCCTCCAACGGCATCCTGCGATTCGCGCGCGACGAGAACGATGCGAACCGCAAGTACCGATGCGTATTCGCCAATCGTGCGGCCGAGACGTTCGCGGGCGACGGGCCCGGCACGCTGGTCGGGATGCCGTTGGAAAAACTCGAGCAGCTCGATCCCGAGCGACTGCTGCGGCACTTCAATGCCGAGGAACGGCCTGTGGCACAGACGAGTTTCGAGGTGCGTACGGACGGCGACACGGAAGACAAGTGGATACGTGTCGTGGCGGAACCGGTCGGGGACGACTTCTCCGTTACGCTCATCGACATCACGCAGCGCAAACGAAACGAGGACAAGATGCTCGCCGACGCATTGCGCGATCCGCTGACCGGCGTCCTCAACCGACGCGGTTTCGAACAGGAAGGAACCTCGCGAATTCGCCGCAGCAGTGTCGGCGCCGTCCTCTACCTCGACCTGAACCAGTTCAAGACGATCAACGACCGTTTCGGCCACCAGGCCGGCGACGCGTTGCTCAAGGCTTTCGGCCATCGCCTCGAGTTTTGCCTGCGTCCGGAAGACGTGCTCGGGCGCCTCGGCGGCGACGAGTTCGCGATCGTGCTACCCGGTGTCGGCGTCGAGGACGTGAAGCACATCGCGGAACGACTGGTCCAGACCGCGTCCGAGGCGTACATCATCCAGGGACAGGAAATCAAATGCACGGCGAGCGTCGGCATTGCCCTGATGCCGAAGCACGGCGAAGAACTCTGGCATCTGCTCAGCGTCGCCGA
>JBFGYM010000158.1:0-5897 GCA_041587435.1 Woeseiaceae bacterium
CCTCAAGTACATCGAGCCGGTCGAACTGCCGCTGGTGCCTGATGCAGCCGGTATCGGCAAGGAAATCCGGGTCATCGGCAATGACGCCGGCGAGCAGCTCTCGATCCTGGCCGGAACGATCGCGCGCCTCGATCGCAAGGCACCGGAATACGGCCGCGGCAAATACAACGACTTCAACACGTTTTATCTGCAGGCAGCCTCGGGCACGTCCGGCGGCTCGTCCGGCTCGCCGGTCGTCAATATCGAAGGCGAGGTCGTTGCGCTCAACGCGGGTGCAAACAATTCGGCAGCCAGCAGTTTCTTCCTGCCGCTGGATCGCATCGAGCGGGCGCTCCGCAAGTTGCAGGCCGGCGAAGCCGTGACGCGAGGCACCCTGCAGACGACCTTCCGCAGCGAACCCTTCGACGAACTGCGGCGCCTCGGCCTGACCGAGGAGACCGAGCGGCTGGCGCGGCAGGCTTTTCCGGAGCAGACCGGCATGCTGACGGTCGAGCAGGTCATCCCGGAGTCGCCGGCCTCCGGCGTGCTGGCGCCGGGCGACATCCTCGTGCGCGTCAACGGCGAACTCGTGACGCAGTTCGTGCCGCTGGGTGCCGTGCTCGACAGCCACGTGGGCGAAGACATCGAGATCCAGGTCGAGCGCGGCGGGCGCCGCATCGATGCGACCATCGGCGTCGACGACCTGCATGCCATCACGCCGGACGAATACATCGAATTCGGCGACGCCATCGTCAACCGGCTGTCGTACCAGCAGGCGCGCCACTACAACCGGCCGGCCAGCGGCGTGTACGTCGCCAACCCCGGTTACCTCCTGTCGCGGGCCGCGATTCCGCGCGGCGCCGTGATCATCGAGATGGATGGGGAGCCGGTCGAGACGCTCGACAACTTCGAAGCGGCGCTGGGCGCGCTGGCCGACGGAGCGCGCGCGCTGGTTCGCTACGTCACGATGGAGAATCCGCAAAACTCGGTCGTGCGGCTGTTCGAGATGGACCGCGTGTGGTTCCCGTCGCGCCGCTGTGCGCGAGACGATGCGCTCGGCGTGTGGCCCTGCCGTGACCTTGCGCCCGGCCCCGAGCCGGAGCCGCCCAGGGTCGGCAGCACGCGCCTGACCGAGTACCGTGACCCGATCGTTCGCGCGATCGCGCCGTCGCTTGTCGTCGTGACGTTCGACTTGCCGTATACGCTGTCGGGGGTCGCCGACCGCCACTATTACGGCACGGGTCTCATCGTCGACAAGGAGCGCGGCTACGTGCTCGTCGATCGCAACACCGTCCCGATCGCGATCGGCGACGTGACGATCACCTTCGCCGGTTCGCTCGAAGTCAAGGGCAGCATCGAGCAGCTGCACCCGTTGCACAACTACGCGATCGTGTCCTACGACCCGGCCAGCATCGGCGACACGCCGGTGCGCCAGGCGAAGTTCAACAACAAGACACTGCGCCCGGGTGACGACGTATGGGTCGTCGGCATCAAGGGCGACCACCAGCTGGTCCACCAGCAGAGCACGGTGTCGTCGGTCGACCCGCTCGTGCTGCCGCTGTCACGGACGCTGCGATTCCGGGACTCGAACATCGAGGGCATCTCGCTCGTCAACGCGCCCGGAGACGTCGACGGCGTGCTGGTCAATCGTAAGGGCGAAGTGCTTGCCACCTGGTCGAGCTTCGCCGTCCAGACGGGCGGCGATTCGTCGCAGTTCAATCGTGGCGTCCGCGCCGAGGTCGCGCAGCAATTCGTCGAGACGGTGCGCGCGGGCAGGCCGTTCTATTCGCTCGAAGCCGAGTTCGTCTACGCGCCGTTATTTGCGGCGCGCAAGATGGGTGTCGACGAGGAATGGGTCCGCCGTCTCGAGGAAAACAACCCTGTGCGACGTCGCGCGCTGAGCATCACGCGGCTCGTTGCCGGGTCGGAGGCCGCGAGCCTGCTGCGCAACGGCGACATGGTGCTGGCCATCGACGGCGACGTCGTGACGTCGTTCCGGGAGCTGGAGCTTGCCGTGCAGAAGCCCGAGGTCGTTGTCACGGTGTGGCGAAACGGCAGCGTCATGGAGATCCCGGTGGCGACGGCGGCGCTCGACGGCAATGGCATAACGCGTGCGATATCGTGGGCCGGCGCCTTGATCCAGGATCCGCATCGCGCCATGGCGGCACAGCGGGGCGTGTCGACGGACGGTGTGTACGTTGCGTATTTCAGCTATGGCTCGCCATCGACACGCTACGGGCTCTGGGCCGGGCGGCGCGTCGTCGAGGTGAACGAGCAGCCGACGCCGGACCTGCAGTCGTTCATCGATGCGGTCAAGGACATAAAGCACCGCGAGTCGGTGCGTCTCAAGACCAAGTCCTGGAACGGGACGGCCGATGTCATCACGCTGAAACTGGACACGCAGTACTGGCCGGCGTATGAAATACGTCGGACCGAACAAGGCTGGAGACGATTCGATCTTGGTTCGTAGACACGCATTGAACGCACGCCGGTTGCTGCTCCTCGCGGCCATCCTCGCCTGCGGACCTGCGACGGCCCAGACGCTTTACAAGTACCGCGGCGAGAACGGCGAGTGGATCTACTCGGACCGGCCGCCGGTGGACGGACGCACAGCCGAGGTGCACGCGGTCGAGCGACGCATCAGCCGCGGCGGGTTCTCCGTGACGCATGCGTTCACGGGCAGCAGCCTGCAATTCACGGCAACGAACCGCTATTACGCGCCCGTCGAAGTCGGCATTGTTTTCGACGGCATCGTCGGCGTCGACTACCCGCACCCGGATGAAGACCTGCGCTGGGTCGTGCCGCCGCGATCCGAACTCGACCTCCTCGATCTGCCCGCCCTCGGCGACGTCGATGTACCGTCGGTCGATTACCGCTACGTCTGGTTGCCCGGCGACCCCGCTGCGCGCCCCGCCAGCGGCGTCACGTACCGCGCACCGTATGCCGTCGGGGCGACCCACACGGTGACGCAGACGTACCCCGATTCGGCGACGCACCGGACCCGGGACAGCATGTACGCCGTCGACTTCGCGATGCCGGTCGGTACCAACGTCGTCGCGGCGCGCGAGGGCCGCGTCTTCGACGTGGCGAGCACGAATTTCATGGGCGGCCCCGACGCCGACCAGTACGCCGATCTCGCCAACCTGGTGCGCATCCTGCACGACGACGGTACCTATGCGGTCTATGCTCATTTGAACTGGAACACGATTCGCGTGCGGCCCGGTGAACGCGTGGCCGCCGGGCAGTACATCGCCGACTCCGGCAACACCGGCTGGTCGAGCGGTCCGCACCTGCATTTTGCGGTGCAGCGCAATGCGGGCATGCGCGTCGAGTCGCTGCCCGTGACTTTCCGCGGCCAAGGCGGCGGCGCTGTCTCGCCCGCGAGTGGCAGTGCGCTGACGGCCTACCCCTGATGATCCGATAGCTGCGCGGCGAGCGCCTCCCAGGTCGTGACCGGCCTTTCGCAGTGCGTGCCGAGGCAGCGGTACGCGACCGTTTCGCCGTCGAGCGGGGCACGGTCCGCCAGCGCGCCGGGCAGGTCCGGCGCGTCCGCCGGGATCGCAAACACCAGTCGCCGCGGGGCATACACCTTTGCCGCGGACGCGGCCCAGCGCGCGATCTCGTCGGCCTGGCCGCGGATGACGACGATCTCCGGGTGCTCGAGGTACTCCTCCAGCGCCGTGAGCAGGCTCGTGTGGCCGTGCGGATACTCGTCCATCGCCCGCCAGGCGGCGCGTAGCGTGCGCTCCGCGGCATCGAGATAACGCGTTTCGCCCAGCAGGAAACCCAGGCGCTGCAGCGCAAACGCCGCGACGCCGTTGCCGGACGGCACGGCCTCGTCGGCCAGCGGCTTGGGGCGGTGCATCAGCGCCTCCGCATCATTCGCCGTGAACCAGAAGCCGCCGTCGCGACTGTCCTCGAAATGCTCGAGCAGCAGGTCGGCGATCTGTCGAGCGAAGGCGAGGTGCCCGCCGTGCCAGCGTGCCTGCAGCAATTCGAGCAGCGCGTCCAAAAGGAACGCGTGGTCGTCGAGATACGCCGGGAATCGCGCCCGGCCGTCCTTGAAGCTCGCGAAAAGCCGCTCATCGACGAACAACCGGCGACGGACGAACTCGGCGGCATCGCGGGCGGCGTCGACGAGGTCCTTGCGCCCGAGCGCGCGGCCGGCGACGGCAAGCCCGCGAATGGCGAGCGCGTTCCACGCGGTCAGCTGTTTCTCGTCGCGCTCCGGCGGCACGCGCGTCACGCGCCGCTGGAGCAGCGTCTTCCTGGCGCGATCGACGATTGCGGCCTCCTCGTCGGTGACCTGCGCGCGCACTGTCAGGTGCCAGCGACCTTCGAAGTTGGCGGGTTGGTCGAGGCCGAAGCGGCGCGCGAAGACGTCGAAGTCCTCGCCCAGTAACGCGCGAACCTCGTCCGGGTCCCACAGGTAGTAAAGGCCCTCGTGGCCTTCGGAATCGGCATCGCGGGTCGCGTAGAAACCGCCGTTCGCGTCGCGCATGTCGTCGAGGATCCAGTCGGCCGTTGCGCTGGCGGCGTTGGCGAACAACGGCTCCCCCGTCGCGATCGCGGCCTGCGCGTAAATCCCGAGCAGCGGTCCGTTGTCGTACAGCATCTTCTCGAAATGCGGAATCTGCCAGTAGCGGTCGACCGCGTAACGGTAAAAACCGCCGCCGACGTGATCGAACAGCCCGCCCTCGGCCATGCGTGCGAGCGTCAGTGCGGCCATGAACAGCGCCTCGACGTCGGGCTCGGCGTCGGCCGCCGTGCCGCGCCAGTGCCGCAGCAAACGGTCTAGCGTCGTCGGATGCGGGAACTTCGGCGCGGAACCGAAGCCGCCGAATTCGCGATCAAGCGTGCGCTCGAGATGGTCGCGCGCTGCCATGAGCGGCGCGCCGGTGAGTACGTGCTCGGCATCGACCGCGGCCGGCACGAGGCTGCCGAGCGCGCCCACGAGGCGGTCGTTCTGCCGGCGGATCTCGTCGCGCTTGTCGGCATAGTAGGCAGCGACCTTCTGCAACAGGTCGCCGAACGCGGGCATGCCGAAACGGGCGTCCTTCGGGAAATACGTGCCGCCGAAGAACGGGCGCCGGTCGTCGCCGTCCAGGAACATCGTCAGCGGCCAGCCCCCGGCGCGCTGCGTGATCAGCTGGTGCGCGGTCTGGTAGATCTTGTCGACGTCGGGGCGCTCCTCGCGATCGACCTTGACGTTGACGAACAGTTCGTTCATGAGCGCTGCCGTGGCATCGTCTTCGAAGGACTCGTGCGCCATCACGTGGCACCAGTGGCAGGCCGAGTAGCCGACCGACAGCAGCACGGGTTTGCCGGTCTGGCGCGCCAGCTCGAAAGCCTCGTCGCACCATGGCAACCAGTCGACCGGATTGTCGGCGTGCTGCAGGAGGTAGGGGCTGGTTTCGTTGGCGAGGCGATTCGGCATGGATTCCTCTATCATACCGACTTCGCTGACACCGCCGAGCGCTATTCCATGCTGACCTACCCGGAGATTGACCCGATTATTTTCACGATCGGTCCGCTCGCGATCCGCTGGTACGGTCTCATGTACGTCGTCGGCTTCGTGCTCGGCTGGTGGCTGGCGCGTCGCCGCTGCCGGCGCCCCGATTCGCCGGTGAACCCGGAACAGGTCGACGACCTCGTGTTCTACTCGATGCTCGGCGTGATCCTCGGCGGTCGCATCGGCTACGCGCTCGTGTATGCGCCGGACCAGCTGTTTTCCGATCCGTTCTACCTGTTCAGGATCACCGAGGGCGGCATGTCGTTTCACGGCGGCCTCGCCGGTGTGCTCATCGCGATGTGGCTGTATGGCCGCAAGCTGGGTCACACCCTGTGGCGCATGACCGACTTCATGGCGCCGTTCGTACCGCTCGGCCTCGGTTTCGGCCGTATCGGCAACTTCATCA
>JBFGYM010000159.1:0-5873 GCA_041587435.1 Woeseiaceae bacterium
CGCGGCTCGGAACGCACGATGTAGCGCCAGGCATCCATTCCCGAATGGAGATTTCGCATGTGCTTCAAAGTGCCCGAATCGCGTCCGCTTGTCAAAGCACTTGCGACATAAATAAACTGTTATCTCAACGTGTTACAACGAGTTTATCAGGTGGCTTTTAACTAGCGGGGCCCGCACCCCGGGCTGCCTGGCGCACGCGACCTGGCGGATCAGGAGCGGCGGAACCGGCTGAAGAATCCGTTTTTCCTGCTGCCGTCGTCGTCGTCGTCGTCACGGTTCCGGTCGAGCGTCGGCGGATGAACATTGAGCGCCTTGAGCGTTTGGGTCATCGACGTATTGATCTGGTCTTCGATCGGGTCCGGTGTCGCTACCTCCCGCGCCGGCACATCGGGGCCGGGGTCGGGCCCGTTACCGGGCTCGCGCAGCGACGGGTGAAGGTCGGCGTTCAGTGCCCGGACCGTTTTCAGTCGCTGGGAAGCAGACAGGTCGAGCCCGGCTTCGCCGCCGGACTCCCGCGTCTCCAGCGACACGTCGATCGATGCGGTATCGGCTGCCGGGGACGAACCTGCAGCCTGCGCCTTGTGGGCCGCCGCCGTGTCGAAGAGCTGCAACTCCTCGTCATTGGCAGGTGCGGCATGGGCAGCATTCTTGAGGACCTGCGCCGCAATCAGGTTGATTTCCTCGCCGAACAATGTCTCGGCGAGCTTGTCGTCGACGTCCTCGATAGTCTTCGCCTTCGCGAGTTCCGAGGCGATGCGCTCGATCTCGGCGTCGGCCATCTTGGATTTCTTCGGCGCCTGCCCGTCCGCCGACGTTGCGGCGTTGCCGCCGTCTTCAGCGGCCGCCGGCTGGTCTGTCGGGCTGATCTCCCCGGGCTCGTCGATGAGTTTGTTCTCGAAGCGCTCCTGGATCGCGTGGTCGAGCGTTATTTCGGGGATTTCCTCGGGCTCCGCTCCGGCCTGCGCCGGTTTGTGATCGATATCGTCGGCGAGCGGCGGCTCGCCCTCGTCATCGCCCTGTGCAAACGCCATCGCCCGCTCGAGAGCATCCAGGTCCGGCTTGAGTTCCGCGAGTGTCGGGTCCCGCTCCCATTCGGGGACGACATCGGCGCTGGAGACGAGGTCCGCGATGGGCGCCGTCGTCGCGACCGGTTCGGGCTCGGGCGCGGGTTCGGGCTCGGGCGCGGGTTCGGGCTCCGGCTCGGTCACGGGTTCGGGTTCGGGGGCTGGTTCTGCGGCCGTAATCGGCTGCAGCTCCGGCAGATCCTGCGGCTCGGCCTCGAGCGTCGGCAGCGCCGCGTCGGCAGGCGCGGGCACCGGTTCGAACGTGCCGACCGGGACGGGCTCGACGTCGTCGTCCGCGGTGCCGGATTCGTCCGCCTCGCCGAGCGAGGCGCCGACCACGTCGGGCGCGAGCACCTCGAGGTCGGGCAACGTGTCCTGGATCAGCTCGGGAATGTCCTCATCGTCGTCGGCAGCCATTGGCTCGTCAGAGAACACGATGACGGGGTCGGCCGATGTTTCGGTCTCCGTGACCGAATCGGCGTCGGGCTCGGGGGTGGCGGGCGCGGCTTCGTCCTCCGCCACCGGCGGCGCCGGTTCGTCAATCGGCGCCGGCTCGTCACTCGGCGCGGGTTCGTCGGCCTCGACGGGCGGCACGTCGGCGTCGAGGCCGAATTCCTCGTTGCCGACCGCGGCGAGAAACGCCCCGTCGATGCGGCGGTCGCCGGCGGCGGCGGCGGCGTTCATGGCAGCCTCGAGCACATTGTTCGCCATGCGCGGAATGCCGCCGCTGAGCTGGTGCAGCACTTCGACCGTGTTGCCTGCGAGGGTCGCGTCGAAGTCGCCGCCGGCCTGGCGGAACGCGTGCATCAGGTATCCCCGGAGTTCGGCCGTGTTCATCGGCAAGACGGACTGGCGGTGGCGGGTCCTTTGCGCGAGCCGCTCGAGCTGCGCATCCTGCAACACGGCGGGAAGGCCGTCGTTGCCCATCAGGACCAGGTTGGCTCCGTCGGACAGGCCGCCGTCGGCGGCCGTCAGCGCCTCGAGTTCGGCCAGCGTCCCGACACCCGCGCGGATGGCGTCCTCGATGACGATGACGATGCGGATGTTCTCCGCCTGGGCCGCACTCAGCACCCGGCGAAACGTATTGAAGCGCCGGACGGCACCGTTCGGCAATTTTGTCACGCCGAGGGCCTCGAGCAGGAACTCGATGGCGTCGGTGCCGCTCAGGTGCATGCGGCCGATGCGAAAGGCCTTGAAGGTAGGTCCCATGGCCCCAAGCGCCTTCATGACCAGCGTGGTCTTGCCGGAGCCGGCCGGGCCGGCCACCGTGGCGACCGCGTCGGGGCGCGCCAGCGCCTTCTTGAGGCCGGATATCGCGGCGGCCGCCTGGGGACCGACGAAGACGTCGGCGCCCCTGACGTGTTCGCCAAACAGGCGTTTGGTCAGGCCAAAATGTTGTTCGTACATAGCAGTCCGGTCATCCCGTTACGGCTGCGGTCCGGCCGCAGCCTTACCAGACGGTCAGTTTGGAAGTACAGGGCGCTGATTTCATGGAGTTATGTCACAGATTTGACGCTCGGGCCGACGCCGCCGGGCGGCCGCAAAGCGCGGCGCCGCGGCGAATAAATCCCTGAATTCGTGACCAAAACCCGTCAGAATACGCTCTTTTGGTCGTCCGGGTGCGCTGCGCGAAGGGACACGATTAATGCGCAAGTTATTGATTTCAGGAATTATCTTGGCCGCCGTCGCCGTTGCGGTCCTGCTGGTGCAGATGCGGCCGACACCGCCGCGCAAGGAACGCGTCGACCTCGACCCGCTCGTCGACGTGCTGACCCTCGAGACCATGACGGCCAATTTCGAAGTCGCCAGCCAGGGTACGGTGCGCCCTCGCACCGAGACGGTGCTGAGTGCGGAGGTCTCGGGCACCATCACGCGCATTTCGCCCAAGTTCATCGCGGGCGGCGTGTTCGGCGACAACGAGGTCCTGCTGCGCATCGATCCGACGAACTACGAGGTCGCCGTGCGCCAGGCCGAGGCGCTGGTCAAGCAGCGCACGATCGAGTACGAGGGTGCGAAACAACTACGCAGCCAGGGCTACCGTGCCGAGGCCGAGTACGCCTCGGCCGCCGCCGCGCTGGCGACGGCCGAAGCGGAACTCGTGCGGGCGCGCCGCAATCTCGAGCGGACCTACATCCGGTTGCCGTACGAGGGCATTGTCCGGTCGAAGGAGGCCGATCTCGGCCAGTTCGTGAACCCGGGCACGCGCCTCGGGATTGTGTTCGCGACCGACACGGCGGAGGTGCGGCTGCCGCTGACCGACGCGGACCTCGCCTACGTCGACTTGCCCGATGCGGCCGAGATCACGGCATCCGGCGGGGCGGACGGGCCGGCCGTCCGGTTGAGCGCGACGCGCAAGGGCCGCCCGGTGGAGTGGTCAGCGCGGATCGTGCGCAGTGAGGGTGTGGTTGACGAAAAAAGCCGCGTGACCTACGCGGTCGCACGCATCGACGACCCGTACCGACTTCACTCGGACGGGCCGACGCTGCCGGTCGGCACGTTCGTTCGGGCCGTCATCGAGGGGGCCGCCGCCGAGAACGTCATTCGCGTGCCGCGCGCGGTCCTGCGCGGTTCCGATGAACTCGTGTTCGTCGACGACGACAACAAGCTGCGCATTCGCACCGTCGACATCGTGCGCGCCGACGGTAGCTACGTGTACCTGCGCGGTGGCGCCGAGCCTGGAGAGCGGGTGGTCGTCACCGCGCTCGAGTCGCCGGTGAACGGCATGGGCGTGCGGACGACCGAAGACAAGGCAGACGGCGACACCCAGGTCGCGAGCGGCGAGGGCGATCAGCCATGAGATTGCGCGGCGTCACGGGCGAAAAGGGCATCATCGCCTGGTTCGCGTCGAACCACGTTGCCGCCAACCTGCTGATGCTGTTCATCATCGTCGCCGGTTTCATTTCTGCGACGACGATCCGCAAGGAGACGCAGCCCGAGTTCGAGCTGAACATGATCGACGTTTCGGTCGCCTACCTCGGCGCGGCGCCGCAGGAGGTCGAAGAGGGTGTCGTCATCAAGGTCGAGGAGGCCGTCCAGGACGTCGACGGCATCAAGCGCATCCGGTCGAATGCCCGGGAAGGATTCGGCTCCGTCACGATCGAGGTCGAGATCGATGCAGACTTCAACGAAGTCCTCAGCGAGGTCAAGACTCGCGTCGATGCGATCTCGACGTTCCCGGCCCTGACGGAGAAGCCGGTCATCGCGAAGATCGAACCGGACAACCCGGTCGTCATGATTGCCATTCACGGCAACCTCGATGCGTTTGCGCGCAAGGCAATCGCCCAGGAGGTGCGCGACGAACTCATGCAGCTTGCCGACGTCAATCGGGTCGAGTACCTCGGCGATCGTCCTTACGAAATCAGCATCGAGGTCTCGGAGCAGACGCTGCGCAAGTACGGCCTGACGATGAGCGAGATTTCACAGGCCGTGAAGAATTCGTCGATCGATATGCCGGGCGGCACGATCAAGTCCGATCGCGGCGACATCCTGCTGCGTACCAAGGGGCAGGTTTACACGGGCGGGGAATTCGGCCAGCTCGTGTTGCGCACGTTTCCCGACGGCACCCGCCTGACGCTCGCCGATATCGCGACGATCAGGGACGGGTTCGTCGAGTCCGACGGCTACGGCCGTTTCGACGGGCGGCCGACCGCGACGCTGCGGGTGCTGGCAGGAGGCCAGCAGAACGAACTCGATACCGCCGCCGCCGTCAAGGCTTACATCGAGAGCAAGTCGAAGAAGCTGCCGGACGGCGTGCAGATGGACACGTGGATCGACCTGTCCCAGTACCTCGAAGGCCGGCTCTCGATGATGATCGACAACATGGTCATGGGCGCCATCCTGGTGTTCGTCGTGCTGTCCCTGTTCCTGCGAATGAAGGTGGCGTTCTGGGTCATCGTCGGCATCCCGATCTGTTTTCTCGGCGCACTCTGGCTGATGCCGACCTGGCCCGTGACGATCAACATGATCAGCCTGTTCGGCTTCATCATCGTGCTCGGCATCGTCGTCGACGACGCGATCATCATCGGCGAGAGCATCTACACGACAATTCGCGCGGACGGCCATACGCTCGATAACGTCGTCAAGGGCGCTCACCGCGTGGCGATCCCGGCGACGTTCGGCGTTCTCACGACGATCGCGGCGTTCGGGCCGATGCTGTTCGTCGGCGGCATGGTCGGGCCGTTCTTCGAGGCGATGGCGGTGGTCGTGATCCTGTGTCTCGTGTTCTCGCTGATCGAGTCGAAGCTGATACTGCCGGCCCACCTCGTGCACGCCAACATCCCGCAGATCGACGAGGACGACCTGTTCCGGCCGCAGCGACACATCCCGTTCAAGGACCGGCCGGGACGCGAGTTCCTGAAGATTCAGCGCCACGTGCAGCACGGGCTGCATTACGTCATCAACCGTGTCTACAGGCCGTGGCTGGAAAAGGCGATCGACTACCGCGGCGTAACGGTCGCATCCTTCATTGCCGTGCTGATAGTCACGTTCGGCCTGATGGGTAGCGGCATCGCACGCGTCCACGTCTTTCCGGAGCTCGCCTCGGACTTCATGCGCGTGTCGCTGGAAATGGAGAGCGGCACGTCGTCGGCCGTTCGCAATGCCGCCGTCGACCGGGTCGAGGCCGCCATTCTCGACCTCAACGAGGCGTTCGTGCGCGACAACCCGGACTCGCTACCCGTCATCCAGCACGTCGGCGTCTTCACGCGCGGCGACACGGGCGCGATCATGTTCCTCGAGATTCCGATGGACACGAACCGTCCGTACGAGATGAAAGAGATCAGCGAGATGTGGCGTAATGCCGTCGGCGAG
>JBFGYM010000160.1:0-5824 GCA_041587435.1 Woeseiaceae bacterium
AGTCGCGGGAAAGTGGTTTTCGCAACCATGCGTATTCCTCGGTTTTCGGTCCGGAATCCGCCCAAGCAAAGCGGGATGCGGACGAATGTTACATATGACGGTTCGCCAATTCTGTGCGGCACGTCCGTTAAGGGCCGGATTCTACGCCCGGAACGCCCAAAAACGCAGAAAAAAGTGATCCAGTTCCGATTTTGGGCCATTCGGCCCGTTTTCCGGGAAATTTGTGGCATGGCTCACAGTCAGCCCCTTGTGGCGGGCGTAATCTGAGCCCATGTCTGCCAAGTACTACACGCAGTTTGTTCTTACTGACGCGGAATATCGCGGCGGTAACGAGTTCTGCGGTGTGGTGGAGCTGAACCAGCCGATGGCTCAGGACTCCGATCGGAAAGACATCGAGGCAATCCTGGCTCGCAACTTCGACCTGTCGCAGAGCGCGGTCCGGTTGGTGAGCTGGTCGAGATTGCACTGATTTGCTTCTGGCGTCGCTTTGATTTCCCCCTGACTCTCCCGGCTTCGGCCGGGATTTTTTTTGTGCCTTTTTTGTGTCTTTTTTAGGTGTCAGTCACCTTAATTCGGGACAACCGCCTTTCCGCAGATCAATCGATCGGGATAGGAATTAAGGTGACTGACACCTAAAAAAGACACCCAAAAATCTTGTGCAGGGATGGCATAATGCGCCTCGCTATGAGTAAAGCAGACGACAAGCTCCGCCGCATCCCGGTCGTCACGAGCGGGAGCAAGTACCGGACCGACGCAGGATTCACGGCCATCAAGAACGGCCAGAAGCTGGGCCGCGAGTCGGCGCCGGCCGTGCGCGGCGACAAGCCGAAGTGGCTGCGAGCGAAGATGCCGTCGGGCCGCGGCTACTCCGGCACGCGCAGCATCGTGCACGAGCATCGCCTTAGCACGGTCTGTGAAGAGTCGATGTGCCCCAACATCGGCGAGTGCTGGAACGCCGGCACCGCGACGATCATGGTGCTCGGTTCCGTGTGCACGCGCGCCTGCCGCTTCTGCGCGGTCGACACGGGCAACCCGAAGGGTTGGCTCGATCCCGAAGAGCCGAAGAATGCGGCCCGCGCCGTCAACCTGATGGGGCTGAAGTACGTGGTGATCACGTCGGTCGATCGCGACGACCTGGCCGACGGCGGCGCGTCGCACTACGCCGAGTGCGTCCGCGAGATAAAGGCGCTCAACCCGGACACGGCCGTCGAGGCACTGACGCCCGATTTCAGCGGCGTCCGCGAACACGTCGAGCTCGTCGTCGACTCCGGGCTGGAGGTGTTCGCGCAGAATGTCGAGACCGTGCGGCGGCTGACGCATCCCGTGCGCGACCCGCGCGCCGGGTACGAGCAGACCATCGACGTGCTGGCGCATGCCAAGTCGCATCGTCCCCACGTGCTGACCAAGACGAGCCTGATGCTTGGCCTCGGCGAGCAGGACAAGGAGATACTCGAGACGATGGACGACCTGCGGCGGGCCAACGTCGACATCCTGACGCTGGGTCAGTACCTCAGGCCGACGCCGAATCACCTGCCCGTCGAACGCTATGTCTCGCCGGCGGAGTTCGAGGCCTACCGCACCGAGGGCCTCGAACGCGGTTTCGTCGAAGTCGTGGCAGGGCCGATGGTGCGTTCGAGTTACCGCGCCGAGCAGGTACTGCAGAAGAACAACGTGGGGATCGCGATCTGACATGGCCGAGTTCTTTGCCGAGTACGGACTGTTCCTGCTGAAGACCCTGACGATCGTCGTCGCGATCATCGCGGTGATGGGCGCGGCGGCCGCGGCGCAGCGCCGGGCGACGCACGAGGGCCTCGAAGTCGAGAACCTCAACAGGAGAATGCGCAAAATATCGGATGCGCTGCTCAAGGCCGTATCGTCGAAAGACGAGCAGAAGAAGGTGGCGAAGGAGCGCAAGAAGCAGGACAAGGCCGAGGCCAAGACGCCGTCGACGAAGCCGCGCAGTTTCGTGATCGATTTCAAGGGCGACCTCAAGGCCAGCGCGGTCGCATCGTTGCGCGAGGAGGTCAGCGCGATCCTCGAGGTGGCGACGAGCGATGACGAAGTCGTCGTGCGCCTCGAGAACCACGGCGGCGTGGTGCACGAACACGGCCTCGCGGCGTCGCAACTGGCGCGCGTTCGCGATCGCGACATCCCGCTCGTCGTGTGCGTCGACAAGGTCGCGGCGAGCGGCGGTTACCTGATGGCCTGTGTCGCCTCGACGATCTATGCCGCGCCGTTCGCGATCCTCGGTTCGATCGGCGTGCTCGCGCAGTTTCCCAACTTCAACCGCATGCTCGATACTCACGGCGTCGACTTCGAGGAAGTGAAGGCGGGCAAGTACAAGCGCACCGTAACGATGTTCGGCAAGAACACCGACGAGGACCGCGCCAAGCTGCAGGAAGAACTCGAAGACGTGCATGCCCTGTTCAAGGACGCAGTGGTCCGCTACCGTCCCGCGCTCGACCTCGACAAGGTCGCGACGGGCGAACACTGGTACGGCACGCGCGCGCTCGATCTCGGGCTCGCCGACGAGTTGCTGACGAGCGACGAGGTGCTCGGCGCCCGCGCCGCGGAGCGCGACCTGTACCGCGTCGAGTACAAGATCAAGAAGCCGCTGCAGAAGCGGCTCATGGGCGGCGTCGACAGCGCCATCGAGAAAGTCGACGCAGCCGGCTGGCGCCGCCGCTTCGAGTCCCGCCTGCCGCGCTAGCGGAACCCGCTTTCGGGGCTCTGGTCAAAGTTCGAGCAGGTCCGGGTCTCGTCGAGAGGCTATAATCCCGCCACAACGCCAAGGAGTTCCCATGAGCACGCTTCGCCGCCGAATGCTGGTCCCGTTTGCCGCCGCCGTGTCGCTGGCGGCCTGTTCGTCGGCGCCGACGCAGGAGAGCCGGGCGGGCATGGAAGCCGAGGCGTCGGCCGCCTTCAACCAGATGCGCGCGAGCATGCCGCTCGTGACCGACCGGCCGACGATCGATTTCGTCGCCTGCGTGGCACAGTCCGTGGTTGGCCAGCTCGAACCGCCGTACAACGACATCGAATGGGAGCTGGCGATCTTCGAGCACGAGGCCGTCAACGCGTTCGCGATGCCGGGCGGCAAGATCGGCGTGTTCAGCGGCATCCTCAAGGTGACCGAGAACCAGCACCAGCTCGCGACGGTCATCGGTCATGAAATCGCGCACGTGACGGCGGGTCACTCGGCCAGCCGCGCCGGGCGGGATGACCTGACGCGCATCGGCATAGAGGCCGTGGCGGTCATACTCGGCGGCGGCTATGGCACCGGCGCGACCTACACGGCTTACCAGGCGCTCTCCTATGGCGCGACGCTCGGCATCAGCCTGCCGTACAAGCGCAGCCAGGAATCCGAAGCTGACGTCATCGGCCTCGAGTACATGGCGCGCGCGGGCTTCGATCCGCGCGAGTCGGTGCCGCTGTGGCAGCGCATGGGGCAATCCTCCGACCGCGAGCCCGCCGAGTTCATGTCGACCCACCCGGCGAACGAGACCCGCATCGAAAACCTGATCAACGAGTGGCAGACGACGTTGCCGCTGTACAACCAGGCGCAGACCGACGGCATCGCGGAGGACTGCGGTCCGAATCCGCGCGCCGTGGCCGACGTCGAGCCTGCCGAAGACAAGGAATAGCGGTTGCCGGCACGACGCGCGCTCCTGTTGTTACCGCTGCTGGCGGTTGGCGGGTGCGCGACGCTCGATGATGTCTGGTCGTCGCTGCGCAAGGGCGGTCCGGACGCGGTGCCGCTCGACCAGCGCCCGGTCGGGGACGCGCAGGATCCGAACCGGTTCTATCTCGAAGCACCCGGCGAGACCGTGATCGGCGAGCCGCAGGTCGTGTTTGCGCGCGACACGGACACGCTGTCCGATTTTGCACGCGAATACGGGCTCGGTTACGACGAGATCATCGCGGCCAACCCGGGCATAGATCCCTGGCTGCCGGGGGAGGGCACGCCGATCGTCCTGCCGACCCAATATGTCTTGCCGCCGGTCGAAAAGCAGGGCGTCGTGCTCAACATCGCGACCCGGCGATTGTTCTATTTTCCCGCAGTGGCGGAAGGTGAGCCGCAGACGGTGTTGACCTACCCGATCGGCATCGGCCGCGTCGGCTGGGAAACGCCGCTCGGCGAAACGACGGTCGTGGCGAAGGCAAAGGACCCGCACTGGTGGGTTCCCGCGTCCGTGCGTCGCGAGCACGCGGAGATGGGGAATCCGTTACCGGCCGTCGTGCCGCCGGGTCCGGACAACCCGCTCGGGCATCGCGTCCTGAAGCTCGACATGCCCGGCTACCTGATTCACGGCACGAACGCGCCGTACGGCGTCGGCATGCGCATCAGCCACGGCTGCATACGGTTGTACCCGGAGAACATCGAGAACCTCTACACGCTCGTCGACATCGGCGAGGCCGTCACGATCATCAACGAGCCTTACCAGTTCGGGCGCCGCGACGGCCAACTTTATTTCGAGGCGCACGAGCCGCTCGAGGACGACGAGACGCCGCCCGAGGCGCGCCTGGCCCTGTTGCTCGATGCGCAGGTCGATGCGGCCGGACGGCCGCTCAACGATCACCTGCGCGAACACGTCGAAGAGGTGGCCGCCGATCCCCACGGCCTGCCGGTCAGCGTCGTGCAGTTCAACGCCGACGACTACATGGTCCGTGCCCGCGTCGTGCACAACACGATCGAAGTCGACCCCGACGCACCGACCCTCAGCGAAGTGCGCGAAATGATGGAAGAAGCAGAGGCCGAGATCGCGGCCGAGATCGCCGCGGAAAGCGAGGCACTTTGAGGCATTTTTCCTCAACTATCTCATATAGTTGCATGTATAATACTGTTTAAATAAACAGTATCTACGCAAGGGGAAAAACCATGTCCGCGATCGTCGCTCTTCGGCCCGAAACGCTGACCCGGGCCGAGCGCCTCGGCGAGGAAATCGCCGACTTGTGCGCCTATCTTACTGTCGCCAAGGCGCACCTGCTGGCGCTGATCCAGGAGTTCGATGCGAACCGCTGCTGGGAGCAGCTCGGCTTCGGCTCCTGCGTACAGTGGCTCAACTTTCACTGCGGCCTCGGCCCTGCCGCGGCCCGCGAGCACCTGCGCGTGGCGCATGCGCTGGTCGAGCTGCCGAAGATCGCGGCCGCGTTCGAGCAAGGCCGCCTGAGCTACTCGAAGGTGCGCGCCATGACGCGGGTGGCACACGCCGGCAATGAGGACTTTTTGATGATGGTCGCGAAGCACGGCAACGCCTCGCACGTCGAGCGGCTGGTGTCGCAGTACCGGCGTGTCGAGAAGCTGCAGCGTCCGGATTCAGCCGACGAGATCTTCCGGGAACGGTCCGTTTCCTATTACTACGATGACGAGGGCAGCTTTGTGCTGAAAGCAAAGCTGCCCGCGGATAAGGGCGAGCTGATCGTCAAGGCGCTGGAGCGTGCGGTCGACGATCAGTTCGTCAAGGGCGACGAGGTTACGAAGCCCGTGCCCATCGCCGCACGCCGCGCCGATGCGCTGGCCGACGTTGCCGAGACCTACCTGAACCACCCCGAGAACGCCGGCAATACAGCGGACCGCTACCAGGTCGTCGTGCACGTCAATGCCGACAGCCAATCAACGGCAAGGCTCGAGAACGGCCCCCACGTTTCCGCGGAAACATCTCGGCGCATTGCGTGCGACTGCTGCACGACGACGATCGAGGAGGACGACTGGGGCGAGCCGCTCAACATCGGCCGTCGGTCAAGGACGATCCCGCCGGCAATGCGAAGAGCCCTCAAGGCCCGCGACGGCGGCTGCCGCTTCCCGGGTTGCACCAGCCACAAGTTC
>JBFGYM010000161.1:0-5699 GCA_041587435.1 Woeseiaceae bacterium
AGGCGCAGCCGTTTGCCGAGGCCGTCGCGATCAAGGGCGACCGCATCCTCGCGGTCGGCACGCGTGACGAGATGTCGCAACACCGCGGCGAGATTACCGAGGTCATCGACCTGCAAGGCAATACGGTAATCCCCGGTTTCATCGAAGGCCACGGGCACTACACGAGCTTCGGCGGTTCGCTGATGATCCTCGATTTTCGCCACGCGAAGAGTTTTGCCGAGATCGTTTCGATGGTGGCGAAAGCCGCGGCCGAGACGCCGGTCGGCGAATGGATCGTCGGGCGCGGCTGGCACCAGGACAAGTGGGCAACGAAGGAAGACGTGCTGGTCGAAGGCCTGCCCGTGCACGACTCGCTGAGCGAGGCGACGCCCGACCATCCCGTGATGCTCATCCACACGAGCGGTCACGCGGTGTTCGTGAACCAGCACGCGATGACGCTCGTCGAGGTCGACGGCAACACGACGCCGCCCGCGGGCGGCGAAATCGTGCGCGACGCGCGCGGCCGCGCCACGGGCATGATGCGCGAGGCGGCGCAGGACATTTTCCGCGTGGCTTATTCGGGGCACCAGGGACGCCGCCCGGCCGGCGTCGCCGAGGCGGAACTGCGGCGCATGGTCATACTCGCCGGCGAGGAATCACTGCGCCACGGCATCACCTCGTTCCAGGATCTCGGCACGTCGTTCGCCGAAGTCGACCTGATCAAAAAGATGGCCGACGAAGGCGCCCTGCCCGTGCGCCTGTACATGGCGTTCGAGGAACAGGCCGCGGACATGGCGGGCCGCCTGGACGACTACCGCATGGTGGGCTACGGCAACCACTTCCTCACGGTGCGCAGCATCGGCGAGAAAGTTCTGGACGGCGCCCTCGGCACGCACGGCGGCTGGCTGCTGGAACCCTACGCCGACATGCCGCGCAGCCACGGCCTGAACGTCGTCCCGGTCGAGGAGATCGAGGCCTCGGCCGAGCTCGCGATGCAGCACGATTACCAGATGGCCATCCAGGGCATCGGCGACCGGGCGTACCGGGAGCTGCTCGACATTTACGAAGCCGCGTTCAACGCGCATCCCGAGAAGACCGACCTGCGCTGGCGCATCGAGCATGCGCAGGTGATTCACCCGGACGACGTCGCGCGCACGGTCGAGCTCGGCGTGATCCCGGCCGTGCAGGGCATCTTCGCCTGTTCGGACGGACCCTGGGTCGAGGACCGCCTGGGCGAGGAGCGCACGCGCGAGCGCGGTTACATCTTCAACACGCTCGCCGAGGCCGGCCTCGTGCCGACCAACGGGACGGACCCGCCGGTCGACGAAATCAGCCCGATCGGCAGCTTCCATTGCTCGGTGACGCGTCGCCTGCCCGACGGCACGTTATTCCAGCCGCAGGAAGCCTACTCCCGCGAGCGCGCGCTGTACTCGTACACGATGGGCAATGCGATCGCGGCGTTCGAGGAAGACATCAAGGGGTCGATCACGCCCGGCAAGCTCGCCGACCTCACGGTGCTGTCGCAAAACCTGCTGACCGTGCCGGACGAGGCGCTGCTCGACACCGAGGTCGTGATGACGATCGTCGGCGGCCGGGTACGCTACCGCGACGGGAACATCGTGCGGGAGTAAGCGCCTACTTCTGCTTCCAGGCGCCGCCCTCGCGGTAGTACCAGCCCTTGTCGGCCTTGGCGATCCAGCGCTCGGCGAACGTGCGCCGGATGCTGTCCTGCCATTCGGGGTGGTTGTTGAGCCGCGCGATCTCCGCGTACAGGGCGTTCCAGTCGTTGTTCTGTGCGGCCACGAGCTGCACGACCGAGTTGCGGTCTTTCAGCGGCACGAGGTTGCGGTCGCGGATATCCAGCAGGCCGGAGTCCGCGAGACCGATCGCGCCCGAATCGAGGTAGGGCCGCAGCGCCGGGAATCGCGCCGCGAGCGAATTCTCGAGCGCGGTCTTTTCAGGCGACGGCCGGTCGAAATCGACCGCTTCCTGCGCGTGGGCGCTGCTGATCAACAGGCCGCCCAGTCCGCGCGCCATCGACGCGAGGTAGGACGACGTGTCCCTTTGATCGGGCTGCAGCCCGGACTTCGGTTCGGCCGACTCTTCGCCGCGCACCTTGTCGATGATGCGGTCGGCGGCCTCGACGGCGGCGGCCTCGGGAAAGTACACGTTGATCGTGACGCAGGCCACGAGGAACGTCGCCAGCATCGCTGCAAGGGTGATGACTGTCTTGCGCATGGCTTTGAATCTCCTCTTTGATTACCGGGGCGCCGCCGTCACCTGACGCTGGGCGCACCACTGCGGGTGATCGCGGACAGCTGCCGGACCAGCCGCGGCCAGCTCACCGTGTCACGATACCCCACGACATCGATCCTTGGAACACCCCGGCCCTTGACGATGTAGTAGCCGGTTCCCTGCGGACCGGACTTGGCGGGCCCGACGCCGCTCATCGCGCATACGCCGTTGCGCAACACGCAGCGCAGGCCGATGCGGTCGTACGCAAACACCTCGAAGAACTGCAGGAATCCCGTCGACAGCGCCGCCGCCGCACCGCCGCCGCCAACGCTGGCGAGGTTCTCGACCGCGCGCTGGCTGATGCGGTGTTGTGCGCGGTCGTCCGTCGGCGTGTAGAAGTACAGGTCCATGGCCACCGTGCGCCAGTTCTGGAGCTGCAAGCCTGTCACGTCCCCGCTTAACCGCCCCTGAATGTCACCGAAGGAAAACGTCTCGGTGACCCGCAGCAGGTCGAGGTCGCGGATCGCGACGTCGGCGTACAGTTGCGGCACGCGGCCGAACGGCTGTTCGATGCGCAGGTTCGACACGGTCATGGTGCCGTCGAACAGATTGGCGCTCAGGTTGCCGCCGACGGTGACCGTGTCTTCGGAGAGCTGCAGCAGCGGCAGGCGGCCCGACAGCTTGCCCGAGAAGGTTGGCCAGCCGAAGGCACCCGAGAGCTGGCCGAGCTGCACGGGCTCGAGTTCCGCGTCGAGGCGGCCGGTGGCGCCGGGCTCGCCGTAGTTGCTGAGGACAAGCTGGTTGATGCGCAACGCACCGCCCAGGAACGGCACGCGCACGGGCTGCAGGAGCTCGACGTCGTTGTCGCCGAGTTGCAGCCGCACCTCGCCGGCGCCGGCGATCAGGTTGTAGGCCGTGCCGCTGTCCCAGGACAGCCGGCTCGGGGCGGGCACGACGCCTGCGTCCGCGTGCCAGTTGACGACGCCGTCGAGGCCGTACACGGCGAAGCGCCCGAGCCGGTCGTCGAGAATGACGTCATCGAGTGCGAGGGCCGCGGCGCGCGGCGCGTCGTTGACCAGGCGGACGGTGCCGGACACGCGGCCGTCGGTGTCGAGCGTGCCGAGGATCGTGCCCGCCAGTGCCACCTGCACGACGCTCGTGTAGAGATTGGCGACGGACGAGTCGCGCAGGGTCACGTCCGCCGCGAGGATGGCGGGCGCGTCCTCGTCGTCGGCAAACTGCAGCGTGGCCGTGCCGCCGGCGTCCAGCAGCGTGTCCTGGTGCAGCTCGAAGCGGCCGATGTCGAACACCGTGAAGTCGGCCGTGCGCACGTCGTCCGCCTGCAGGCGGAACGCATGCTCCGAGAAGTTGCCGTACACGGGCTCGAGGTAGGCTTCGCCCTGTGCGCTATGAAACTCGAGGTCGAAGCGTGTCGAGTCCGGGTACACGGCGACGTCGATGTCGAGCCGGCCCGTCACGTCGGCGGCCGCGACGGTGCCGGCGTCGTTGGCCAGCGACGCGGCGTCGAGATCCATGGTGGCCGTAACGCGCAGCGGGCCGTCCCCCGGCATCGACAGCCGGCCGTTGAGATTCGTCTTCCCGCCGCCCGAGTAGCCGGCCAGGGCGTCGGTGAATGCGCCGGCCAGCGTCAGCAGTCCCTCGAGTTGCAGCAACTTGCCCGAGAACTTCGCCTCGACGCCGGCGTCGTTCGCGACGACGTCGACCCGCACGCGGCTCCCGGCCACGGCAACATCGCGCAGCGTGACCTGCGCCGTCGCGGTCGGCTGGTGCCAGGCAAACGTTCCCGGCACGCTCTGCCGGCCGAGGCCGGGTATCGTCGCGGTGAACGTCGCGGCGTTGCAGTTTGCGCCGTGCGTCGTGAGCTCGATGCGCGCACAGGCCACGGTCACGTTGTCGAAGGTCTGCCCGGAATCCTTCAGCGTGATCCGGGCCATGCGCACCTCGCCGACGAGGTCGTTACCTGAAAGCGTGAAGTCGGACTCGAACCCCGCGATGCTCCAGCCCTCGCCCGTGATCAGGCCGGCGTCGCCTTCGAGGACCACGTTCTCGGCTGCCGTCGCGCACGGAACCATGGCGACGCAACACGTGACAACGAGGAGTGCGCGGTGCATGGCCGCTACTGTAGCAACCTCCGCGCTCAGAACAGGTTCTCTGCCAGGCGTCCGTCGAATAAGACCTACTCCCGGGCGAATGCCTCGTCGCGCAGCACGGACAGGAACCGGTCGCCGTAGTTTTCCAGCTTGGTCTTGCCGACGCCGCTGATGTCGAGCATCTCCTCGGCCGTCTGCGGCCTGAAGCTGAGCATCTCGTGCAAGGTCTTGTCGTGGAAGATGACGTACGCGGGCACGTTGTGCTCGCTCGCCAGCGACTGCCGGCACGCGCGCAACGCCTCCCACAAACCCCGGTCCTCGTCGGCCACCGCCCGGTCCGCGGCCGCCCTGCGCGGTGCAGCGACAGACCGTTTCGGCTCCTCGCGAAACTGCAGCGGCGTCGTGCCGCGCAGTACGCCGCGGCTGGTATCGGTCAGCACCAGCGCGCCGAAACGCTCGGCGTCGGAACGCAGGTAGCCGGCGACGATGAGCTGGCGTGCGACCGACCGCCAGGAGGTCGACGGCAGGTCCTTGCCGATGCCGAAGACGCTGAGCTTGTCGTGCCCGAACTGCAGGATCCGGTCGGTCTCTTTGCCGAGCAACACATCCACGAGGTAGGCGGCGCCGAAGCGCTGGCCGGTCCGGTAGACGGCCGACAGGAACTTTTGCGCCGCCTCCGTCCCGTCCCAGGTGCTGGCCGGCGCCAGGCAACCGTCGCAGTTGCCGCAATCCTCGTCCAGGGAATCGCCGAAGTAGGCCAGCAGGGGCCGGCGGCGGCAGCCCGTGACCTCGCACCAGCCCAGCAGCGCATCGAGCTTGACGCGCTCAACGCGCCGGTATTCCTCGCCGGCCTCGGACTGGTCGAGCATCTGCCGCAGCCGCACGACGTCCTGCAGGCCATAGACCATCCAGGCATCGGCGGGCTCGCCGTCCCGCCCGGCCCGGCCGGTCTCCTGGTAGTAGGACTCGATGCTCTTCGGCAAATCGAGATGCGCAACGAAGCGCACGTCCGGCTTGTCGATGCCCATGCCGAACGCGATCGTCGCGACGATCACGAGGCCGTCCTCGGTGATGAAGCGGCGCTGGTTGCCGGCACGCACGTCGGCGGCGAGCCCGGCATGGTACGGCAGCGCCTCGAAGCCCTGTTCGCACAGCCAATTGGCAATCGTCTCGGTCTTCTTGCGCGACAGGCAGTAGACGATGCCGGCGTCTCCCCGGTGCGATTGCAGGAATTTCAGCAACTGTGCGCGTTCGCTGTTCTTCGCCTGCACCGTGTAACGGATGTTTGGCCGGTCGAACGGCGCGACGAACAATTCGGGTTCGTCGAGCTCGAGCCGGGCGACGATTTCCGCCCGCGTCCGGTCCGTCGCGGTG
>JBFGYM010000162.1:0-5679 GCA_041587435.1 Woeseiaceae bacterium
TTACGGCCTCGACGAGGACGACTATCGCGGCGAACGTTTCGCCGACTGGGCGCACGACCTCAAAGGCAACAACGACCTGTTGTCGGTCACGCGCCCCGACGTCATTCGCGACATCCATAACGCGTTCCTCGAAGCCGGCGCCGACATCGTCGAAACCAACACCTTCAATTCGAATGCGCCGTCGATGGCCGACTACGGCATGGAGTCGATGGTGGCGGAACTGAACCGCGCCGCTGCGCGCCTCGCTCGCGAGTGCGCCGACGCCAGTGCCGCGGCAACGGGCCGGCCGCGCTTCGTCGCGGGCGCCCTGGGTCCGACGAATCGCACGGCGTCGATTTCACCCGACGTCAACGACCCGGGCTTCCGCAACGTCACGTTCGACGAACTCGCCGATACTTACGAAGCGGCCGCCACGGCGCTGATCGACGGCGGCGTCGACCTGCTCCTCATCGAGACCATTTTCGACACGCTCAACGCCAAGGCCGCCATCATGGGTGTGAAGCGTGCGTTTCGTGCCAGCGGCGTCGAGTTGCCGGTCATGATTTCGGGCACGATCACGGATGCGTCGGGCCGCACGCTGTCGGGGCAGACGACCGAGGCATTCTGGAACTCTGTCCGCCACATCGAGCCGTTCATGATCGGCCTCAACTGTGCGCTCGGCGCGGCCGAACTGCGCCCCTACATTGCAGAGCTCGCGCGCGTCGCGGACACGCGGGTCAGTGCGTACCCGAACGCCGGGCTGCCCAACGAGTTCGGCGAATACGACGAGACGCCCGGGGCCATGGCGGCCGTCGTTGGCGAATTCGCCGCGAGCGGACTCGTCAACATGGTGGGCGGCTGCTGCGGTACGACGCCGGAGCACATCCGGGCCATCGGCGAAGCGGTGGGACAGCACGCGCCGCGCCGGGTGCCGAAACTCCCCGTGCGCACCCGCCTGTCCGGGCTGGAGCCCTGCAACATCGGCCCGGACGACCTGTTCGTCAACGTGGGCGAGCGCTGCAACGTCACGGGCTCCGCCATCTTCCGTCGCCTGATCGAGGCCGACGACTACGCGGCTGCCGTCGCGGTGGCGCGCCAGCAGGTCGAAGACGGGGCGCAGATCATCGACGTCAACATGGACGAGGGCATGCTCGATTCCGAGAAGGCCATGGTGACGTTCCTCAACCTGATCGCCGCGGAGCCGGACATCGCGCGCCTGCCCGTCATGATCGACTCGTCCAAATGGAGCGTGATCGAGGCAGGCCTGAAGTGCGTGCAGGGCAAGGCCGTCGTCAATTCGATTTCGCTCAAGGAAGGCGAGGACGCGTTCATCGAGCAGGCGCAGCTCTGCAGGGACTACGGCGCCGCGGTCATCATCATGGCCTTCGACGAGTCGGGCCAGGCCGACACGGTCGAGCGCAAGGTCGACATCTGCCGGCGCTCCCATGGGGTGCTTGTCGACAAGGTCGGCTTCGACCCGGCGGACATCATCTTCGACCCGAATATATTCGCCGTTGCGACCGGTATCGAGGAGCACGCGAGTTACGGGCTTGATTTCATCGAGGCAACGCGCCGGATCAAGGCATCGCTTCCCCACGCGCTCGTCAGCGGCGGCGTCAGTAACGTCTCGTTCTCGTTCCGCGGCAATAACGTCGTGCGCGAGGCGATCCACTCGGTGTTCCTGTACCACGCGATCCGTGCCGGCATGGACATGGGGATCGTGAACGCGGGGCAGCTCGCAATTTACGAGGACCTGCCTGCGGACCTCCGGGACGCGGTCGAGGACGTCGTGCTCAATCGCAGGGCCGACGCAACAGAGAAGCTGCTCGACGTGGCGGAACGCTACAAGGACCAGAAATCCGGCGCCGCGGCGCGCGGGCAGGACCTGTCGTGGCGCGAGCTCGAGGTGTCGAAACGACTCGAGCACGCCCTGGTCAACGGCGTCGACGAGTTCGTCGTCGACGACACGGAGGAAGCCAGGCGGCAGGCGGCGCGTCCGCTCGATGTCATCGAGGGGCCGCTCATGGCGGGCATGAACGTCGTGGGTGACCTGTTCGGGGCGGGGAAGATGTTCCTGCCGCAGGTCGTCAAGTCGGCGCGCGTCATGAAGAAGGCCGTCGGGCATCTCGTGCCGTTCATCGAGGAGGAGAAGGACGGCAAGCGCAGCTCGAACGGCAAGATCGTCCTGGCGACGGTCAAGGGCGACGTGCATGACATCGGCAAGAACATCGTCGGCGTGGTGTTGCAGTGCAACAACTTCGAGGTCGTCGATCTCGGTGTCATGGTGTCCTGCGACCGCATCCTCGAGACGGCCCGGCGGGAGGAGGCGGACATCATCGGCCTGTCGGGGCTCATCACGCCGTCGCTCGACGAAATGGTGCACGTGGCCGGTGAGATGCAGCGCCTGAACATGGGCCTGCCGCTGCTGATCGGTGGTGCAACGACGTCGCCGGCGCACACGGCCGTCAAGATCGAGCCGCGCTACGACGGGCCGGTGATTTACGTCAAGGACGCGTCGCGCTCGGTCGGCGTCGCGCAGGCGCTGGTCGAGCCCGGCACGCGCGCCGACATCGTTGCGAAGAATCGCCGCGACAATGCGCGCCGCCGCGAGCAGCATGCCAGCAAGAAGCGGCTGGCACCGCAGCTGTCACTCGCCCAGGCGCGCCAACGCAAGCACGCCATCGAATGGCAAGCCTACACACCGCCCGCGCCGACCTTTCTCGGCAACCGTGTCTTCGACGACGTCGACCTCGGTGTGCTGCGCGACTACATCGACTGGATGCCGTTTTTCAACGCCTGGGAATTCCACGGCAAGTTCCCGCAGATCCTGAAAGATGGGACGGTCGGCGAAGCTGCGAGCTCGCTGTTCCGTGATGCGCAGGACATGCTCGATCGTATCGTGAGCGAAAAGTGGCTGACGGCGCGAGCAGTGGTCGGGTTCCACCCGGCGAACACCGACGTGCACGACGACGTCCTCGTGTATGCCGACGAGGAGCGGCGCGACGTGCTTCACCGGCTCGTGCACCTGCGCCAGCAGCGCGCGAAGCCTGACGGCCAGCCGCAGTCCTGCCTGGCGGACTTCGTCGCCCCGGCAGGCAACGGCTGGGCCGACTACATCGGCGCATTCGCCGTCACGGCCGGGATCGGCATCGACGAGCACGTCGAGCGCTTCGAGCGAGCGCACGACGACTACAGCGCCATCGTGCTGAAGGCGCTTGCCGATCGACTCGCCGAGGCGCTGGCGGAGTACATGCACGAGCGCACACGCCGGGATTTCTGGGCGTACGCGGCCGGCGAGTCGCTCAGCAACGAGCAACTAATCGCGGAGGCCTACCGCGGCATCCGGCCCGCGCCCGGTTACCCCGCGTGCCCCGACCACACCGAAAAGGCGACGCTCTGGGACCTGCTCGACGTCGAGGCCAGCATCGGCCTCAGGCTGACCGACAGTTACGCCATGTACCCGACGGCAGCCGTCAGCGGTTTCTATTTCGCGCATCCCGACGCGAAGTACTTCGCGGTCGGCAAGATCGCCCGAGACCAGGTCGAGTCCTATGCCGAACGCAAGGGCATCAGCCTCGAGGAGGCCGAAAAATGGCTGGCGCCGAATCTCGGCTACGACCCGAGCGCCGCCAGCGCGGCCTGATGGCCACCGACATCGTCATTCGGAACGGCGCGGACCGCGTTCGTTATGCGCTGCTGTTCGAGGGCATTCTCGTCGTGCTCTTTTCACTGGTCACGGCGCTGCTGTTCGAGCACGACGTGGTCACCATGGGCGGGCTCGCGATCATGCTGTCATTGATCGCGCTCGTCGTGACGTTCTTCTACAACTACGCGTTCGACCGTTTCGATGTCAGCAAGGGCCGCGTCCCGACGCGGCGCACGAGCGGCTGGCGCATCGTGCACGCGCTCGGCTTCGAAGGAACGCTCGTCGTCTGCAGCCTGCCGCTCGTCATGTGGTGGTTGGATTTCTCATTCTGGCAGGCGCTCGTGTTCGACGTCGGCGCGATGGCCGCCGTCGTCGTCTACACGTACTTCTTCACCCTTGCCTACGACCGCATCTTCCCGGTCGAACAACCGTCGCAGGCGCGCAGCGCCGCCGAACCGCGAGGCAGCTGACGGCGCCCGGGGTCGCGGCCGCTAGCCCGCCTCGGGATGGTGCCTGGCGTGGCGGCGGAGTTCCTTCGCTTCTTCGCGGATGTGCTGCAGGTCGCGAACCATTTCGCTCCAGCCGTACCAGAGTGCGTAGTCCGGATTGGCGTGAAACGCGCCCTGGAATGCCCGCATGCGGTGCTTGAGGTGCATCTCGAACAGCCGCTGCTCGATGGTCGTCGGTGCGTCGTGGAACGTGAGCAGGTCCGGGAACGCGTGGGCGTAGGTCGCCGGTTTCTCGAGGATGCCGTCCTCGTACAGCGCGGCGATGATGCGGATGGCCTCGGCGAGCAGATGGTCCGCTTCGCGGATCAGGTCGTCGGCCTTGGCGAGCTCGGCACGCGCGAAATTGCCCGAGTGGCAATCCTCGCACACGGCGATCATCTTGTTGCGTTCGCGGTCGAAGTCCTCCTGCGTCAGGCGCGCAACGTCGGCGGCCTTGACGACATCGAGCCTCGCGGTCGGGTTGCCGGCCGGGTCGAGAACGCCGAGCGCCTGCAGGATCGTCACCTGGTCGGCCGCCCATTGCTCGTCCTCGGGCAGCGGCAGGCGAACGGCGAGGAACCCCCAGGCCGTGCGGACTTCGTGGTCGCCGTCGACCATGTGGCAGTCCTGGCAGGTCGGCGCCGGCGTCGTTGCGGGCAGGGTGCCGTTCTGCGCCAGCAAATAGCGGACGCCGTGTTTCGAAGCCGACCACATCTCCCACTGCGGGTGATCGAACCCCATGTGGCAGGTTTGGCAGGCCTGCGGCTGCTGGGCCTCGACGACGGAGAAGGTATGGCGCGTGTGGCAGGCATCGCAGGATGCGTGGCCGAACACGCTGCCTTCCGCCTTGAGTTGCTCGATCGTCTCCGCGTCCTTCAGCCCCAGCTTGTGACAGCCGCCGCAGCCTTTCATGCCGTGCGACAGCGCCATCGGCAGGGCATGCGTCGTGGGCATGGCCTCGACGGCGGCCCAGGCGAGCGCGTGCTTGCCCCGCGCGAACTGCTCGAACCGCTCTTCGTGACACTTCGCGCAGGTTTCGGCCGTCACCGTGCGCAGCTTGTCGACGTCGTCGGCCGAGCTGTGACGCCCCTTGTGGCAGTCCCTGCAGCCGACGTCCTCGGTGTGGTGCCGGCTGATCTGCCAGTCGTTGACGATACTGCGCGTTTCGTCCCGATGGCAGTCGACACAGTCATCGGCAACGAGCATCGGGCTGACGAGCGCGAGAAGGGCCGCAAGAACGGCGGCACGCAGGGTAGAGAGCATTGCATGGCCTCCAGTGCTGGAGTTGCACGAAATCAGGACGATTCTAAGCCGCGACCCGTCACCGGGCAACGCGACTGCGGACATCACGTATGCGTGTATGATGGCCGGCAAACACGAACAGGGGAACCCCATGAACTGGGAGGCCATCGGCGCATTCGGCGAAGTGGTCGGTGCGGTCGCCGTCGTCGTGACGTTGCTCTATGTCGCCCGGCAGATCCACCAGGCGAACGCACAGACCCAGGCAAGGGCGCGGTATTCGTTCATCGAGGCCTACGGCGAAATGAACGTCTCGATCAGCACCAA
>JBFGYM010000163.1:0-5627 GCA_041587435.1 Woeseiaceae bacterium
AGACGAGCGTTTCGCATCCGGCATTCGATTTGCGAGCCGGAATATTCTCCGTATAGGCGTTGCGTTACTCGGACTGCGCATCACAACGGCCGACGTCATGGATCTCGGCTGGCAGGTAGTTGCCCTGATCGTGTCCGGAGTAATCGCAACCATTCTCGTCGGCGGACTGATCGGGCGTCTGGGCGGCCTCAAGGGTGACCAGTCGGTTCTTTCGGCCGGCGCCGTCGCGATCTGCGGTGCCTCGGCGGCGCTCGCAATCGCATCCGTCTTGCCGCCGCATAAGGACCACGAGCGCAACACGATCCTGACCGTTGCCGGCGTCACCGCGCTGAGCACAATCTCAATGGTCGCGTACCCGCTGTTTGCTACGCATCTCCAATACGACAACGCGACAGCCGGCATATTCCTCGGGGCGACCATCCACGACGTTGCGCAGGTGGTTGGCGCGGGCTACATCATCTCGGACCAGACGGGCGAGATCTCGACGCTCGTCAAGCTCATTCGGGTTGCCTGCCTCGTGCCGGTCGTTATCGCAATTTCGCTGCTTATGTACCGTCGCCGATCGCCGGAGACCGGCGGAACGCCGCTATTGCCATGGTTTCTCGTCGTGTTTGTGGTGCTGGTCGTCGTCAACAGCCTCGGCTGGGTTCCTGCGTCGGCGCGTTCTTTTCTGGCACCGGTTTCGAGCTGGTTCCTGCTCACGGCGGTCGCGGCACTCGGCGTCAAGACATCGCTCAAGGCGCTGGTCGACGTCGGTCCGGCCCCGGTCGGTGTGATGGTCGTGCAGACCGCATTTCTCGCCGTCTTCGTGATCGGCGGCGTCGCGCTGATCCGATGACCGGCGCAGGCAGCTCGGCACCGCAGCGGCCCATTACGAACAGGAGATCCTGATGTCACACCTGATTCCACCGCACGGTGCCGACTCCCTGCAGCCGCTGCTGGTGCCTGAGGCCGAACGGGCGGAGGAGATGCGCCGCGCCGAGCATCTGAAACAGGTGCCGATGTCCAGTCGCGAGGTCTCTGACCTGTTCATGCTCGGCATGGGTGCCTACACGCCGCTCCAAGGTTTTATGGGCGAAGCGGATTGGCGTGGCTGCTGTGAGCACATGACGCTCGCCGACGGGCTCTTCTGGCCCATCCCGATCACGCTGTCCTGCACGCAGGAACTCGGCGATACGATCGACATCGGCGAGGATGTTGCGCTGGCCGACGGCGAGACGAACGAGCTGCTCGGCATCCTGACCGTCGAGGAAAAATACGCAATCGACCGCGAGCTCGAATGCTCACATGTGTTCCGGACCACCGATAGCGCGCATCCCGGCGTCGACAAAGTGATGCGCCAAGGCCCGGTCAACCTCGGCGGGCTGGTGCGAACGCTGTCGGAGGGCTGTTTCCCAGAGACCTATCGCGGGCTCTATCATCGCCCGGCGGAGACGCGGGCGCTTTTTCTCGAGCGGGGCTGGTCTCAGGTGGCCGCTTTCCAGACGCGCAACCCGATGCACCGCAGTCACGAGTATCTGGCCAAAATAGCGGTCGAGATATGCGATGGTGTGCTGATCCACCAGGTGCTCGGAGCACTGAAACCGGGCGACATCCCTGCCGAGGTGCGGGTCAGCGCAATCGATGCGCTGATGAACAATTATTTCGTGCACGGCACCATCCTCCAGGCGGGCTATCCGATCGAGATGCGCTACGCGGGCCCTCGCGAGGCCCTGCTGCACGCCGTGTTTCGTCAGAACTTCGGCTGCTCGCACCTGGTCGTCGGGCGCGATCATGCCGGCGTTGGCGACTACTACGGGCCATTCGATGCGCACCACGTTTTCGATACGCTGCCGGAAGGGAGCCTGAAGACCTTACCGCTGAAGATCGACATCACGTTCTACTGCTACAAGTGCAGCGGAATGGCCACCGGCAAGACCTGCCCGCACACGGACGAAGACCGGCTGGCGATTTCGGGAACGAGGTTGCGGGAGATGTTCGCCAACGGCGAGCCTATCCCGCCGGAATTCAGTCGCGCCGAAGTGGTCGCCGTGCTGCGGGACTATTATGAGGGCATCCGTGGCCGGCCTGCCGATTGACAAAACCCGCTGTGTTGTTTTAAAAATTAGAAAAATCGAATATTCTCATTTAGAGCTGGAGCCCGGCAGGCGTTGCTGCCCGGACAGGGCGGGGCATCAATCATCGTCAATAAGCTTGAAGCTCGGCCTTCGTCAGCATTCCAGCCCACACGCTGGATCGAGCATTTAGCCGCGCGTTAATGAGGGCGGGCTAACTTGGGGGAGACTTGATGTTCACGAGCAATCCTTTTGCCGAGCTCTCGGCGGCCCTATCGCCGACCGTCATGCAAACCTATATCGTTGTCATGGTCGTCCTGGTTGCGGCTGGCACGATTTACGATGTGCTGCACAAGAAAAGCGCGCGGTACTTTCGCGAGAACATGCAGAAGTCCAGAGCCAGCGCGACCCAGCCGGTCGGAGCTGGTGAAAAGTTTTCGATCGTCGTCAAGACCGCAATGGTGGACGTCGCGGCGTCCGGCGAGTTCTGCAGTCTGCAGCGCCGAATCGCGCATCTTCTGGGCATGTATGGCTTCATCCTGTTTGCACTCTCGACTGCGATCATGGTGTTTCGCTACACCGATCCCGGCGTACCGACGCCCGCGATCTGGCCGCAGCTGTGGTGGCTCGGCGCCGCGATGGTGTGCGTGGGTGGCTACTGGTTCTGGTTTTTCATTCGCGCTGACGTGGCCGCGGAAGGGAACTCGCCGTTCCGCATCATGCGCGCGGATCTCTTCATCCTGACTTTGCTGGGCAGTGCGACATTTGCGCTGATCTGGGCTTACCTGCAGGCCGCGGGCCATTCCTGGACGATGATCGCGTTCGGGCTGCACGTGATCTTCACGACGTTGTTGTTCGGCACCGTGCCGTGGTCGAAGTTTGCGCACATGTTCTTCAAGCCCGCCGCGGCCTACGAGAAGCGGTTGTCGGCAGCCAATGGTTCGAGAAGCAACCTGCCGGCCCCCGCGGATAAGCCGGAGACCCTCGGCAAGGCCGGCTTTCAGCCACGTAACTATTAGAAGGGACGGAACATCATGCCTACATTTGTCTATATGACCCGTTGCGATGGCTGTGGACACTGCGTCGACATTTGCCCGTCCGACATCATGCACATCGACAAGACCTACCGGCGCGCCCTCAACATCGAGCCGAATATGTGTTGGGAGTGCTATTCCTGCGTGAAGGCCTGTCCGCAGAATGCGATTGATGCGCGCGGGTATGCCGATTTCGCGCCGCTCGGCCATAGCGTGCGTGTCCTGCGCGAACCCGAGAAGGGCACTATTTCCTGGAAGATCAAATTCCGCAATGGCCATGAGAAAGATTTCGTCTCACCGATTCGTACAACCCCCTGGGGAACGATTCCATCGCCGGCCGAACTACCGGCGCCGAGCGAAGAGGAGTACAGGAGCCAGGTGCTCGCACACGAACCCGATGCACTGAATATCGACGGTGGTCTACCCGCTTTGATGCCGGATCAGCTCAAGAAGGGAGTCATCTGATGGGCCTGTTCTCGCGAAGAAAAACCAAACTCGTAGACTCCGATATCCTCGTCATCGGCGGCGGCATGGCCGGCTGCGGCGCCACGTACGAGGCGCGCCACTGGGGGCGCGACCTGAAGATCGTCTGCGTCGAGAAGGCGAACATCGAGCGCAGCGGCGCCGTCGCTCAGGGTCTCTACGCCATCAACTGCTACATGGGCATGCAGTGGGACGAGAATCAGCCGGAGGACCACGTACGGTATGCCCGGAACGACCTAATGGGTCTCGTGCGCGAGGACCTGGGCTACGACATCGCCCGCCACGTCGATTCCACGGTCCACAAGTTCGAGGAATGGGGCCTGCCGATCATGCGCGACCCGGAGACCGGGCGTTACCAGCGCGAGGGCAAGTGGCAGATCATGATTCACGGCGAGAGCTACAAGCCGATTGTCGCCGAGGCGGCGCGGAAGGCGGCCAGCGAAGTCTACAACCGGATCATGGTCACGCATCTGCTGATGGACAAGTCCAAGGAGAACCGCGTCGCGGGGGCCGTCGGTTTCAACGTGCGCACGGGCGATTTCTATGTCTTCCGCGCAAAGGCCGTCATCGTCGCCGCGGGTGGCGCCTCTCACATCTACAAACCCAGGGCGGTCGGCGAGGGCATGGGCCGGACGTGGTATGCGCCGTGGAGCAGTGCCTCCGCCTATGCGTTGCCCATCGAAGTCGGTGCCAAGATGACGCAGATGGAGAACCGGATCGTACTCACGCGGTTCAAGGACGGCTACGGTCCGGTCGGCGCCTACTTCCTGCACCTCAAGACGTACACGGAAAACGCCTACGGTGAGGAGTACGAGTCGACGTGGTACGAACACACCAAGGAACTCGTCGGCGACTACATCGATCGGCACCCGGTGCCGACGTGTCTGCGGAACCACGCCCTGCTCGAAGAACTCAAGGCTGGCCGGGGCCCGATACGGATGGTCACGAAGGAGGCCTTCCAGGATCCGCACAAGGAGACGGTCGGCTGGGAGAACTTCCTCGGCATGACGATCGGGCAGGCGGTCGTGTGGGCGTCGCAGAACATTGACCCCAAGCACACCAATCCCGAGCTGACGACGTCCGAGCCGTACGTCATGGGTTCGCATGCCACGTGCTCCGGCGCGTGGGCGAGCGGGCCCGAGGACTACGCGCCGGACGAGTACCAGTGGGGATACAACCGCATGATGACGGTCGACGGGCTGTTCGGCGCCGGCGACACGATCGGCGGCACGGCGCACAAGTTCTCGTCAGGTTCTTACACGGAAGGTCGCATCGCCGCGAAAGCCGCCGTCAACTACATCAAGGACATGGGCAAGGATGCGCCGCAGGTCAGCGAAGAGGAATACGAAAGCCTGAAGAAAGTGGTCTACCAGCCGCTGGAGAACTACGAGGTCGGTCGCAACGAGATCGTTGCGGGCACCGTCTCGCCAAGCTATCTCCTGCCGATGCAGGGCTTGCAGCGTCTCGAGAAGATCATGGACGAGTACGTTGGCGGCATTAGCGCGAACTACATAACCAACGAACCTCTGCTCACGCGCGGTCTGGAGCTGCTCGAAATGCTCAAGGAAGACCTCGACCATCTCGGTGCCGAAGACCTGCACCAGCTGCAGCGCGCGTGGGAGCTGCACCACCGGGTGCGGGCGTCGGAATCCGTCACTCACCACACGCTGTTCCGAACGGAAACGCGCTGGCCGGGCTATTACTACCGCGGCGATCACATGAAGCTGGACGACAATGACTGGCATTGCTTCACGCTGTCCCAGTACGACCGGGACTCCGGCATCTGGGCGATGGAGAAGGCCCCCGTCTATCACATCGTCGACTAGGGTTGGCATTTGTTATTCGCCCAGATCAGCGATACCCACATCCTGGCCCGCACATCGGAGCATCCTGCCGCACGGTGGCGGGCCGACTGCCTGCGGCGCTGCATAGCCGATATCAACAAACAACGGCCCGATGCGGTGATCTTTACCGGCGATACGGTGCAGCACGGCGAGCCCGCAGAATACGCGCGTCTGCAAGAACTGCTGGCGCCGTTGCGGGTGCCGCTCTATCT
>JBFGYM010000164.1:0-5582 GCA_041587435.1 Woeseiaceae bacterium
CGACTTATACCTGGCAAATATGTCGATCCTCTGGCGACCGCGCAGCAACCTAACTCTGCGCCCTAACGTCCAGGCTTGGACGCGCACCGACGAGGGACCGTCTTTTGCCGGGGGCACACGCGACGAGACGTATCTGCTGGTGGGCATCGATTCAAGATGGACGGTCGGTTTGTTGAGTTTGGACTTAACCTATAATCATTCCATGCGAAGCGTTGAGGGCACCGAAACCAATGAGGACCGCGCGATATTGACATTGCGGAGAAGATTCTGATGAGTCGTTGGCCCTTTCTCCTGATCTTGATCTTCTTGACCGGCTGCGGATCGAACGTCCGAGTTCCCGAACCGGAAACCGTCCCGCCTGAACCGATCGTCTGGCCTGAGCCTCCGCTCCAGCCAAGGATCAAGCTCGTTCGTGCCATCAACAATCCGCGGGACCTTGGGATCCGTCGTCCAATACTGACCCGTTTGTGGGAGGTGATCGTCGGTCGAAAAGATCTCGGCATGGTCAGGCCATACGGCGTCGCCGTCGAAGATGAGCGACTTGTCATCACCGATCCGGGTATCGGCGTCGTCCACCTGTACGATTTGCGCAAGCTGGACTATGAGCGCATTGATCGCGCCGATGACCAGGCGCTGCGCTCCCCCATCGGTGCTGTCTTTGTCGACGGCGAAATTTTCGTATCCGACTCGGCACTCGGCAAGATCCTTGTGTTCGACTCCGAGGGCAAGCTGATCCGGCAAATCGACGGATTGAAACGGCCAACTGGTCTTGCCTATGACGCGCAACGTGGCAGGCTTTACGTTGCGGATACGCTTGCCCACCAAATAATCGTTATGAATCCCGAGGGCCGGCGTCTTTCTGCAATTGGTCGGCGCGGGACGGCCGATGGGGAGTTCAATTTTCCGTCGCACCTGTCTTTTCGGGGAGATCGACTGTACGTCAACGATACGATGAATTTTCGCCTGCAGATTTTCGACTCAGCGGGCATCCACATATCGTCGTTTGGCAATCATGGCGATGGCTCGGGCGATTTTGCCCAGCCGAAGGGAATCGGCATCGACGATGACGGCCACATTTACGTCGTCGACGCCTTGTTCCACCGGGTTCAGATTTTCGACAGCCAAGGCGGTCTCTTGTTGGGGTTTGGCGGCCCCGGGAATTCGCTCGGCGAGTTCTGGTTACCGAGCGGGCTGTTTATCGACAAGAACCGGATTTATGTAGCCGATTCATACAATCGGCGTTTACAGGTTTTCGAGTATTTGGAGGAGGGATAGTTGCGACTTATTAAACTGACTCGATCTCTTTTGTGCACGCTATTTGTGATATTCGCGCCGCCCGCGCATGCCGCGGCAGACGTGGCGAACACACGCCATAATCTATCCATCAGCGGGCCCGGCACCATCAAGAGCCCAGCTGCGATCGACGAGATTTGCGTGTTCTGTCACACGCCGCACAACGCGTTGCCGGATGGGCCGCTGTGGAACCATACCCTCTCGGGGCAGACCTATGCGCCGCTTTACGACAGCACAACCCTCGCTGCCAACCCGGGCCAGCCGACGGGCTCTTCGCTCCTTTGCCTTTCTTGCCATGACGGGACCGTGGCGCTAGGCGATTTGCGGAATCCGCCGCCCGCCAACGATATGGGGGGGATGCAGCTTCTTCCGGGCGATCGCGGGTATTTAGGTACCGACCTCAGCGACGATCATCCGATCTCGTTCGACTACACTGCCGCCGTACCAGGCGAGCTGGCCGATCCGGCGGCCACCGGCCTGCCGTTCGAGGCTGGGCGCGTGCAATGCATTACCTGTCACGACCCGCATGAGGCGGATATCGACCCCTTTCTGCGCATTACGACGTTGGCCGATCCAGGGAACCCAAACGTCGGCCAGCTTTGCACGGCCTGCCATGTCAGGGCCGGCGTCACGTGGGACTGGTCGACGTCGTCGCACGCTACATCGACCGCAGTGCCGACCGGCGCGACGCCATGGCCCGAGCGCCGCGTGGAATGGCGCGGGGCCAATGTAGGCCAGAACAGCTGCCTGAATTGCCATGACCCACATAGCGCGGCCACTGCCGCACGATTGATCAAGGGCATCGAGGAGAACACCTGCTACCTGTGCCACGACGGCAGCGTCGCCGCCACCAACATCCAGGCCGAGATGGGGTTGGCGTTCCGGCATCCCGTGGAAGTCGACAACACGACCGTCCATGACGCCGTGAAAGTCGAGAACCCGCTGACGATGCCGCTGCACGTCGAGTGCGCGGACTGCCACAACCCGCACGCGGTGGCGGCGGCGCCGCCGATGGTGTCGTTCAACCCGGTAAGCCCGAGCGACCCGCACGCGACCCCGCCGCTGGCCAACGCGCGCATCGCCGGGGTCTCGGGGCTCGACGTCAACGGCAGCTTCAAGGCGGAGATCGACTTTCAGTACGAGCTCTGATTCAAGTGCCACGGCGTGTCCGGGCAGAGCGCCTGCGGCACGGGTCGCTGCACGACCGCGTCGTCGCGCCAGATGGTCCGACAGGACGGCGTCTACAACATCCGCGACAAGGTCTACAGCGGCACGCCGGGCATCGTCTCCTGGCATCCGATCGAGACCAACAACCCGAGCAACAACACCGAGGTGCCGAGCCTGCGCACCGACATCCCGATGAACCGGACGTCGAGCCTGATGTACTGTACCGACTGCCACAACGGCGGCCAGTCGGCGGCCGCCGGCGGGACCGGGCCCAACGGGCCGCACGGCTCGCCGAACGATTTCATCCTCTCCGAGCGGTACAACACGATCCCCGACCTGAACTACGATGCCCTCGACTATGCGCTGTGCTTCAGGTGCCACGACGAGGCCAGTCTGGTCATCACGCCGATGAGCGGGTTCTCGCACGACCGCCATGTCGGGGGACGCGACAAGTCGTGCATCAACTGCCACGACCCGCACGGCTCGCACGCCAATCCCCACCTGCTCAATTTCCTACTCACTTCGGACGCCGCGACCTACGAGATCGTCGCGGTCGACGGCGGCGGCGTGCGCTGGGTGGATAACGGCACTTATTCGGGGAGTTGTTTCCTCGACTGCCACGGAACACGACACAGCCCGAGGAGTTACTGATGACACGCCTGACTTCTATTTTCGCGATGGCCCTGTTGCTCTCGGCGGCGGCCGCCTCGGGCAACCCCACCGAGCGCGGCGATTTCGTGGTGCCGGAGGCCGCCGCGATTCAAGCGGTGCCGGCCGTGGCCTATGATTCGACCAACGACCGGTTCTTCACGACCTGGACCGACTCGCGGAATCAGCAAAGCACGAGACTGGATATCTATGGACGCATCGTCGATGCGGCAGGTCGCCCCCTGGGCGACGACATTGCCGTCTCGACGGCACCCGGCAGCCAGGCGACGGCGGTGGTGGCGTTCGATCCGGGCCGCAAGCGCTACCTCGTGGTCTGGGCCGACTGGCGCGATGCCGAGTCGGACGATTCCGACATTTACGGCCAGTTCGTGGATTCCAACGGTGCCTTGCAGGGAGCGGCGTTCCCCGTCGCCCGCGCACGTGTCTCGCAGAAATATCCCAGCATCGCCTTCGATCCGGCGAACCGACGGTTCCTCGTCGTCTGGGCGGACCGCCGCGCGGGCAAGCTCGACAAGATCTACGGCCGGTTCATAGGCTCCGACGGAAGGCTCGACGGGTCGGCGTTTCGCCTCGTCGACGAGGGCGGCTACCAGGAGCGGCCTTCGCTGACCTACGATCCGAAACGGGAGCGATTTCTCGCGGTTTGGCGGGACCGCGAGGAAAACCGCGGCATCTTCGCGGCGTTCGTGAGCGCGGAACGGGAAGCGGCGCGGGCACGCATCCGCATCGCCATCGAGGACGAGGGATGCCTTCCGCCCTCGCTCTACGCGGCGAGCTACGCCCCCGACGCGGACGTCTTCCTGGTCGCCTGGACGAGCGGCTGGAACTACGCCAAACAGGGGCTCGATGTCTATGCGACCTTCCTCGACGGAGCAACCGGAAAAGTCAGTAATCGTCCGATTCCGGTGGCGACGGAGAGGGATTACCAGGAATCGGCGGCCGTAACCTACGACTCCCGGAACAATCGCTTCCTCATCGTCTGGTACGACCTGCGGCGTGACCACACCGCGCGCAGCATGGACATCTATGGGCGGTTCGTGACTCCCGGCGGTGCTCTGTCCGAGGAATTCCTGTTCTCGGATCACCTGGCCTCGGGCCTCAAGCGATTTCCCGCCCCGGCCTATAGCCCGCGCAGCGATACCTTCCTCGTGCTGTGGGAGGACGGCCGAGGCGGCAGCGGTCCCGACCGTCGCATCTATGCGCGAGTTCGCTGACACGGGGAAACACGCATAGTTGCACCCACCCCTTGAAATCCGGGTGTAGACGGGCAATAAACGCTGCGCCAGTGGCCGGAATGCGAAGGCGGCTTATATTCCAGAAGGCGCTGTCAATAAAGATAAATTCGGCTTTGGGAAAAGGTCGAACGAATGCACAGGGAAAAGATCTCAAGGGGCCTTCTGGCCGGCGTCCTGACGCTCGTCTTGTCTCTGCAGCCCGCGCAGGGTGTTCAGGATGTTGCGAACACGGTGCACAATCTGTCGTCGGGCGGCCCGGGGACGTTCACGAGCCTGACGATCGACGAGGTCTGCGTGTTCTGCCACACGCCGCACAACGCGCAGCCCGAGGGACCGCTGTGGAACCGCGGCGTCAGCGGGGCGACCTATCTGGAGTACGGCAGCACGACGCTGAGCGCGACGCCGTCGGCGACGCCGACGGGCAAGTCGCGGCTGTGCCTGTCGTGCCACGACGGGACGGTGGCGCTGGGGGCGCTGGTCAACCCGCCGAGCGGGGTTGCGAACGACATGACGGCGACGTTCCTGACGGGCCGGGCGAACCTGACGACGGACCTCGGCGACGACCATCCGATCTCGTTCGTCTATGACGGTGCGCTGCAGGCGGCGAACGGGGAGCTTGCGAACCCGGCGACGATCGACCTGCCGCTCGACGGCAACGAGCTGCAGTGCACGTCGTGCCACGACCCGCACGAGAAGGACGTGGTGCCGTTTCTGCACAAGACGTCGCTGAACGGCGAGCTGTGCACGACGTGCCATGTGCGCGGCGGTGTGACGTGGACGTGGTCGACGTCGTCGCACGCGACGTCGCCGGCGACGCCGATCGCGGGCAACCCGTGGTCGGAGCGCAAGGTTGCGTGGCGCGGGGCGGACGTGGCGCAGAACGCGTGCTTCAACTGCCACACGCCGCACACGGCGCTGACGCCGGAGCGGCTGATCAAGGGCATCGAGGAGAACACCTGCTACCTGTGCCACGACGGCAGCGTCGCCGCCACCAACATCCAGGCCGAGATGCTGAAGGGCTTCCGGCACCGGGTCGCGTCGTTGACGCCGAACCCGTCGCACGATGCGGCGAAGATCGAGAACCCGCTGACGATGCCGCTGCACGTCGAGTGCGCGGACTGTCACAACCCGCACGCGGTGGCGGCGGCGCCGCCGATGGTGTCGTTCAATCCGTCGGCGCCGACCACGGCGCCGCACGCGACCCCGCCGCTGGCCAAC
>JBFGYM010000165.1:0-5575 GCA_041587435.1 Woeseiaceae bacterium
CGGGCCAAGGAAATCGAGGCGAATTTCGCGACGAATTATCCGACAGCCGAACGCTTCGTTCGCGAGGTGATCGACCTGCTCGTCCGCATGGGGATCTGACGGTCCCGGGAGGGAGCCATGTCCAACCGGCAATACCTCGTGGTGTCCGCCACGCTGTTCTCACTGGTCGCCCTTGCGCACTTCTTGCGCCTGGTCAATGCCATGACCGTAACGGTAGCCGATTACGTGGTGCCGATGTACGTGTCGTGGCTCGGAACGATCGTGCCGGCGTTGCTTGCCGTCTCGGCGCTGCGTCTTCTCGGCAAGGGCTCCGCCTGAGGTCGGGCAAGACGGTGTCGCGTAGCCGGTTGAACCTGTGGTCGGTGGTCGTGCCCGGATGGCTGTTGTTCGCCTATCTCGCCTACGCGCAAGCCATCCCGGCAATCGATTACGAACTCGGCGTCGCCATGGGCACGCAGGAGTCCGCGCAACAAATCACACGGGTCGGCACGGCGTTCTGGTACGGCTTTGCGATGGGCGACCTCGCCGTCTACATGCCATTGCTCGCCGTCGGCCTCCTCGGTTTCGCCAAACGCAAGGCGTGGGGCCGCGCGCTGCTGGCGGCGGCCCTCGGCATCACCGTGTACTGGCCTGTCGTGGTGCTCACCGCCGCCGTTGATGCGCGCGGCGCACCCGGGTGGAACCTCGACGAATCCGGTTACTGGGTGGTCCTTCCGCTGATCGGCCTGTGGGCGGCCTGGGGCTTATGGCGTACCGCCCTCGGCGGCGGCGACGGGGGTCGATGATGCGGGGCTCGTGTCTCTGCGGCGCCATTTCTTTCACGCTAGAGGGGGAGCTGCGCGCGGCACGGTACTGTTATTGTCGCCACTGCACGAAGTTCGCCGGCACGGCACCGGCGGCATGGGCCATGGCGGAGCGCGCGCACCTGCACCTGACAACGCCGACGCCAGGCCTGACCCGCTACGACTCGGGCCGTGGATTGCGCTGTTTCTGCACCGCGTGCGGTGCGCCGGTGTGGTTCGAGTCGAAGGACTTCCCCGAGATCGTCGCAATTCCGCTCGGTGTGCTCGATGACGGTGAGATCCCGCCACCCGAAGCACACATTTGGGTATCATCCAAGCCTGACTGGTGCGAGATCTGCGACAGGCGGCCGCAACATTCCCGATATCCGGAGATGCAGTGAGATTTACGTCGAAAATCGACGGCTGGCTGATACCGGTCATGGTGATCGGGGTCGCCGGTATGCTTGTCGCGCTGATTGCGGTCATGGTCGCGCCGACGCCCTGGCCGGTTCGCGCCTTGACGGCCGCCGTGGCCGTGCTCGTGCTGTTCCTGCTGTTTTCCGTGTTTCGCGGCACCTACTACGTCGTCGAGCACGATGTGCTGCGCATCGTCTCCGGGCCGTTTCGCTGGCGGATTCCGCTTGCGGATATCACGAACGTCGAGGCGACCCGCAATCCGCTGTCGTCCCCGGCCCTGTCGATGGACCGACTGAAGGTCTCCTATGGCAAGCGCAAGTTCGTGCTCGTATCGCCGGAGGACAAGGAGGGCTTCATCCGTGCGCTGCACGCAGGCCGGAACCCGTGATCAGCACCCGGCTCGCGGCCGACCTGCTGCTCGTCGTGCACGCCTCGTTCATCGCTTTTGTCGTCCTCGGCCTCGTACTCGTGCTGGCCGGCGGTGCGCTGTCCTGGTCCTGGGTGCGCAATCGCCGATTTCGCATTCTTCACCTTGCGTGCATCGGCATCGTTGTCGCGCAGTCCTGGCTCGGCATCATTTGCCCGCTCACGACCTGGGAAATGGCGCTACGGCGCCGGGCAGGCGACCCGGCGTACGAGGGATCGTTCGTTGCGCACTGGCTCAGCGAACTCATCTATTACGAGGCGCCCTGGTGGGTCTTTGTCGTGGCCTACACCGCGTTCGGCGGCCTGGTTGTCCTGAGCTGGTTCTGGGTGCGGCCGAACTGACATGAGCGAGCGTCGACAAACACACTGGAACGGCGTTTACCGTGCCAGGCACCATCGCGACGTCTCGTGGTACCAGGAGGTCCCGGAGCGCTCGCTTGCGTTCATTCACTCGACGGGTGTGGCGCGGGACGAGGCCATCATCGACATCGGCGGCGGAGCGTCGACGCTCGTCGACTGCCTGCTGGATCGCGGACACACCGACGTGACCGTGCTCGACATCTCGGCCGGCGCGATCGAGCAGGCCAGGTCCCGGCTGGGCGAGCGGGCCGGGCGCGTGCACTGGATCGAGGCTGACGTGACGGCGTTCGTGCCCGAGCGGACCTATGCCGTGTGGCACGATCGCGCGGCGCTGCACTTCCTGACCGATGCGCAGGACAGGATGCGATACGTCGACGTGTTGTGCCGGGCCTTGCAGCCCGGCGGCCACGTCGTGCTGGCGACGTTCGGACCCGACGGTCCGCTGAAATGCAGCGGCCTCGATATCAGGCGCTACACCGTGGACGGGACGCGGGAACTGCTTGGCGCCGGATTCGAGCTGTTGCATCACGACCTCGAGGAACACGTCACCCCGTCCGGCGCGCCGCAGCAGTTTCTGTACACATCCTGGGTCAGGGTTGCATGACCGCCGCATGGCAACTCGAGACCGAGCGACTGTTGCTGAAGCGCGTGACGCTGGACGACGCCGACCTGATGCTCGCCATCTGGAACGATCCGGCGTTCGTCGCGAACGTCTGCGACCGCGGCGTGCGTACGGTCGATGAGGCCGCGAGGGAGATGAAAGCCGGTGCGCTGCAGTCCTACGAACAACACGGGTACGGGCCGTATGCGATGGTGCGCAAGTCGGATGGCGCACGTATCGGCATCTGCGGGTTGTTCAAGCGCCCGAATCTCGACGACCCGGACATCGGCTTCGCGGCGCTGCCGGATTACTGCGGTCGAGGCTACACGGGAGAAGCGGCGCGAGCGGTCGTCGCGCATGCGCGCGACGAACTCGGACTCGGCGTACTGACGGCCATCGTGTCTCCCGGCAATGAACCGTCCATTGCGTTGATCGAGAAGCTCGGCCTGATCTTCGACAGGATGATCAGGATGCCCGGAGACGACGAGGACATCCGCCTGTACACCATGAAGCTGGGCGAGGCATGACATGGAAATCCTGAGAAGCGACGGAGCCCGGACCGGACTGTTCTTCGGCGCCACGTCGGGCGTCATTACGACGATCGGGCTGATCGTCGGACTGAACTCGGGCACGCAGTCTCTCACCGCGGTCCTCGGCGGCATCTTCGTCATCGCCGTCGCCGACGCGATGTCCGACGCGCTCGGCATTCACCTGGCCGAGGAAGCCGACCCCAATACCGACCACGGCCACGTATGGTCCGCAACGATCGCGACATTCATCACCAAGTTCCTGTTTTCAATCAGTTTTGCCGTGCCGCTCCTGTTGCTGCCCCTCGGTCCCGCTGTCATTGCGTCCGTGGTCTGGGGCCTGTTCGTCATCGTCGTGCTGAGCTACTTTCTTGCGCGGTCGCAGGGCGAGCCACCGCTCTACGTTATCGGCGAGCATCTCGGTATTGCGATACTCGTTCTCGTGTTCTCGCACTACATCGGTGTGTGGGTGGCAGCCAACTTCGGATAGGGGATCAACATGGCACAGGCCAGGCGACTCGCCTCCAACTTTGTGGTGCTCGCACAGGACGGTGGCGATGAGACGATACGCATGACAGAAGCAGGCACGTTCGTCATAGTGCCGAAGAACACCTGGCACACGGCGCGTGTCAGGCGGCCCACGGTGATGATGTTTATTACGCCGGGCGAGGGCACCGTCAACAGCGAACGGCCCGAGCGCGGGGACGCGTAGTGGAGGCCACGGACGCGGTGATCGGGTGGCACGTCGAAGGCGAAATACTGATCATCGACGTGGACCTGTTCCTTGCACCGGAGCACCCTTTTTACGAGATGCCGCGACCGACTGAGAAAGTCTGCATTCGGCCGGCCGCCATCGAGTTCCCGCATTGCGACGCGCTCCAGTCTGATCGAGCGGTCGGTTCCGATGTTATTGAAATCGCTAAGAATTTAGGTCATGGTGCGATCACCGACCTGCGCGTCGTCGCGGATGGCCGTTACGAAATCAGCGGCGAATTTGGTACCGTGTCGGTCACCGCCGAGCGGCCGTTGCTGCGACTGAAAGGACCCTGAGCCCGGAGGCACCCGTGAGACCGGAAAAACGGATTGACTACGTCGAAATACCCGTCACCGACCTCGGCAGGACGCGTGCGTTTTTCGAGGCGCTGTTCGGCTGGTCGTTCCAGGCGTGGGGAGACGAGTACATGAGTTTCAATGACGGCAGGCTCGACGGCGGCTTCAGGCTGGCGCCGGAGCCGGCACCGGCGAGCGGGGTCCTCGTCGTCTTCTACAGCGACGATCTCGAGCGTGACGTCGAGCGCGTTCGGGAACTCGGCGCGACGATCAGCCAGGAGATCTTTTCGTTTCCGGGCGGACGTCGTTTTCATTTCCTGGATCCGGTCGGCACCGAGTACGCAATCTGGTCCGAAGCCGGCACGTGACGGAGCACCATCCATGGCGACACTGATCGAACATCCACTCGTACAGCACAAGCTCGCGCTGATCCGCGATGCCGGCACCGGCCACAAGCGCTTCAGGGAGCTTGCCAAGGAAATCACGCAGTTCATCTGTTACGAGGCGTTGAAGAACATCCGCACGAAGAAGGTCGTCGTCGAAACCCCCGTCGCGCCGGCCACCTGCCAGGTCATCGACACGGATCTCGTCGTCGTCCCGATTCTGCGGGCGGGAATCGGCATGCTCGACGGCATCCTGGACCTCGCGCCGACCGCGCGTGTCGGGTTCGTGGGCCTGTATCGCGACGAAGAGACCAAGCAGCCGGTCACTTACTACGAGCGCTTTCCGCCGCAGATCAGCGGCGGGACCTGCATCGTCATCGACCCGATGATCGCAACCGGCGGTTCGACGCTCGCGGCGCTCGATCTGCTGAAGGAAAACGGGGCGGAGAACATCGTCGTCATCTGCATCGTTACGTGCCCCGAAGGAATTGCGCTGGTCGAAAAGGCCCATCCGGACGTGCCGATCTATGCGGCGGCGATCGACGAGCGGCTCAACAAGAAGAAATACATCGTGCCAGGACTGGGCGATGCCGGCGACAGGCTGTTCGGGACGTCGCACCACTAGGGGATCCGCATGGCCGAGAACAAGACAAAGCCGACCAAGGCGAACGTCACCGGGTTCATCAACTCGATCGAGGACCGCGCAATGCGTGCCGATGCCCGCAAGGTGGCAGCCATGATGCGCAGGGCAACCGGCAAACGGGCGAAAATGTGGGGGCCGAGCATCGTCGGTTACGGCACCTATCACTACCGGTACGACAGTGGCCGCGAGGGTGATTTTATGATGACGGGATTTTCGCCGCGCAAACAGGCGCTCACCGTCTATATACTGCCAGGGTTCGGCCGGTTCGATGCGCTCATGAAAAAGCTCGGCAAGTACAAGACCGGCAAGTCGTGTCTCTATATCAAGCGACTTTCAGACGTCGACGAGCAAGTACTCGAACGCCTGATCGACGAGTCGGTGCGCTA
>JBFGYM010000166.1:0-5499 GCA_041587435.1 Woeseiaceae bacterium
GCATGCCGTTCGCACCGGGGCGTGCCGCCGAGGTCTCGCGCAGCTTCACGGCGGACGACATTGCGGGCTACCGGGCGCTCGGCGGGCACGCGGGCCGCGCCGAAACCGTGCCCGAGCCGCTCATCAACGCGCTGTTCTCCTTCCTGCTGGGTGTAAAACTGCCGGGCCTGGGCACGAATTACCTCAAGCAGCAGAGCCGCTTTATGGCGCAGGCCGCGCTCGGCGATACACTGACCGCTCGCGTCGAGATCACGCGGCACCGGCCCGAGAAGTTTCTCGTGGACCTGAGGACGACCTGCCACGCGAGCGACGGCACCCTCGTCTGCGACGGGCGGGCGCTCGTGTATGTGCAGGACGTCGGAGCCTGACGGAGTTTGCAGCTGCCATGGCCGAAGAACGACTGATTCGCAAGTACGCCGACCGCCGCCTCTACGACGTGGCGGCCAGCAAGCACATCAACAAGGACGGCGTCCGGGACCTGATCGTGGCAGGCGAAAACGTGCGCGTCGTCGACGACGCATCGGGCGAAGACATCACGCGCAGCGTGCTGCTGCAACTCGTGGCCAGCCAGGAGATCGCCGGGCAGCCGATCCTGAGCGACGAAATGCTCACGCAGGTCATTCGCTACTACGGGCACCCGATGCAGTCGATGTTTGCCGACTACCTGCAGAAGAGCCTCGGCGTGTTTACGAAGCAGCAGGAAACGCTGCAGGCGCAGATGCAGAGGATGATGTCGCAGGGGCCGCTCGAGCAGTTGAGCGACATTGCGAGACAGAACATGGAGAGCTTCCTGAAGATGCAACGCGCCTTCATGGGACTGCCGGACGAAAAGGACGATGACGAAGATGCTGGATGAAACGAAGGAGCGGCCGTCCGATGCCGCCGCGATGCTGAAGCGGCTCATCAACGACACGCGCTGGGTGCAACCCGAGCACGCCGAGCGCATGAACCGCGAGCTGCGCGGCCTGCTGGCCAAAGCCACGATGGGCATGTCGCCGATCGAAGTCGCGATGGCCGTGTTCGACTGGTTCGGGCACCTCGCGATCTCCCCGGGCAAGCTGCTCGAACTCTCCGAGAGCATTGTCCGCAAATCCGTGGAGCTGGCGCGCTTCGGCGGCGAGGCGCTGCTTGCGAACGAGGCGCTGCCCGGCTCGGACACGCGCCGCATGCAGAGCGACGGCTGGCAGCGCTGGCCGTTCAACGTCATGGCGAAGGGCCACGAACTCGCGAAAGCCTGGGGGTCGGAACTGACGACCGGTATCGAGGGTGTGCGCCCCGAGCACGAGGCCTTCGTCGAGTTCCTCGCACGCCAGGTCGCCGAGTTGCTCTCGCCGGCCAACGTGCCCGTCCTGAACCCCGACGTCATCGAGGCAACGTGGCAGGAGCGCGGCGCCAACCTCAAGCGCGGGGCGAAGAACTTCGTCGACGACCGGCGGCGCATCTCGAAGGGCAAGCCGCTGCAGGGCCGCGAGGAGTTCGAGGTCGGCAAGCACCTCGCGATCACGCCGGGCAAGGTGACCTACGAGAATGCGCTGATCGAGCTGATCCAGTACGAACCGGCCACCGAGCGCGTCGGCGCCGAGCCCGTGCTGATCATCCCGGCCTGGATCATGAAGTACTACATTCTCGACCTCGAGCCCGAGAAGTCGCTCGTCAGGTTCCTCGTCGAGCAGGGCCATACCGTGTTCATCGTGTCGTGGAAGAACCCGACCGCCGCCGAGAGCGACATGGACATGGACGACTACCTCCACAGCGGCGTCATCAACTCGATCGACGCCGTGCAGACGATCACCGGGGCACCCAGGATCCACGCCGTCGGTTATTGCCTCGGCGGGACGCTGCTGTCGATCGCCGCTGCGTACATGGCGCGCGAGGGCGACGACCGGCTGCAGTCGATGTCGCTGTTCGCCTCGCAGATCGATTTTCGCGATGCCGGCGAGATCACGCTGTTCCTCGGCGAGAGCGCCCTGACCTTCCTCGAAGCGCGCATGGGCAAAAAAGGTTTTCTCGACATCGAGAGCATGGTCAACGCGTTCACGTCGCTGCGCGTGGCCGACCTCGTCTACGCGCCGGCCGTCGACCGTTACCTGCTCGGCCGGGACCGCAAGCTCAACGGGCTGATGGCCTGGAACGAGGACGGCACGCGCATGCCCTGCCGCATGCACGGCGAGTACCTGCGCACGTGTTATCTCGACAACGATCTTGCGGAGGGCCGCTACGAGGTCGCCGGCGTGCCGGTCTGCGTCGGCGACATCCGCACGCCGACCTTCGTGCTCGGCACGGTGACCGATCACGTCGCGCCGTGGAAGTCCGTCTACAAGGCTCGGCGCCTGATGAACAACGAGATGACGATCGTGCTCACGACAGGCGGTCACAACGCGGGCATCGCCTGCGGCCCGGACCACCCGCGCCGCAGCTACCGGATGGCCGTGCGCCGGCCGGGCGATCTCTACGTGGATCCCGATCGCTGGGTGGCCGAAACCGCATCGCACGACGGCTCCTGGTGGCGCGCGTGGAGCGACTGGCTCGTCGAGCGCACGAGCGGCGACCGCGAGCCGCCGCCGATGGGCGCGCCCGATGCCGGCTTCGCCGTGCTGCGCGACGCGCCCGGGCGCTATGTCTTTGCTTGATTACTGCGTTGCATACAAGCGAAGATTTAAGGGCATTTACCTTGAAAAAAGGGTATTGATCCCAAGTAAATGGGCAATTATACTGCATTGCAGTATTTCCAGCTCCCTATGAAACCGGAGGATCACCCCATGACGGACAAGACGCTGAATACGCAATTCGAACAGTTCACGAGCCTGCAGGAAGAGGCCCTTGAGAACCTCAGGGCAAGGGGCGCCGTTGCTGCCGATCTCTTCGAGAAGGCCGCTCGCTACCAGCAGGCGCTGGTTTGCGACGCGGTGGACTTTGCCATCCGCTATGTCGATTTGCTGGCGGGCGCAGCCGCCAAGCCGCGCAGTGAGGTGCGGAAGCCGGCGAAAAAGGCCGCGGCTGCCGCGAAGTGACATGAAGGCAACGGGTGACGGTTTGGTACTGACATCGTTCGGCGAGGAAGTCGCCACGATCACGCTAAATCGCCCCGGGCGGCACAACAGCCTCGTGCCGCCGATGCTCGGTGCCCTCATCGGTGCCATTGACGAGGCCGAGGCGCGGACCGATGTCCGCGCCATCGTCCTCACCGCGAACGGAATGTCGTTTTCGACGGGCGGCGACGTGCGGGGCTTTCTGGACAACGCATCGCGCATCGAAGACTACGCCGCCGACATCGTCGGCCGGCTCAACGAAGCCGTCGCACGCCTGATCGAATCGACACTCCCGGTCATCGTGGCTGTCGACGGCCAGGTCACGGGCGGCTCGCTCGGCCTCGTCCTCGCGGGCGACAGCGTCGTCGTCACGGAGCGCGCCTCGTTCACGCCCTGGTACTCCGTCGTCGGATTCGCGCCCGACGGCGGCTGGACCGCCCTGCTCCCCGACCTTATCGGACGCAACCGTGCCGCCGCGATTCTCGCCACCAACCGGACGATCTCGGCCGGGCAAGCCATGGAATGGGGCCTCGCAAGCCACTCCGCGAACAGCGCGGGCCTCGACGAGACACTTGCCGAAATCTGTGCACAGGTACGCGCCGGCAACCCGGCATCACTGGCCGCAAACAAGCGCCTGCTCGTCCCGCCCGACTACGCGGAGCGCCTCGAAGACGAACGCCGTGCATTCGTCGAGCGCATTCAATCCGCCGATGCCCTCGAAGGCATGCGGGCTTTCGTCGAGCGCGGTCGCCGTGGCGCAAAGTAAGCCAGTGTTCGCCGAGCGTTTCTTCGAGTCCGCCGACGGCCTCGAACTCTACTATCGCGACTACGCGCCGTCGGCGCCCGGCGGCGTTCCCGTGCTGTGCCTGCCCGGGCTGACGCGCAACAGCCGCGACTTCGAAGCGATTGCATCGCAGCTTGCCGCCCGGCACCGCGTGATCGCATTCGATTTTCGCGGCCGCGGCCGCTCCGACTACGACCACGACCGGCGCAACTACCACCCGGCACAGTACACCGCGGACGTCTGGAAGCTCGTCGACGAACTCCAACTCGAACGCGTGGCGCTGGTCGGCACGTCGCTCGGCGGCATGGTGTCGGTGCTCATGCACGCCGAGCGCCCCGGTGCGATCGCGGGCGTCGTCCTCAATGACGTCGGGCCGAGGCTGGACGCCGACGGCATCGCGCGCGTGATCGCGGGCGCAGGCAAACTGCCTGTCGCAGCCGACCGGGACGGCGCCGTCGCTGCGACCCGCGAGAACTACGCGCACGCCTACCCGGACTGGGACGACTCGCAGTGGCAATGGTTCGCCGACATCACCTACCGGCAGCAGGCCGACGGACGCTATGACCTGAACTACGACCGCAACATCGGCGTCGCCGTGCGCGAGGGTGTGTCCGGTCTTCGCGCCGACCCGTGGGAGCTGTTCATGAAACTCAGCGACACGCCCGTGTTGTTGGTGCAAGGCGAGCTGTCCGATATTCTCACCGACGAGATCGTCGCCGAAATGCGCGACGCGAAACCCGATCTCGAGGTGGTCGTGGTGCCCAATCGGGGCCACGCACCCGTGCTGGATGAACCGGAGGCGCAGAATGCGATTCTTGAATTCATGGAACGGCTCGACTGAACGGGCCGTGCACTACTTCATCGCCGCACTGCTGCTGTGCGGTCTCGCCGCCTGCGGCGAAGCGCCGGAGCCCGAGGCACCGGCCGGACCGATGATGGCCGATGCGGATCTCAAGCCGCTCGTGACGGTGTCGGGCGTGTCCGCGGGAGGCTATCTCGCCGTGCAGGCGCACGTCGCGCTCGCGCATCGCATCGGTGGCGTGGCCGCGCTCGCGGGCGGGCCTTACGACTGTGCCAACGGTTCGATCAACCAGGCGCTCGGGCCGTGCATCAGCGGCGCAGGCATCGACGTCGCGGCGATCCAAGACAGGACCAACGCACTGGCCGAGGCCGGCCGCATCGCGCCCGTCGCGGAACTCTCAGACACGCGCGTCTGGCTCTACCACAGCCCGGACGATTCGGTCGTGAACCCGCGCGTCTCCGAGGCGCTGGTCCGGTTCTACGCGGCGTACGTGGCGGAGGACAACATCCGCTTCGAGAATGCGATTGGCGCCGCGCACGGCTGGCCGACGCTTGCATCGGGCCGGGCCTGCGAAGACTGGGGCGGCGATTTCATCAACGCCTGCGATTACGACGCGTCGGGCGCGCTGCTGCAGCACCTGTACGGCGACCTTGCGGACCGCGTTGCAATCACCTCGTCACTGCGCGAGATCGACATGACAAAGTACTTCCCAAAAGATAGCGGCGCGGCCGATACGGGTTACCTGTACGTCCCGGCCGGTTGCGAGGCATCGGGCGAGGGCTGCCGGCTGCACATCGCGCTACACGGCTGCAAGCAGGGCATGGAGTTTCTCGGGGACCGCTTCGCGACCCAGGTGGGGCTCAACGAGTGGGCCGAGTCCAACC
>JBFGYM010000167.1:0-5481 GCA_041587435.1 Woeseiaceae bacterium
ACACGTCGCTGCGGCTCGAGGCGTTCCGCAAGGACATCCGGGACGTGCGGCCGCGTTTCGAAAACCTGTACGATCCGCTGAGTCTGATGCCGGAACTGGCGGCCGATCGCGTGCGGCTCGATCCGTCAAGGGCCGAGGCACGCGGCGTGGAGCTGTCTGCCGATCGCACCATGAACGCGTGGAGCTGGTGGGCCACCTATACCTGGTCGAAAGTGACCGATCGAATCGACGGCCGCGACGTACTACGAAGCTGGGACCAGCGTCATGCTGTTCAGGGCGGCTTTGCGTGGGACAACGAGGTATGGAGTTTTTCGGCCGCCGCAAGCGTTCACTCGGGTTGGCCGAGGACCGGCCTGGCGCTGGTGGAAGAGGGTCTCGATGCTGACGGTGAACCGATCTATGTCGCGGTGCCGGGGCCGCGCAATGAATTCAATCATCCGACCTTCGCGAGCGTCGACGTACGCCTGAGCCGCAAATTCAAAGTACGCCGGGGATCCCTGCTGGCGTTCGTCGAGATCTCCAATCTGTTCAATCGCCGCAATGTCTGCTGCATCGACTGGGACCTCGACGAGGATGCGCTGGGCAACGCAATGCTCGAATTCAGCCATGACTACTGGCTGCCGCTGCTGCCCGCGATCGGCGTGCTCTGGGAATTCTGAGTTCAGGAAGACAGCGCGGCTTCGTGCCAGGTGTCAACGGCGTGCCTGTAAATGCGCAGGTGCTTGGCGGCATCGGCATCGGGCTGATAAATGATGCCCGACGCACGCCTGTAAACAGCCTGGGTGAGCGGGTTTCTTCCGGGCGCGTCGTCACGATGAGTCAGCACGAAGGGTATGGAACGGGTTAGCGTCAGCAGCAGGCCCGCCTGGCCGTCGGACGGGTCGTGTATATGGACGACGTCGACATGCGGCATCAGGCAGTACGCCATTACGGCGGACCTGACGACAGGCCCGGCCGTCACACTGTCGACGAGGTCCAGCCGCTTTGCGAGTGCGACGTTTCTGACCAGCACATACTGCCGCATACCCATCTCCTGCAGAGACTCGACGAGGCTGACGAAATGTTCACCGGCGCCATTGAATGACTTGGCGAGATTGATGTGCCCGATATGCACATCAGTCTCCCCATTCATCCGAGCGTTCGCTGATCAACTCAGCGCTCGCCTGCCGCACTTTGTCTGACGGGTCGCGCGATGCGATTTCGGCAATGCTCGCGACATCGGCATCCGGGTGCTCAATGATCAGTTGCACAGCCTCTACACGGACGGCCGCAGCCGGGTCTGAGAGCAGCACCAGCGCTGCATCGAGGGCAGCAGGATCATCGACGCCGGACAGCAAGGTCAAGCCGCGCACCCGCGTTCGAGAATCCGCGCTGCGCGTCATCGCCAGCGCCTCCTCCAATTGTCTGCTGGAAGTCTCTTCAGCGCCATGCGCTGTAACGGCCGTCACGCTGGCCGTTGAAAATACAAACAGGCGAGCGCCGTCCTGGTCTTCGACCAACAGGTAGCTTTCGCCACGCAGCTGCTCGCGCACGGCCTGCCGCAGCGGCGTATCGGCCAATACCGGGAAGGCAACAAGCAGCGCGAGGCCGATCAGGACCCCGCACCGCAATCTGTCACAGCGTCTGTTCATTATTACTCGAGAACGAAGCAACTTTCGGTCGCTGTCTGGTTGAAGCTTGCTTCGCGCGCGAGCACCTCGTACTTGAACTCATCACCCTGCGCGATGAATTCCGCAGGAATTGTCATGCTGGTCACATCCGGGGGCAGTATGACGCTCAGTACGCTGGCGAATTCCTCGCCATCGACCTCGAGTTCCGTCTCGACGACGACCTCGTAGTTATAAATGGCGAATTCGTAGCCATCACCAAAATCTTGCGGGAAGCGCTGGTCGGGGTGAGTTGTGGTGACATCTGGCCATGCGATCACAATGCCATCGTCACCCGATACCTCTGTCGCATTGTAGAGCGGGTCTTCGTCGTCACAGACCGTCGCAAACGGCTCATCGTTCACTGTGGGTTGCGGCGGCGCCGGCATGGCGTGCGTGATTTCGGTTTCGCTTTCGAGCTCGTCGCCCTCGAGCGTAACGCCTTCGATTTCATAGGTGCCTTCCGGGAAGCGATCGAAGAAGTCCTCGGGTGACAGGTCGTCGAAATTCGGTTCGGCACTCTCGAAAAAAATTTCGGTCAGTCCCTGGCGGCGCAGGCGGCCGCGTAGTTTGACGTCGAGAACGCGGCGCTCTTGTTGGTCCTCGATACGCAGTTGATTCCACGGCTCGCCGTCGATCAACGCGTGGATACCGAGATCTCCGTCGGTGTTGTTGAGTTCAAAGAAGACGTGCGCTTCGTCGAATTCGATGTCGTCCTCATCGTCTTCGTCGTGCATATCGGCGACTGCGGCGACGGGGGCAAGCAGCAGGGCAAACAAGCCCGAGACTAAGCTAAGGGTTCTGATTTTCATGACTTTTTCTCCTGACGGCCGGTCGGTTCGGCTACCCCATAAGACGGGGCCGAGTCAGGAAATCGGTCGGAAAAACGGTGCCGGAGGGCGAAGCGGCCGCTAGCCGATGTTTTTTTCGTAGGCGGGCAGATCGTCGCCGATCTTGAGCCAGGCCGGCTTGTCTTCGGTCCAGATGTGCGCCCGCGGGGTTGGCGTGCTCGGGTCGTCGAGGCAGTTCACGGCGACGTCGATTTCGCCGGGCCGATTCTCGTTTTCGTAGGTGATCGACGAACCGCAGTTGCTGCAAATGCCGCGCGTCACACCCGGTGACGAGTGATGCCAGTGAAACTCGCCCTGCGTTACGACAAACGTGTCGCGACTGTAGGTTGCCCAGGCGACGACCGGCGCACCGGCGGCGCGCTGGCAGCTCTCGCAGTAGCAATAACAGGCAAACTTCTCAGGGCCGACCACCTCGAAACGGATATTTCCGCAGAAGCAACGGCCGCCAATCGAGGGACTGCTCACGATGGTTTCTCGTCGAAGAACTCGACGCTGCCGGTCTCTAGCGAATACTCGGCACCGACGACCATCAGTTCACCGGCCTCGATAAGCTGCTCGAGGATGAGGGAGCCGTGTCTCAGTCGCTCCACGGATGCCAGAATATTGGCGCGGACGGCGGCAGCTGTAAGCGTGTGCGTGTCGCTGTCCTTGTGCGATTCGAGCACGGGCTCGATGGCGGGCCGCACCCGATCCACGATCGCCCGCAGGTTCGGCGATCGGTGCGTTTGTTCGAGGGCGAGTTCCTTCAGTGCCGCCGTGACGGCACCGCAGTTCGAATGCCCGAGTACGACGACGAGCCTGGTACCGAACTGACTGGCCGCAAACTCGATGCTGCCGATCTGCGAAGGTGCAACGATATTGCCGGCCACGCGGATCACAAACAGGTCGCCGAAGCCCTGGTCGAAGACCAGTTCGACCGGCACGCGGGAGTCGGAACAGGCAAGAATGATTGCAAAAGGACTTTGTCCGCCCGCCATGTCGGCCCGGTGGGCGCGGCTGGCCATCGAATCGGCGTCAATTTCGCCGGCGACGAAGCGGCGATTGCCTTCGCGTAGTTTCAGAAGCGCGTCTTTGGCTGAAGTCATGGCGGCCAGTATCTGGCACGGCTCTCTTTGCTGCAAGGCCTGCTAGCAGGCGCGCCATCGATGCAGGAACACCGCGGTACCGGCCGGAAAGTGGTTTTGCCCCCGCGCCAGCTCGACGTAGCCATCGGTTGCCGACAGGGCCGTGAAATCACCCGAGGTGTTGGTCTTGACCGGCACGGCGAGCACCTGGCCACCGGCGCTCGATACGACGCGCACCGGCTGGAAACAGGTGAGATCGGGTTCGAACGTGATGTCGCTCGCAAGCACGGCGAACTCGGGCGGCTGCGGTGCTGCCGCTGACGCGGCTGCAAGGGCCGGAATCACGTACTGGCGGCAGCAGACCAGCGCCGAAACCGGGTTGCCCGGCAAAGCGAAGACGGCCTTCTTGTTCGGGCCAGTGCCGAACCACATGGGTTTGCCGGGCCGCTGGCTCACCTTGTGGAAAACGACGTTGACGCCGAGTTCAGCCATCACGCGAGGCACGAAGTCTGCTTTGCCCATCGACACGCCGCCACTCAGGATCAGTACGTCGGCTTCGGCAAGATGCACGGCAATGCGCTCACGCAGTTCGTCGAGGTCGTCGAGCAAGTGGTCGTGATCGCAAGCGGTGTAACCTCGTTCGCTGAGCATGGCCTGAATCGCGGGCCCGTTCGACAGCCTTATCTGCTGCGGTTCTATAGGTGCGCCTGGCGCGACCAGTTCGTTGCCCGTCGAAATTACGCGAACGATCGGCCGGCGCGTGACCTCGATTTCCGTCAGACCGCAGGACGCAATGGTCGCGACATCCAGCGGGGAAATGCGTTTGCCGGGGGCCAGGAGATCGGCGCCGGTTGCATGGTCCGAAGCGCGCCGGTGAATAAACTGGCCGCTTTTCGCCGCGTGATCGTCATCGACGACGGCGACTCGGTTCCTTAACGAAATGCGTTCGACCGGAATAATGCAATCCGCGTTCTCAGGCAGCGAAGCGCCCGTCATGATCTCGATGCAGTTGCCGGGCTGCAGCGCGAGGACCGGGTCGCCGGCAGCCTGGGTTGCCTGGACCGGAAACTCGCGCGTTCCGTCTTCGAGGTCTGCAAACCTGAGGGCGATGCCGTCCATCATGACGCGATCGAATGGGGGCTGGTCTCTTTCGGCGCGTACGATCTGACGAAGCACGCGTCCATGCGCGCCGCCGACAGGCGTCGCTTCGGCGGGAAACTCCGGCATGGCGGAGAGTACTGCTTCTCGGGCCTCGGTCGTGGTCAGCATTGCTGACTAGCTCTCTCTTGCAATTGCGCGGTGTCCGATGTCGCGGCGAAAATAGACGTCCTGCCACTTGATCTTGTCGACCGCTTCGTAAGCGCTCTTCGCCGCCGCGGCAACGGTATCACCGAGACCAACGACACACAGCACCCGGCCGCCATTCGTTGTCACCGTTTTTTCGTCGCCGGCGGTTCCGGCATGGAATACCTTTTGCGTGTCGCTGTCGGCCTCGTCGAGGCCGCTGATAGCCTCGCCTTTCGCATAGCTTGCCGGGTATCCGCCGGCTGCCATCACGACGCCCAGCGCCGCGCGCGGATCCCAGGCAGCGTGTTGCTTGTCCAGGTTGCCCTGCAGCGTCGCCGCGCAGATTTCAACGAGGTCGGACTCGAGTCGCATGAGAATCGGCTGTGTTTCCGGATCGCCCATTCGGCAGTTGAATTCGATCACCTTGGGCGTTCCGTCCGGCATGATCATCAGCCCGGCATACAGGAAGCCAAGATACGGATTACCGTCGGCCTGCATGCCGTCAAGCGTCGGCCGAATGACGCGATCCATGATCTTTCGCTCGATTTTTTTCGTTACCACCGGTGCCGGAGAATACGCGCCCATGCCGCCCGTGTTGGGACCCACATCGCCCTCATCGCGCGCCTTGTGGTC
>JBFGYM010000168.1:0-5458 GCA_041587435.1 Woeseiaceae bacterium
CGGCCTTCGCGATGCGATGGCCGTGGCGGACCAGCTGTGCGCGAAGATCGGCGACACGCCCATGGATCTGACGAGTGTCGGTCTGCCGATGACGTCCAGCTTCGGCGTGGCGACCCTGTCAGAGAATGACACCGATCTCGACGACATGGTGCGACGCGCCGACCGCGCCCTGTACCGCTCGAAACGCGCGGGCCGCAACCAGGTGGACCTCGAGTCGTCGCAACTGATGCTGGCCGCCGACGGCACGCTGCACCCGCTGTCCTGATGCCGTCCGCCGCGCATGCGGTAGGATAGCGGACTCGACAGACCGGACACCCAGGACAACACGATGCTGCTGACGGGATTTCCGCGCGTGCCGCTCGCTCACCTGCCGACGCGCCTCGAATATTTGCCGCGACTCTCGAAGCATCTCGGCGGACCCGATATCTGGGTCAAGCGCGACGACTGCACCGGGCTCGCCACGGGCGGCAACAAGACGCGCAAGCTGGAGTTCTCGATGGGCGAAGCCCTGGAGCAGGGCGCAGACACCGTCATCACGGTCGGCGCCGTGCAGTCGAACCACGTTCGCCAGGCCGCGGCCGCGGCGGCGAAGCTCGGCTTGAGGTGCGAGGTGCTGCTCGAGCACCGCGTCGCGAAGCCCAGCGAGCTGTATCGCACGTCCGGCAACGTGCTGCTGGATCGCCTGCTCGGCGCCAGGCTCCACGAGTACGACAAGGGCACGGATTTCGACGCCGAGATGCAGCGCCTCGCCGCCAGCATTCGCGATGAGGGCGGCATGCCCTACATCATCCCGGGCGGCGCCTCCAACCCGGTCGGCGCGCTCGGCTACGTCGGTTGCGCCGAGGAACTGCTGCGCCAAAGCGGGGAGCAGGCCGTCGCGTTCGATCACGCGGTCCTCGCGTCGGGCAGCGCCGGGACGCACGCGGGCTTTGCGGTCGGTCTGCGGGCCAGCGGCAGCAAGCTGCCGCTCCTCGGCATTGGCGTCAGCATTCCGAGAGCGCAGCAGGAGGAGAAAGTATTCAGCCTGGCCTGGGAGACTGCGGAGTATGTCGGCAAGCCGGGATGCGTCGAACGCGAGGACATCGTCGCCGACTGCAACTACATCGGCCCCGGTTACGGCGAACCGACCGCAGGCATGAACGAGGCCGTGCTGATGCTCGCGCGGCTCGAGGGCCTGCTGTTCGATCCGGTCTACAGCGGCAAAGCGCTGGCCGGGATGATCGACTACGTACGCGAAGGCCGCTTCACGAAGGGGCAGAACATCGTGTTCCTGCACACGGGCGGCGTGGCCGGGCTGTTTGCCTACGCGGACATCCTCGAGATCGACTAGGCCGCATCAGGCCGTCATCAGCCTTTCGTCAGGCGGCTTGACGGATCGCTGCCTATCCTGAACCTGTGCCATAGTGCGCCTGACAACCGGAGGGAGGCATCATGAGAGCGAACACCCGATCGACCAGCGGCGCGCTGCTGATGCTGGTCATCATTCCCCTATTCGCCGGTCTGCTGGCCTGCATGCCGGAGCACGTTCCCCTGGGCGATCCCGAGCGCGCGCGCATCAGGCCGGAGATGAGCGGCGTCTGGTACACGGGCGACTCGGACGAGCTGCTCGGCCAGGTCGTCGTCCTGCAGCCCTGGGACAAGCGCACCTGGCTGCTCTTGAATATCCTCATGGAACAGCCGGATGACGACGAGCTGTACGATCTTGCGACCTATGACGGCCTCGTGCGCTGGCTCGCAGACGGGCGCGCGCAAGACGAAGAAGTGCCGCTCGCAGCGATCCTTTACAAAGCCTGGCTGACGAAGATCGGCGGCGAGACGTTCATGACCTGGGAAATTCGCGGACTGCCCAACGAGGATCGCAGCCACGATGCGGGCCTGCTCGACCCGTGGTGGAGGTGGGACTTCCGTGTCACCGGATTGGACGGGGATGCCATGGTCCTGCATCTTCTGGACGACGATTTTCCGCCGCTGAAGGAGGCGCCGCGGACAAGGCGCGGCTGGGAGAAAGTGATTCGAAAACACGCGAAAGACGACGCCTTGTACCTCGAGGACGCGGCGAGCTTTCGGCGCGTCGACCCGGAGCACGAGGACCTGTTAGCCGACCTCATTGCACAAACGCTGGTCGGTGAGCTTTAGGGTGGCACAATGTATTCGTATTTCGATTCGACGACGCTGGTCACGCCGTTCGGCCTGATCTTCATCGCGGCCATATTCGTCGCATGGCTCTGGGCGCGCCGCAATGCGTCGAAGACCTGCATCGATCCCTCGCACGTCGATCTCCTGGTACCGGTTACGATTATTGTCGGAATTGCGGGCGGCACGGTCGTCGCGATGTTCATGCCGATGGACCACATGGTCGCCGGCGAGGCGATGAACCACGGATTGCGCATCCGGCTGTTCGGCATACTCGGTACGGGTGCGATCGGTGTGTTCATCTACAGCCGCATCGCATACCTGTCGTTCCGCCGGCTGCTGGACATCTTTGCATTGCCGACCCTGGCCGGCCTGGCGGTGCACCGCGTCGGCTGCTTCGTCGCCGGGTGCTGCTGGGGAGACGTCGTCGGCAACGGGCACGCCGGCGACTTCGAGGCGCAGGTGCATTCGACGTCGCTGTTCGACGGCCTGGTCCGCGGCGTGCAGTATCCGCCCGGCAGCCTGCCGTACGACCAGCACCAGGCGCTCGGCCTGATCGGGCCCGATGCGCCCGCGTCGCTGCCCGTGCACCCCGTGCAACTCTACGAGGCCGGCCTGCTGCTCGTGCTGATCCTCGTGCTGCTGCACGTGCCGTGGCGTCGCGTGCCGCGCGGGACGCTCGCGATCCTGACCGTGTTCGCCTACGCGCTGCTGCGTTTTTTCATCGAGTTCCTGCGGGCCGACGGCCACCTTGTCCTCGGTGACCTGACGGTGACGCAAGTCCAGTGCATCATTCTCGCCTTCAGCATCGTTCTACTACCGCGATTTCGGAGGCGCGTCGTATCATAGGGTGCATGCGCCCTGTTATTTCGATCACCGACCTCAACAAGGTCTATGCCGGCGGCTTCCGCGCATTGGAGAACGTCAGTCTGGAAATCGACCGGGGTGAGATCTTCGGCCTGCTCGGGCCTAACGGCGCCGGCAAGACCACGCTGATCAACATCGTTTGCGGCATCGTCAACGCGACGAGCGGCACGGTGCTCGTCGATGGCCACGATATCGTCAACGAATTTCGCGAAACGAGGCGCATGATCGGGCTCGTTCCCCAGGAGCTGCCGACGGAGACCTTCGAATCGGTGATCAACACGTTGCGTTTTTCGCGTGGCCTGTTCGGCCGCGCGCCCGACGAGGCGCACATCGAAAAGGTCTTGCATTCGTTGTCGCTGTGGGACAGACGCGACACGATGATCATGCACCTGTCCGGCGGCATGAAGCGGCGCGTGCTGATCGCCAAGGCGCTGTCGCATGAACCCGAGGTGCTGTTCCTCGACGAGCCGACGGCCGGCGTCGACGTGGAGCTGCGCAAGGACATGTGGAACGTCGTCGAACTGCTGCGGCAACAGGGCGTCACCGTGATCCTGACGACGCACTACATCGAGGAGGCCGAGCAGCTCGCCGACCGCATCGGCGTGATCAACCACGGCAAGGTGATTATCGTCGAGAAGACGAAGAAGCTGATGCGCGAACTCGGCAAGAAACAACTCATGCTGCATCTTTACGACGAACTCGAAGCCGTGCCGGGCTCGCTGTCGGGCTACCGGCTCGAGCTTAGTGAAGACGGGCGCGAGCTGACCTACAACTACGACACGCGGGGCGAGCACACCGGCATCACCGACCTGATCCAGGACCTGCGGCAGGCGGGCGTGCGTTTCAACGACCTGCAGACCAAGCAAAGCTCGCTCGAGGAGATCTTCGTGGACCTCGTGAAGAAAGGCCGATGAATTACCAGGCGATCAGGGCGATTTACCGTTTCGAGATGGCGCGCATGTTCCGCACCGTCGTGCAGAGCATCGTGGCGCCCGTGCTGTCGACGTCGCTTTACTTCGTGATCTTCGGGTCCGCGATCGGTTCGCGCATCACGGAAATCGACGGCGTCAGCTACGGCTCGTTCATCGTGCCGGGGCTGATCATGCTCTCGGTCATGACGGAGAGCATCTCCAATTCCTCTTTCGCCATCTACTTCCCGAAATTCACGGGCACGATCTTCGAGGTCCTTTCGGCGCCCGTGTCCTACGGCGAGGTAATCCTCGGCTACGTCGGCGCGGCCGCAACCAAGTCGGTGATCATCGGTTCGATCATTCTCGGCACGGCGAGCTTCTTCGTCGACATCGAGGTCGCGCACCCGTTCATCATGGTGACGTTCCTGCTGCTGACCTGCGTGTCGTTCTGCCTGTTCGGCTTCATCCTCGGCATCTGGGCCGACGGCTGGGAAAAGCTGACGATCGTGCCGATTCTGGTCATCATGCCGCTGACGTTCCTCGGCGGTACGTTCTATTCCATCAGCATGCTGCCGCCGGCGTGGCAGACGATCAGCCTGTTCAACCCGGTGGTCTATCTCATCAGCGGATTTCGCTGGAGTTTCTACGAAAACGCCGACGTCAGTGTGGTACTCAGCCTAGGCATGACCGTCGCGTTCCTCGCGATGTGCCTGCTCGTCGTTCGCTGGATTTTCAAGACCGGCTATCGCCTGCGCAATTAGCCGCCCAGGCCCATTTCGTCAAGCTGCGCCAGGAGTTCCTTGATCGAATAAGGCTTGCGAATCAAGGGGTCGGTCAGGGCCTGGGTCGTCTGGTCCGGCACGTAGCCGGAAACGAACAGGATGCGCACGTCGTCAGAGATTTCTCGGACCGCCGATGCGACCTCCTGGCCATTCATATTCGGCATGACGAGGTCGAGGATCAGCAGGCGAATCTCACCCTGCCGGGCCTTGTAGAGCTCGAGTGCCTGTTTCCCGTCCGCAGCTGCGCAAGTCTTGTAGCCGGCGTTCTCGAGCACCTTGCAGGTCAGTTTCAAGAGCTGCGGATTGTCGTCGGCGACGAGCACCAGCTCGCCCGCGCTGGCAGCGCTCTTTAACCGGGGTGCCGGTGACTTCTTGCCGCCCGGATCGGCAGCGCGCTCCCCGGCGATTGCCAGTGGCAGGCAGACCGAGAAGCGGCTGCCCTTGCCCGGCGTCGATTCGACGGTGATCGTCCCGTTGTGCCGCTCCACGATGCTGAAGCAGTTGGCGAGTCCGAGTCCCGTACCCAGCGTCGTTTCCTTGGTCGTGAAGAACGGGTCGAAAATGCGTGGCAGGATGTCCGCGTCGATGCCGCGGCCATCGTCCTCGACGCTGATCACGACGTACTCGCTTGCGCCGGGCAGCGTCTCGGGCCCAAATCCCAGGCTGTCGGCCGGCTGCCGGCGTGCCGTTAGCCGGATGCTCCCCTTCGAATCAACGGCGTCGCGCGCATTGAAGCAGAGGTTGAGCACCACCTGTTCGAGCTGC
>JBFGYM010000169.1:0-5457 GCA_041587435.1 Woeseiaceae bacterium
GCCCACACCGATTTCGTCTATGCCGTGTTTGCCGAAGAATTCGGCCTGTTCGGCTCTCTCCTCCTGATTGCGCTGTTCCTGGCACTCCTCTGGCGCATCCTCCGGCTCGGCATTCGTGCACACGATGCCGAGCGTTTTTTCGAAGCCTACATGGCCGTCGGCATCGGCACGTGGCTGGGCCTGCAGGCGTTCATCAACGTCGGCGTCAACATGGGCCTGTTGCCGACCAAGGGCCTGACGCTGCCCCTGATCAGCTACGGGCGCAGCAGCCTGCTCGTGACACTGGTCTGCATCGGGCTGCTGCTCAGAATCCATCACGAACTGGCAGTCGATGCAAAGCCCGTCAACCGCAAGCGAGGTCGCCGCAAGTCATGAGCGCGCGCCCCGACAATCGGCCCATTCTCATCATGGCGGGCGGCACGGGTGGTCATGTCTACCCGGCGCTGGCGGTCGCGCGCGCGCTGCAGGCGAAATCGCGTGACGTCGTCTGGCTGGGCACGCACCGCGGCCTCGAGTCGCGCGTCGTGCCGGCCGCGGGCATCGACATCGAGTGGATCAGCATCAGGGGCCTGCGCCGCAAGGGCGTGCTGGCCATGCTGATCGCGCCGTTCCAGCTCTCGTGGGCACTCCTGCAATCGCTCGCCGTCATTATTCGCCGGCGTCCCGCCGCGGTGCTCGGCATGGGCGGATTCGTCAGCGGGCCGGGCGGAGTCGCGGCGTGGCTGACCCGCCGACCCCTCGTGATCCACGAGCAGAATGCTGCTGCGGGAATGACCAACCGTCTTCTGGCGCGTCTTGCCCGGGTTGTGCTGCAAGCCTTCCCGGGCAGTTTTAATTCCGAGGCCGACGTGCAGACCGTCGGCAACCCGGTGCGCGAGGACATCGCGGCCGTGCCCCCGCCGCACGAGCGCTACGCAGCCCGCCGCGGCAGGCTCCGTGTCCTCGTGCTCGGTGGCAGCCAGGGCGCGCTGGCGCTCAACCGGGCGGTGCCCGCGGCGCTGGCCATGCTCGACCCTGACGTGCGGCCCGTGGTGCGCCACCAGTGCGGCGAACGCACGCTCGACGAGGCGCGGGCGGCCTACGCGGAGCACGGAGTCGAGGTCGAGCTCACGCCGTTCATCGAGGACATGGCGGGCGCTTACGCCTGGGCCGATCTCGTCGTGTGCCGGGCCGGCGCGCTGACCGTGGCGGAGCTGTGCGCCGTCGGTGTACCGGCGCTGTTCGTGCCGTACCCGGCGGCCGTCGACGATCACCAGACTGCGAACGCACGGCCGATGGAGGCAGCCGGCGCAGCGCTGATCATTGCCGAGCGCGAACTGACGCCCGCACGGCTGGCGGACCTGCTGCGCGAGTGGCTGCAATCCCGCGCCTCGCTGCAGGAACGCGCCATTCGCGCGCGCGGCCTCGCGTGCCCGGACGCGCTGGATCGCATCACCGAGATCTGTCTCGAGCAGGCTGGAGCTTTCGCATGATCAAGAGAATGCGCCGTATCCACTGTGTGCACTTCGTCGGCATCGGCGGCTCGGGCATGTCCGGCATCGCCGAGGTGATGCTGAGCCTCGGCTACGCCGTGCAGGGCTCCGATCTCAAACCCAACAAACAGACCCGGCGCCTCGAGGCGCAGGGCGCCACCGTCTTCATCGGCCACGCTGCCAACCACATACAGGATGCGGATGCTGTTGTCGTTTCCAGCGCGGTCGATGAAACCAATCCCGAGGTCGCGGCGGCACGCGAGAAACTCATGCCCGTCGTCAGCCGCGCGGAAATGCTCGCCGAGCTCATGCGCTTCCGCTACTCGATTGCCGTCGCGGGAACCCACGGCAAGACGACCACGACGAGCCTGGTCGCGAGCGTCATGGCGGAGGGCGGCCTCGACCCGACGTTCGTCATCGGCGGCCGGCTCAAGAGTGCCGACGCGAACGCGCGGCTCGGCCAGGGCGACTACCTCGTCGCCGAAGCTGACGAGAGTGACGCGTCGTTCGTCCACCTGAAGCCGATGCTTGCGATCGTCACGAACATCGACGCCGACCACATGTCGACCTACGACGGCGACATCGAGAAGCTGAAGTCCGGATTCGTCGAGTTCCTGCACAACCTGCCGTTCTACGGCCTTGCCGTGGTGTGCACGGACGACCCGGGTGTGCGCGACATCCTCAGCGAAATCGGCCGCTCCGTGACGACCTACGGTATCAACGAAGATGCCGATATCCGGGCCGTGAATGTTTCCTTCCGGGAAAACGTCACCGAGTTCGATGTCGTGCGTTCGAGCAAGGCCCAGGACGAACTCGGCGACACTCAGAGCGTCCAGCAGATGCTGCACGTCACGCTGCGGCTGCCGGGCATCCACAACGTCAAGAATGCGCTGGCCGCCATCGCGGTGGCCGACGAACTGCGCATCAGCGACAAAGCGGTCGTCGCCGCGCTCGAGAAATTCGAGGGCATCGATCGTCGTTTCCAGAACCTCGGCGACGTGCGCACGAAGAGCGGCAGCGTGACGATCGTCGACGATTACGGCCACCACCCGACGGAAGTGGCCGCGACGCTCGCGGCCGCCAAGGCCGGTTACCCTGACCGGCGCGTCGTGCTGGTCTTCCAGCCGCATCGCTTTTCGCGCACGCGGGATCTCATGGATGACTTTGCGACGGTCCTGTCCGACGCGGATGCGCTCGTGCTGCTCGATGTCTACGCGGCCGGCGAGGAGCCGATTGCGGGCGCCGACGGCCGCACGATGGCCCGTGCAATCCGCACACGCGGGGTCGTCGATCCCGTGTTCGTCGAGAAGCTCGACGACCTGACGGCCGTGCTCGAGGATGTGCTCGTCGACGGCGATCTCGTCCTGACCATGGGCGCGGGCGATATCGGCGCCTACGCGCAGTCGCTGCCCGAGCTTCTCGGGAAGGGGCCGTCGCTGAAGGTGCATTCATGATGGCGCTGGCGAAAGACATGAGCGTGCAGGGCGAGCTGCGCTACGACGAGCCGATGAGCCGCCATACTTCATGGCGTGCCGGCGGTCCGGCCGAAGTGTTCTTCGTGCCGGCGAGCATCGACGACCTGGCGGCGTTTCTCGCCGGGCTGGATCGCGACACACCGGTTTTCTGGCACGGCGTGGGCAGCAACCTGCTCGTTCGCGACGGCGGCATCGCGGGCGTCACGATCTCGGCATCGAAGATGCTGCGGGACCTCGAGCGTGTCGACAAGTACACGGTCCGGGCCGGCGCGGGCCTGCCGTGCACGCAGCTTGCGCGCCAGTGCATCCGCTGGGGTCTCGGCCCGTCAGAGTTTTTCGCCGGCATTCCGGGCACCGTCGGCGGCGCGCTCGCCATGAACGCCGGGGCGCACGGCGGCGAGACGTGGGAGCGGGTCGCGTCGGTACGCACGATCGACCGCGGCGGCGAGGTGCACGAACGTGCGCCGGCCGAATACTCGGTGGGCTATCGCAGCGTCACCGGGCCGGCCGACGAATGGTTTCTCGAAGGGACGTTTCGCTTCGAGCCGGGCGTCGAGCCGAGCATGGAAACCATGAAGACGATGCTCGAACGGCGCAAGGCCACGCAGCCGCTCGGGCTGCCGAGCTGCGGCTCGGTGTTCCGCAACCCGCCGGGCGACCACGCAGCGCGGCTGATCGAGGCGGCCGGGCTCAAGGGTTACCGCATCGGCGGCGCCCAGGTGTCCGCAAAGCATGCCAATTTCATCATCAACACCGGCGACGCGACGGCGACCGACATCGAAGCGCTGATCGAGCACGTGCGGCACACCGTCGCCGCGACGCACGGTGTCGATCTCGTCCACGAAGTCCGGATTATCGGCCGGGTGCCCGCATGAGCGCGTCGATCGAACATCGTCATGCCGTCACGAGCGCCGCCGAGTTCGGACGCGTTGCGGTGCTGCTCGGCGGCCATTCGAGCGAGCGCGAGGTGTCGCTGGATACGGGCGCCGCGGTCCTCGCGGCGCTGCAATCGCGCGGCATCGATGCGCATGCCTGGGATCCCGCCGAAAAGCCGATGACCGAGTTCGCGGCCGGCGCATTCGATCGCGCCTGGATCGCGCTGCACGGGCCCGGCGGCGAAGACGGGGCGCTGCAGGGCTTCCTGCAGTGGCTGGGTGTTCCTTATACGGGCAGCGGTGTCATGGCGTCGGCCATTGCGATGGACAAGGTGCGATCGAAGCACCTGTTCCGCGCGGCCGGCATCCCGACCCCGGACTACGCGGTCGTCGCGAATCGCGAGGAAGCTTCGGTCGCGGCCGAGAAGCTCGGATTCCCGCTGATCGTCAAGCCGTCGGGGCAGGGCTCGAGCGTCGGCATGGCGAAGATCTTCGAACGCAGCGAGCTCAACGAGGCGGTCGATGTCGCGCTGGCTTACGGCGACGTGGCACTGCTGGAGGCGTGCATCACGGGTGACGAATTTACGGTGGCGGTGCTGCAGGGCCGGGCCCTGCCGAGCATTCGCATCGTGACGCCGCGCGTGTTCTACGACTACCGCGCGAAGTACGAGTCGGACCGCACGGAGTACATCTGCCCGGGAACGCAGGGCGACGAGGAAGAGGCCGAGTACGCCGAACTCGCGGTTGCCGCATTCGCGGAGCTCGGCTGCAGCGGCTGGGGGCGTGTCGACTTCATGACCGGCGCCGATGGGCAGCCGCTCGTGCTCGAGGTCAATACGGTGCCCGGCATGACGAGCCACAGCCTCGTGCCGATGGCGGCCAAGGTGGACGGCATCGATTTCGCGGAGCTGTGCTGGCGCATTCTCGAGACGAGTTTCGCCGGTGCGGCCGCTGACGTTGCGGAGGTCGCAAGCCATGGCGCGTAAACAGGCCAGGCGCCGCAAGCAGAAGAAGGCGCCGGTGATCCGGATGCCGAAGATCCGCGTCGGCCGCATCGTCGCGCCGCTCGTCGCGGTCGGTATCGTCGTTGCGACATACCACCTGACGATCGCGATGCTCGACCGCAGCATCTCGTCGATCGAGATCAGCGGCCCGTTCCAGCGCGTGTCGGCGCTGCAGATCGAGGAAGCGATCAGCGCCGAAGTGGAGAGAGGCTTCATCGGGGCCGACCTCGACGGCATCCGGGCGCAGATCGTCGCGCTGCCCTGGATCGACCAGGCACGCGTGGCGCGACGCTGGCCGAACAGCATTGCGATCACCGTGACCGAACAGGTTCCCGCCGCCATCTGGGGCGAGCGCGGTCTGCTGAATACGCGCGGCGACCTGTTCGTCGAGGACGCGCGGCACATCCCGGCCGAACTGCCGCGCCTGAGCGGGCCCGACGACAGTTCGGCCCGCGTGGCACGCCGCTACCTCGAAGTCCGCGACCAGCTGATCCCGGTCGGCCTCGACCTCAGGAGCGTGCATCTCGATGCCCGCGGTTCGTGGCAGATGACGCTCGGCAACGGCATCGAGGTGCGCCTCGGCCGCCGCGACGTCGACGCCCGGACGACGCTGTTCCTGGGGGTCGTCGCC
>JBFGYM010000170.1:0-5395 GCA_041587435.1 Woeseiaceae bacterium
GCTGACCGACAACGTCTGCTTCGCCTTCGACGGCGACCGCGCGGGGCGCAAAGCGGCGTGGCGAGCTCTCGAGAACGCCCTGCCCCAGATCCGCGAGGGGCGCCAGGTCCGCTTCATGTTTCTGCCCGAGGGCCACGATCCGGACTCCTTCGTCAACGAATTCGGCACCGACGCGTTCCTCGAGGCGCTCGATGCGGGCGTCGCGCTGTCAGAGTTCCTGATCGAGGAACTGGCAGGCCAGGTCGACATGTCGACGGTCGACGGGCGCGCGCGGCTTGCCGAGCTTGCGCGTCCCCTCATCAACAGCGTGCCGCCCGGCGTCTATCGTGAGCTGCTGGTCGACAGCCTCGCCGAGGCCGTCGGCCTGACCGCGGCGAAGCTCGAGAAGATGCTGCGCAGCGACCAGGCCGGCGATCGCAACGCCGATCGAACGCCGGCGACCCGGGCTGCCCGCTCCCGCATGCGCAAGTCCGGCCAGCCGTCGGTGGTGCGGCATGCGATCGCGCTCGTCCTCCATCATCCCGAAGCCGGGCGCAAGGCCGACGTCGAAAAACTCGCCGGCGTCGGCCGTGCCGGCATCGACCTGCTGCGCGGCCTGATTGAAACCGTGCAGGAAGAACCCAATATCACTACGGCGGGCCTGCTGGAGCGCTTTCGTCACGACGAGCAGGGCCGTCATCTCGGCAAGCTGGCGGCCTCGGAATTGCCCGCCGACGAGGATTTTGACGCGGCGGCGGAGCTGGCCGACTGCCTGCACCAGCTGGCGCAGGCGGGCCGCAAGGAACGAATCGCGTTTCTGATTGAAAAACAGAGAGTTAGCGGATTATCGCCGGACGAGAAGGCCGAGTTGCAGGCGCTCCTCAGGGCCGCCTGACTCGCTGTAGGTATCTGGATTCAGCTCACGCATGAGAGTAGAATTAATCGTTTGCATTTTTTACCCGCAGGGGTTTTGGACTTGACTCAGAAAAAAGCTACCGTCGCTGTAAGCAAGCAGGCTCAGCAGCTCAAGGATCTGATCGCCCGAGGCAAGGAACAGGGTTACCTGACCTACGTCGAGGTCAACGATCACCTGCCCAACGACATCGTCGATCCCGAGCAGATCGAGGACATCGTCAACATGATCAACGACATGGGCATCACGGTGTACGAGGAAGCACCGGAGTCCGAGTCGAAGACCCTGACCGATACGCCCGTGACCGACGAGGACGCCGCCGAGGAGGCCGAGGCCGCGCTGGCCAGCGTCGATGCGGAATTCGGGCGAACCACCGACCCCGTGCGCATGTACATGCGCGAGATGGGCACGGTCGAACTCCTGACGCGGCAGGGCGAAATCGAAATCGCCAAGCGCATCGAGGACGGGCTGAACCAGGTCAAGTACCACATGATGCACTTCCCGCCCACGGTCGAGTCGATGCTCGAAGTGGCCGACAACGTGCTGGCCGGCGACACCCGGATGCAGGATTTCGTCGTCGGCTTCATCGACCCGAACGAGCCCGACGAGATCAAGCCCCCCTCGCCAAAGAGCGACGACGATGACGACGAGGTCGTCGACACGGGGCCGGACCCGGACGAGGTCAAGGCGCGCGTCAGGGTCATCCGTCGCCATTACAACCGGTCGATGAAGTACCTCGACAAGTACGGGCAGAAGGACAAGCGCACGATCAAGGCACAGGACGACTGCGCGCAGCAGGTGATGGAACTCAAGCTCGCGCCCAAGCTTTTCGACGTGCTCGTCAAGGACCTGCGCGACATAGTCGCCATTATCCGCAGCCAGGAACGCCTGGTCATGCAGCTCTGCGTGCGCGACGCGGGCATGCCACGCAAGGATTTCCTGTCGAGCTTCCCGAAGAGCGAGACCGATCTCAAGTGGATCGACAAGCACATCCGCGCCAAGCGCAAGCACTCGTCGATACTCGCGAGACTGAAGGACGACATCCTGCGGGCCCAGCGCAAGCTGATCGCCGTCGAGGACGCGACCCGGCTAAGCATCACCGAGATCAAGGAAATCAACCGCCAGATGTCGATCGGCGAGGCCAAGGCTCGCCGCGCCAAGAAGGAGATGGTCGAGGCGAACCTGCGTCTCGTGATTTCGATCGCGAAGAAGTACACGAACCGCGGGCTGCAGTTCCTCGACCTGATTCAGGAAGGCAACATCGGCCTGATGAAGGCCGTCGACAAGTTCGAATACCGCCGCGGCTACAAGTTCTCCACGTACGCGACCTGGTGGATTCGACAGGCCATCACGCGCTCGATCGCCGACCAGGCGCGCACGATCCGCATCCCGGTCCACATGATCGAGACGATCAACAAGCTGAACCGCATCTCGCGGCAGATGCTGCAGGAGATGGGCCGCGAACCGCTGCCCGACGAACTTGCCGAGCGCATGGAAATGCCCGAAGACAAGGTCCGCAAGGTGCTCAAGATCGCCAAGGAGCCGATCTCGATGGAGACGCCGATCGGCGACGACGAGGACTCGCATCTCGGCGACTTCATCGAGGACCAGACCGTGCATTCGCCGGTGGACTCGGCGACGACGTCCGGCCTCAAGGAGACGACCCACTCGGTGCTCGCCGGCCTGACGCCGCGCGAAGCGAAGGTGCTGCGCATGCGTTTCGGTATCGACATGAACACCGATCACACGCTCGAGGAAGTGGGCAAGCAGTTCGACGTCACGCGCGAACGCATTCGCCAGATCGAAGCCAAGGCCCTCAGGAAACTCCGGCATCCGACCCGCTCGGACCAGCTCAGGAGCTTTTTGCTGGAAGACTGAGCGAAACGAAAAAGCCGGGCTGAGCCCGGCTTTTTGATGTTGTCCGACGTAACGCCGGTGCCGAAATCGTCGACGGCGAGCCGAACACCTTCACCACGCCCAAGAGTTCGATTCACGCCGCTGCCGGAAGGAGACCTTGATGGATACGGGCCCGGCTGCAGGTTCCCTATATGTGCAAAGTTTCCCATATGGAATGCTCGCACCGCGTTTCCCAATCGAGAGGCGCGCCTCCCGAGGGCGGTGCACGGGGGTAATCGTTCCCCGCTTATCTGCTAGAATCGCGCTCCTCGCGTGGGCCTGTAGCTCAGTTGGTTAGAGCAGAAGACTCATAATCTTTTGGTCCCAGGTTCGAGTCCTGGCGGGCCCACCACCGAATTCTTCGCAATGGAGCTAACCTGATGACCCCGAAAAAATTCCGCGACTTTCTCGTGCGCTTCCTGTCGATCGCCCTGGTATCGGCCGGCTTCGCGCCGTTTTCCTTGGCCGGCGTCGTCGGCACCGAGTACCTCGTCGAAGCGGATGCGAGGGCCGCCAGCGCGGCCCGCATCGAGGCGTTTCTCGCGCGCGGCGATGTCGCCCGCCAGCTCCAGGATCTCGGCGTCGACGAAGCCGACATCCACGCCCGGATCGCAGGCCTGACGCAGGCAGAACTTCTTGCGCTCGAAGGCCAGATTGACCGGCAGGTTGCCGGCGGCGATGCACTCGGCGTGATCGGGGCCGTGTTTCTCGTCCTGCTGATCCTCGAACTGGTCGGCGTCACGGACATCTTCAAGAGCCTCTGAGGCGACGGCCTGTGTGGCCGGCAACCGACAAGCCTCGCAAGGGCCGGCTCGTGCCGGCCCTTCTCTTTGTGCTCGGCGGCTGCGCCGGCATCCCCGACGCAGTGCGTGAATTGCCGCCGACGGCCGGCAATGTCGAACTCGTCACCGTACCGTTTCATCCGCAGGACCGTTTTCAATGCGGCCCGGCGGCCCTGACGACCGTCCTCGAAGCCAGCGGCGCGGAGGTCGCGCTCGGCGACATCACTCGCAAGGTCTACCTCCCCGGGCGCAAAGGCAGCCTGCAGCTGGAGATGGTCGCAGCGACGCGCACCTCCGGCCGCGTCCCCTACCTGGTCGACGGTTCCCTGTCCGCGCTGGCCGCCGAGTTGCACGCCGGCCGCCCGGTGGTGGTGCTGCAAAACCTCGGCATTGCGGCGATTCCCCGGTGGCACTACGCCGTGGTCGTCGGCATCGACGTCGACAATGACGCGGTCATCCTGCGCTCGGGCACCGAGCGCCGTCGCGAAACGCCGACCGGCGTGTTTCTGCGGACCTGGTCGCGCAGCGGGTTCTGGGGGCTGGTCGCGCTTGTGCCGGGCCGCCTGCCCGCGAATGTCGACCGCGAGCGCTACTTCGGTGCCGTTGCGGGCCTCGAACAGGCCGGAATGTCGCGGCAAGCCGCGCTCGGCTGGGAGGCCGCTCTGCAACGCTGGCCTCGGCACCCGACCGCGCTGTTCGGCCTCGCCAACGCGCACCTTTCCCTTGGCAACAACGCAGCGGCAGAACGCGGCTACCGGGACCTGCTCGAACAGGCGCCCGGTCTCGCGGCGGCACGAAACAATCTCGCGTTCGCCCTTGCGCGCCAGGGCTACTACGACGAGGCGCTGGAGCAGGTCGAGCAGGCCATCGCGACCAATGACGACGCGGCCCTCCGATCGCTGCTCGAGGAGACGCTCAGGGAGATCGGCGCGATGCGCGACTAGTGCGCAGGCGTCAGGGGTCGATCGAAATCAGCCAGCGCTCGCGAGCAAGGCGCCGCGCCTGCTTCACGATCCAGGCCCGCCGTTCGAGCACGTACGCCGATGGCGCCTCGACCCGGAAGCGCCGGGGATTGGGCAGGACCGCCGCCAGCAGGGCCGCCTCGTAAAGGCTGACCGCGCCGGGTGGCTTGCCGAAGAAATATCTGCTGGCGGCCGTGACACCGTAGATGCCCGGGCCGAACTCGACGACGTTGAGGTAGATCTCGAGAATGCGACGCTTCGGAAGGAACAGGTCGAGGTTGAGCGCAAGCCACGCTTCGAGCCCTTTGCGAAACAGGCTGCGCCCGGGCCACAAGTAGAGGTTCTTGGCGAGTTGCTGCGTAATGGTCGACGCGCCGCGCAGCCGACCCCCGCGGCGCGCCCCGGCGAGCGAATCGCTGACGGACGCGAAATCGATCCCGAAGTGGCGGTCGAAACGCTGGTCCTCGGCAGCCACGACGGCTAGCGGCAACCATTGGCCCACGTGTTCCCAGTCGGTCCACGTCTGCAGCACGGGGTCCCGCCCGCTGTCGTCCCGCAACATGAATGACGAGGTCGCGGGATCAAGCCAGCGCAGCGGCAGCGTCAGCACGACGCCCGAGAGAATGAACCCCATTACGGCGAACGCTGAGTATTTCAGCATGCGACGGAGAAATGCCGGCCTGCGCGGTTTTCGAGCCATGCGATCGCTGTGCCGTTGAATGGAAATCGGTATTCATGGTATTCGATACGCCGGGGTGAATTCCAAGGAGCGGCCGGTATGGACCAAGTCGATGCATTTACCAACGAGGATCTGGCCGGCTTGCCGACAAAGAACGGCTTTCGGCAGCGCGGCATGGACATGA
>JBFGYM010000171.1:0-5317 GCA_041587435.1 Woeseiaceae bacterium
GGCGCCCGGCGTGGACACCCACGCCGCTTCGGCCTCTTTTCGTGACAGCGTGCGCCAGCGGCCCGTCGCGCGCAGCATCGTGGTGTCGTCGACAACGATTTTCAGCGTCGGGCGGTCGGGATCGTCCCAGCCCCAGAGCCAGTGGACGTCGACCCGCCCCCGCATCGGCAGCTCCGCCTGCGTGGACACGCGCACGATGCGGCCGTCACGCTGCGTCACGTCGAGGCCGCGAATCCTGCCGTGCGTATCGGCCAGTTCCTCTTGCAGGCGCCGCGGGTCGAGGCGGCGCACGCGCGTCATCTCCTCGTCGATGACGGCGCCGGTGAACTCGATGTCCGGCGGGGTTTCCCGGTTGACGATGCGCACCGTGTCCGGGGGCAGGTAGGCAACGGTCCAGTCGCCGAGCATGTCCGGGTTGGAATTGCCGCTCCCGGAGAACAGGATGCGATCCGAATCATCCTCGCTGATGACGCACCAGGTCGTCGGGTAGAACTCCCCGGCGGCCGGGCGCAATCCCTGGTACCGGGCGCCCAGGTCGAACTCTCCTTCGAGGCAGAATTCGGTGGTCTCGCCGGCGGCTGCGAGCGGCAGCGCCAGCCACAACAAGGAAAGTGCACGCCGCATGACCCGGTCCCCCCTGTTCTTGGTATGGACGATCAGACCGCGGTGGCGGCCGATCGTTCCTGCCTTGATTATGTCAATGTCGCATATCGGAGACAGTTGCGCGCGACCCGCGGAGTAGTAGATTGATTGTTTCCTGTACAACAACCAATCAACAGAGTCAGTGGGAACTGTCATGATTACAAGGAAGATACGCGCGCGTTTGCGCGCCGCGTCGCTCGCACTCGTCGCAGCGGTATTCGCCGCTTCGTGCGGCGGCGGCTCCGGCACCTCGGCGCAGCCCGGTGCGAACCCGGCACCGACCGGCACCGTGGGCCTCTGGTTTACCGACCTGCCGAGCGACGACTACACCTCGATCATCCTGACCGCGAGCAGCGCGGTCCTGATCGGGGAGGACGACTCGCAGCAGGTCCTGTTCGAGGGCGAACGCAACATCGACCTGCTCGACCTGACGAACTACAGCGAACCGGTCGTGTTCGGCGAAGTCAGCACGGGCACCTACAAGAAAATCCGCCTGATGATCGACGCCATCGAACTGGTGCCGGCCGACGGCAGCCCGGCATTTTTCATCGACAGGCTGCCGGCCAACGGCAAGGTCGACCTCCTGCATCCGGAAGGTTTCGAGGTCCTGCCGGGACGCACGCTGATGGTCGAAATCGACGTCGATGCGAACAAGTCGATCAAGATCACGAACGCCGGCAACAGCGGCAAGGTCAATTTCCGGCCCGTCGTGCGGGTCAACGTGTATCACAGCGGCATGCCGCACAAGCTCGCGCGTCTCGAAGGCGCGGTCAGCGGTACGCCCGACGGCGACGCCGGCACCTTCGTGCTGTGCAGCATCGATGCGCCCGAGCACTGCGTCGATGTCGCGACGGGCGGCATGACGAGCTTCTTCGACGACGTCGGCCTCGGGACCGACTTCGGCGGGTTGTCCGATGGCGCCATGGTCGTCGTGATCGGCGAGTACTCGTCGCAACCGATCGTTTTCAATGCCCTGGTCGTCGAGATCGGCGGCAACGCCGAACAGGTGACCGGCGAGGTCGTCAGTGAACCGGCCGACAGCCGCTTCCTGGTGCTCACGATCGCGGGCGAGGACGTCACCGTCGAGCTGCAGCCCGGCACCAAGTACTACGACGCGAGCGGCCCGATCGGCGCGGATGCCATCGTGCTCGGTACCACGGTCGAGGTCGAAGGCGTCTTCCCGCCGAAAGCCGACCCGGCCGACCCGGACCTGATCCGCGCGGCCCTCGTGTTCCTCGAGGCGCCGGACGCCGATCTCGTCAGCGGCACGATCGCGGAACCCGTCGACGGCGACACGCGAACGTTCGTGCTGTCGACGGAAGGCGGCGACATCAATGTCTGCGTCGTCGACGGCGCCGGCATCCTGCTCGTCGACACGACCAACTCCGAAGTGACGACCGGCGAGTTTGCCGATCTCGCGGCAGGCCAGGTCGTGGATCTCTTCGGCATGACGGCGGCCGACGACAGCTGCTTCGAAGCCGACGAGGTGATCGTCGACCTCGACGCTTCCGCGGCGCCGTAACAGCGTACTGACGAAACCCCGGAACCCGTGCGGTTCCGGGGCGACGGCTAGAGAACCGGCTCGAGGGGCAGCAGCCGGTTCAGCCACGTGCGAAAGCGCTTGATTCGCCCGACGACCAGGTCCGGGTTGCCCTTGAGCGTCGTCTGCCAGCTGTTGCCCGGTGCGATGTCGCGTTCGATGCTGGCCGTGAGTTGTCGCGCAAGCTGCGGGCTGTCGACCAGGACTCCGACCTCGGTATTGAGATTGGCCGAGCGCGGGTCGAGGTTGAAGGTGCCGATGAAAACGATCCGGTCGTCGATGACCATGCTCTTCGCGTGCAGCCCGAATACCGGGTTCCTCCCTGCGAGGCGTGGATAGCGCCGGATGAGTTCCTCGCGAATCGCGGGGTACGGCCGGAACTCGTACAGTTCGACACCGGCCTTCAGCAGCTTCTTGCGCTGGCCCTGGTAGCCGCTGAAGGCCTGGATGTTGTCGGTCGAGGCCAGGGAGTTGGTCGAGATCCGAATCCTGACACCGCGCGCGGCAAGCTCGCGAAACAGCTCGATGCCGCCTTCGGGCATGATGAGGTAGGGCGACTGGATCAGGATCGATTCGGTCGCGTTGCGCACGGCGTCGACGAGATGCGCCGTCGACTCGCCACCGCCGGCGAGTCCTTCCAGGCCCGGGTTCTTGCCCGGCACGTCATTGATGAACGCGACGTCCTCCCAGCTCATCAAATCGAGTATTGCCGGGAAGTAAGCCGCCGCCGCCGCGATGGCCAGCCGCACCTGCGGTTCGAAATTCTTCGGATTCGCGGCGTAGGCGTGCAGCTCGGCCGCACGCCGGCGAACGTCATCCGGCGTAATGCCGGCCAGCAAATCCTCGAGGATCGCTTCGACGGGATGGGCGAACTCGCTGTTCCAGAACTCCTCGAAATTCTCGGTCATGTCATTTACGGCCTTGCCGAGGACCAGCACGTCGCGATCGCGGAAGTTGTATTCGTGGTCGTAGTCAAAGTACTCATCGGCCATGTTGCGGCCGCCGGTGATGCCGGCAACGCCATCGAAAATCGCCGTCTTGTCGTGCATACGCAGGTTCACATCACGGAACCCGCCGACCGCGTTGCGCATGCGCTGCCAGAAGCCGACGCCGACCCGGAGATTCGGGTTGTAGATGCGAATGTTCACGTTCGGGTGTGCCGCCAGCAGCACCAGCGTCTCGTCCCGTGCATCGACGAGCAGGTCGTCCACGAGCACGCGAACCCGGACGCCGCGTTCGGCCGCGCTCAGCAAGTGCTCGGCGGCGAGAATCCCGATGTTGTCGGTACTCCATATGAAGTACTGCACATCGATGGTTCGCTGTGCGTTTTGCGTGAGCCACGCGCGGCCGATCAGCGATTCTTCGCCCATCTCCAGGATGTAGACGCCGGTCGCGTCGGCCATGCGAAGGGGGCACTCGGCGCAGACGCCCGTCAGCCACTGCGGCGTCGACTGGGCACTGGCGGCAGTCCAGGCGGCTGAAAGCGCCAGGCAACCGGCGAGCAAATCGAGACGAAACCCACGCATTTCAATATCTTATAGTGCTATGGTGCCGAAATCCGCACATTGCGCAAAAGGGGTGCCAATGCAGATCTGGTCGGTCGCGAAGGACATGGCGGCAAAGACGCCGCCCGAGCGCAATCGCTATGTCGATTTGCTGCGCGCGGTCTCCATCCTCGTCGTGATCGTCGGTCACTGGCTGATCGCGACCGCGTGGTACGTCGACGGACAGCTGACGCCGGGCCATCTGCTCAAGTCGCATCCGCAGCACCAGTGGCTGACGTGGCTGTTCCAGGTGATGCCGATCTTTTTCATCGTCGGCGGTTATTCCAACGCCGTGTCGCTGGACAGCGCGAGGCGCAAAGGGCAGGGCTACGCCGAATGGCTCGTCGCAAGGCTGCATCGACTCGTTACACCGCTGCTCGTGCTGTTCGTCGTATGGGCGGCGACGGCCGGCGTCATGATGGCGCTCGACGTGCGCCCGGCAGTCATCGTGTTCACGTCGCAGGCCGCGCTGATCCCGACTTGGTTCCTCGCGATCTACATCGCGGTCATCCTGCTCGCGCCGCTCGCCCATGCCTTCTGGCAGCGCAGCGGCTTCCTGTCGTTCTGGGTGTTCGTCGCCATGGCCGTCCTCGTGGACGTGTTGTTCTTTGCGGCGGACGTCCGGTGGCCGGCCTGGAGCAACTACTTCTGGGTGTGGCTCGCCGTGCACCAGCTCGGTTTTGCGTGGCGCGACGGGCGCATGGGCAGCGTGCCGAAGCGGCTGGCCTGGTCGGCGCTCGGCTTCGCCGCGTTGTTCCTGCTCATTCGTTTCGGCCCCTATCCGCTCGCGATGGTCGGCTCACCCGATGAGCACATCAGCAACACGCTGCCGCCCAAGGTCACGCTGATCGCGCTCGGCGTTTTCCAGTTCGGCCTGCTGCTCGCGCTTGAGGGACCGATGCGCAGGGCGCTCGATAGCCTGCGGCTTTGGACCGCGACCGTGCTCGTCAACAGCATGATCATGACGGTCTATCTTTGGCACATCACGATCATGGTCATCTTCGGCTCGGTGCTCTACCTGTCCGGTGGCTTCGGTTTCCACCTCGAGCCGGGTACCAGCGCTTGGTGGCTGACGCGCCCGGTGTGGATCGGCGTGCTGCTTGTACTGCTGTTGCCGGTGGCGCTGTTGCTGTCGCCGCTCGAGCGGCGCGGGCGCCCGGCCGATGCGCACGTGCCGGCGGCGGCACGCCAGGTGGCCGGCGCGATCATGACCGGACTCGGTATTGCGTTGCTCGCGATGTGGGGCTTCGGAGGCGGGCCGATGCCGTGGCTCGACGTCGCGGCCCTGCTGCTCGTCGTGTTCGGCGCGAGTGCCAGCGGCCTGATTTCGCTGCGCGGTTCCCGATAAACGGTAGCCATTTGCCGACCAGCGGCGGAACTCCGACGAGCGGTCAATGCCGTCCGACCGGTGACATTCCCTGCCGCGCGCCGTGCCCCTACGCTAACAGCATGGGGAAACATGCAGCGGACAGGATTATGTCTAACGATAAAACGACCATCGCACGCGACCAGGAAATCGTGATGTCGAAGGTCAGCGATGACGGCACGCTCGCCGGCGAGAAAAAGCCGGCGGAGGTTCTCAAGCTGACGA
>JBFGYM010000172.1:0-5265 GCA_041587435.1 Woeseiaceae bacterium
AGCGCGATGCGGGTCGCCTCGATCGCCATCTCGAAGCATTCGCCCGAGGTCGAGGCGGACAGCACCGGGATCGGCGTGTCGGCATTGCGGCCGTAGACCGCCTGGTAGAGGTCGGACTGCTCGGTCTTCGTCGGCAGACCCGTCGAGGGTCCGCCGCGCTGCCAGTTGACGATGACGAGCGGCAACTCGGCATTGACGGCCAACCCCATCGCCTCGGTCTTGAGCGCAATGCCCGGGCCGGAACTCGACGTCACGCCGATCATGCCGCCGTATGACGCCCCGATCGCGGCGCAGATCGCGGCGATCTCGTCCTCGGCCTGGAACGTGCCGACGCCCAGCTCGGCGAGCTGCGTCAACCGGTGCAACAACGGCGACGCCGGCGTGATCGGGTAACTGCAGAACATGACCTTGCGTCCGGCGAGTTCGCCTGCCGCGGCGATGCCGAGCGCCATTGCCTCGGCACCCGTGATGCTGCGGTATTCGCCGGGTTCCAGTCCCGCACGCGGCAGTCGAATCTGCGACAGGCTGGCCGCAAGCTCTGCGGTCTCGCCGAAGGCATGGCCGGCATGCAACGCCTTGATGTTCGCATCGCGCAATGTCGGCTTGCCTGAAAGCCGCCGCCGGATCCACTCTTCGGCCGACGCGAGCGAACGGTCGAACATCCACAGCAGCATGCCGAGCGCATAAAAATTCTTGCAGCGGCCGCCCTCGGACTTGCTCAGGCCGAATTCCTTGACCGCCTCGAGATTGAGGTGACCGATGTCGGCCGCCACGACCTGGTAGTCATTCAGCGAGCCATCGTCGCGCGGATCCGATTCGTAACCGGCCTTGGCAAGGTTACGTGGCGTAAACGCGTCATTGTTGACGACCACGAGCGCACCCTTGTCGAGCAGCGGCAGGCTGACCCGGAGGGCCGCGGGGTTGAACGCGACGAGCACCTCGGGCGCATCGCCCGCCGTCGTGATCGGGCCGCCACCGAGATTGATCTGGTAGGCGGACACGCCGAAGGTCGTGCCCACCGGGGCGCGGATCTCCGCCGGGTAATCCGGAAACGTCGCGAAATCGGCGCCGGCCAGCGCCGTGGACACCGCGAACTGCGCGCCCATGAGCTGGATGCCATCGCCCGAGTCGCCGGCAATGCGCACGACGACGGATTGTACGTCTCTGTTTTTGTTCACGAAATGCGCCTGGTCCCGGTTGCCGGGCGATGCCGGACAAGCTCCTGACCGAGAGTGTAACGCAATCCCGGGCGGGGCCCGGATGCGCGGTCTTCCCGGCTTGATTAGCGGCCCGAGTTGGCATAGCGTACGCGCTCCACGAACTGTAGGGTCGCGCCATGACATTCGTTGTCACCGAAGCCTGTATCAAGTGCAAACTGACGGACTGCGTCGAGGTCTGCCCCGTGGATTGTTTCCACGAAGGGCCGAACTTCCTCGTCATCGATCCCGACGAATGCATTGACTGCACGCTGTGTGAGCCCGAATGCCCCGTGGAAGCGATTTACTCCGAAGACGAATTGCCGGCCGACCAGGAGAAGTTTCTCGAGCTCAATGCCGAGCTGTCGCGGGAGTGGCCCGTCATCACCGAGATGAAAGAGCCGCCCGAAGACGCCGATGAATGGCGCGACGTGAAGGACAAGCTCCAGTACCTGGAGCGCTAGGCGAGGCATACCGATGGCGATCAGCCGCCGCGCCAGATTCGTTCGTTGGCTGACCGGCCGATACATGCAAAAGCTGGACGTGCCGAACGTGCCGGTCGAGGTCGCGCGCGAGCATCTCGAATTCGTGACCCGGACCCTGTCGCGGCGCGCACGCGGCGTCGAGACGCGACCCGGCAAGCTCGCCGGCATCGACGTCGACTGGCTGCACCCCGCGAAAGCACACGAGGACAAGGTCCTCTACTATCTTCACGGCGGCGCGTACGTGCTCGGCAGCCGGCGCACGCACCGCAAGCTGGCCGGCCACATGGCCAGGGCGGCCGGCATCGTTGCCGTGTTACCCGAATACCGGCTCGCACCCGAGCACCCTTTCCCGGCAGCGATCGAGGACGCCGTCAGTGTCTACAAGGCGCTCCTCGACGCCGGGCATGACCCGAAAAACATCGTCATCTCGGGCGATTCGGCGGGCGGCGGGTTGACGGTTGCGACGCTGCTGTCACTGCGTCACGCGGGTGTCCCGCTGCCGGCCGCGGCGGTCCTGTTGTCGCCGTTCCTCGATGTCACGGGAAGCGGCGAATCGGCGAAGACCCGTGCCGAGCAGGATCCGTGGTTCGACATCAACGACATCGAGGTCGTCTCGCGCTACTACTGCCCGAACGAGGACAACTGGACGAATCCGCTCGTGTCGCCCGTGTTTGCGAACGTCGCCGGGCTGCCGCCGATGCTGATCCACGTCGGCAACGACGAGATACTGCTGAGCGACTCGACGCGCTTCGCGGACAAGCTGCGCGAAGCAGACGTCGATGTCGAACTCGAAATCTGGCCCGACATGTGGCACGTATTCCAGCTTTTTGTCGGCAAGATGCCGGAGAGCAGCGTCGCGATCGACAAGATCGGCGATTACCTTCGCAGGCAGTTGCGCATCGATCAGTCCGGGTAGAGCGCCGAGCGGTCGCGCGCCACGTAACGGGAGCGGCCGGCACGTCGAAACAGCCAGCCCGACAAGGCCCACAGCGCAGCGAAAAACCCCGTCAGGACGACGATGTCGTACGGCCATTTGGGCGCGTCGGGACCGAGATCGGCGACGATCGCGACGACGGCCACGATCGCCTGTGCCAGCGCCGTGGCATACATCGCGCGCGCCATGCCGGGCGGCCGGAAACGGGCGACCAGGGCGCCGAAGAAAGCGACCGCGAGCACGCCGAAATACATCAGGTTAGCCTTGTTGTTCTCGCTGCCGATGATGCCGACGGCACCGTTGAGCCAGAACAGCAGGAACGCCGCGGCCAGCGCGACCCCGGCCGCGAGGCGGTATGAGCCCGAATTGGCCTTGCGTCGAAGGAACAGATAAGCGCCGCCGATGCCCAGCAGCAAGCCACCCATTACCGCGAAATCGAACAGTGTCCAGGCCACGTCGGCCTCCTAGAAAGTGTCGTCCTCCATTCCATGGTCGGACGTAATAGTGCGGATCCGGTGCGCAATTCTGCCACAACCGTGGCAATCGAGACCGCTCAGTCGCTGCGGCGGCTGCGTTCCCGCAGCTTGCGGCGCGTGTGCTTGTCGGGCCGCCCCGCCGTTTTCGGCATCGACAGCCGGTCCTGGCGCAGCGCCATGACTTTTTCTTCTCTAGCGCGCACCGACTCGTCGTCTTCGACGTAGCAGGCGTAGGCTTCGCTCGCGGGACCGCGCCGCACGGGGATCGCGATCACTTCGAGGGAATAGTCGAGGCGATCGCGGACGAGGTCGATGCGATCGCCGGGTTTGACGCGCACGCCGGGCGACGTGCGTTCGCCGTTGAGCCGTACATGACCGCCGGTCACGGCCGACGTCGCCTTGCTGCGCGTCTTGTAGAAACGGCAGTGATACAGCCAGCGGTCGATGCGCAGGGAGTCACTCATGCTGGCCGGCTCGGGAGCGGAAGGCGAGGAGGCTCGAGAACAGGGCCGTTGCGAGGCTGAGGTCGAGCGCGGCAACGAAGACGAGCGTCGCGAAACTGTACAGCGCCAGCTTCGAAAGGATCGCGCCGGCCGCAATCATCAGTGCGAGCGCGGCAAAGAATTGCGGGCGAAAGAACTGCCAGATCCTCGGCGCCTCGAGCGCGGCGATGCGGTCGAGGTTGCGGCGGCAGAAACGGAAAAACACGAATCTCGCCTTGAGAGCGCCGACGCCGATGCCCGTGGCCACCGCCAGTACCGCCCAGGCCGGGTCGGCGCGGCCCAGGATCATCGTGAGCTGGCTGCCCTTGGCGAACAGCGCGACGCCGCCGAGCGCCCACGTCAGTGCCGCGAGCATCCTGAGTGTCTGGTGCGACGCGCTCAGCAGAGCCTCCTAGTAGCCGGACTGCTTTTGCGAGTCATCGTACATTTTCGTCAGGAAGGTGCGAATTGCGGGCTCGGCCTCGGCTTTCGTCATCAGCCGCTGCTTTTCCAGCACGGCGGCCATGTCCTTGATCGAGCGCTTGCCGTCTATCAGCGACATGATGAACGAGTAAATCTGTGTCGTCATTGCCTGCTGGCGGAATGACGGCACCGCAGGGACGGGGTCGTCGCCTTTGACGAGCCAGTCGGGCAGCGACGTATGCCGTTCGGGCTTGTCCGCGTCGCGCTCCTTGTAGGCCGAGAACGAGAACACACGTTCGCGACGGCCGTGCCGGCTTGCGGGAGAGCACATGTACGGAATGGTTGCCTGCGACACGTACGGGTCGGAAAAACCACACTCGGCGACGATTGCCTTGACCTCCTCGGGACTGTAACGGAGGGACTCCAGGGGCGACGAAAACGCGAGGGACCCGAAATTGACCCAGCGACCCTCGGTCTTCAACAGACGATTGATGCGCGCCGCGAACACCGGGAGATCTTCGGAGATGATGTCGATCAGCCACGGCGTGACCACCGTGTCGAAGCGGCCTTCGGGAAACGGCGGTCGCAGCGCATCGGCCAGTACCAGGTGGAACGAATCGTCGACTGGTTCGGGCGCCGTCAGCTTGCGCAACACGGCATCGTCCTCGAGCGCCAGCGGCGCCAGCGGGAATTCGTACATGTTGACCTGCTCCCCGCGAGTCACGGCACGCGCCACGAGGAGCAACAGCGGGTTGAAGTCGAGAGCGACTGTCGACGCGCAATTCATCGTCGTGTGAATGTCGTAGGCGAGGCGCCCGGCGCCGGCCCCGAGCACCAGCACGTCGCCGAGTTCCGCATGGTCGTGCAGCACGGCCTGGATCTGCCGCAGCGATGCTTCGTTCTCGTCGTCGCCCCAGGCCCAGTCGCGGTGAATATTCGCGTAATAGGTATTCAGGCCCTGGTCCGCGGGCAGACGCGTGCGCAGCGCCAGGTACGTCTCGTAGTCACCCTGCTGCGACTGCACGTCGAGGGGTCGCAACATCTTCTGCAACTTGCGGCGATGCGATTCGACGCATTTCTTGTAGCGTTCGACGCGGCGCCGCGCGAGCGGTGACAGTGTCTCGTCCTGCAATTCGCGCTCGATGCCCGCAATTTCGTGCCCGAGTTTCTGCAGGGCAAACTGCAGCCGATTGCGCCATTCGCCGAGGGCGGCCTGCGGCTCGGCGAACATCCACGGCATGCCTTCGATGACAGGAAAGTCGACCTTGC
>JBFGYM010000173.1:0-5230 GCA_041587435.1 Woeseiaceae bacterium
GTTTCGAAGTGCGTCGTAGGCCTGTCTCAGGATGGCCCAGCAGACTTCGGACTCGCCCTCGTTGCGCGGCATGTGCAGGTGCACGTCGCGCTGGTTGAGGCTGCCCCAGCCGCCGGCCAGCACCTGGTGTTTTCCCCAGTCGTCGAGTCCGAAGACGACGATCGACTCGGGACTGATGCGGCAAAACAGCCGCGCCGCCGGGACTTTGCCGAGCTGCGAGACCGGGCCCTGGATATAGACGTCCACGGTGCCGCCGATCGGGTCGTTGCTGCGATCGCGTACATTGACGTCGGGAAGTTCGGCGATCCGCTCTGCCAGCGCGATACGCGGCACGAAGGCATCCAGCATTTCCGGCCCGAAGCGGACCCGGGTCGGGAGCTTGAAACGACAGGTCGTGTCGTCTTGCATGGCGGTCGCCCCACGGAAGACAATCTTTAACCCGAGTATCGAGTATTTTTTTTCGATGTCAAGTAGTTTTATCTCAAAATAAAAGGGCAGAATAGGGCCATGAGCAAAGACGCTGTCGACGACATCCTGGAGCAGTGGTCCGACGAGCGGCCGGAGCTCGATACGGCGAGCCTCGGCGTCGTGATCCGGGTCATGTCGCTGTACCGAGACTTCCTGCGGCAGGCGACCCGGGCGCTCGAAGAGGTCGACCTGGAGCTTTACGAGTACGACGTGCTGTCGGCACTACGCCGGCAGGGCAAGCCGTTCTCGCTGCCGGCGACCGGTCTCGCGCGCGAGACCGGGCTGTCGAGCGGCGCGATGACCAACCGGGTCGACAGGCTCGAAGCTCGCGGCTTCGTGCGCCGCCGCCGCGACGAGGACGACCGCCGCGGCGTCGTCGTGTCGTTGACGGGCAAGGGGAAGCGCAAGATCGACGCCGCGATCCGGCTGCGCCTCGACGCGGCCGACGAGTGCCTGGCCGGGATCAGTCCGTCCGAGCGGGCCCGGCTGGCGGGCCTGCTGCGCAAGGTCTCACTGAGCGGCAGGGACGCCGCCTGAGCCGCGGTTACTCGAACAGCACGGCGCGATCGAGGAGCACACCCAGCTCGCGGAGCGTCTTTTCCGCGGCTACGACCGGCTTGTTGCGGTAGACGCGCGCCGGATCCCCCCGGGCTTCCCGCAGCTCATGGGCATGTTCGCGAAGCTGGTCGAGTGTCTGCGCCAGTTTGCGCGTGAGTTTCGCATCCGACCACAGTGCCGCCCGCTCCATGTGGTGCGCCGTTGCAAGCAGGTAGTTGCCGGCCATGCGGTGGCTGGCTGCGTCGCGCGCGTCGCGCGCGAGAACGAGGTAGTGCTGGGCCAGCAGCCAGTGGGCACGGCCGAAGGCCGCATCGAGTTGTTCGCCCGACACGTCGCTGGCGGCGTCCGCGGCAGCCAGCCGGTTAAGGCGTCCGGCGATCTCTTCGAGTGGCGGTTGCAGGGGCTCGCTCGCCCGCGCGGCCTCGGCCGCGATGAAGCCGGCGCTCGTGCGCAGGTCGGCGCTGGCGCGCGCCCAGTCGCGCTGCAGGTGGGCGTCGCGGATGCTGCGAAAACGGCGCGAGGGCAAGTCGTAGAACAATACCCAGACGTTTTCGTCCAGGGTCATCTGGTGCGCGTCGTCGCCGCGCACGGGCACGAACGCCAGCAGGGCGGCGAAGAGCAGGGCCAACAGAGCGTATTTCATGTCGAGCTCCCGGCTAGAGCCACTTCTTCCAGCGGAAGAACACCAGCAACACCGCGCCGGCGAGGACCATGATGACAGCCGACGCGATGAACCCGTACGGACTTTCCAGTCCCGGCAGGCCGCCCACGTTCATGCCGAGCAGGCCGGTGATGAACGTCAGCGGCAGGAAAACGGCGGCCACGACAGAAAGGACATACATGCGCGTGTTTTGTTCCTGCGCCATCAGCGCGAGCATTTCTTCCTGCAGCACCACCAGGCGCTCGCGGGCGAGGTCGATGTCCTCGAGGTAACGCGTCAGCCGGTCGGCCTCCTCGCGCAGGTCCTGGACCTCTACGTCGGACATCAGCCCGCCCGGGTGGCGATAGAGCCGGTCGAGGGCGTCCCGTTGCGGCGCGAGAAAGCGGCGCACGCCGGCGACCTGGCGCCGCAAGCCGGAGATCGCCTGGCGCAGTTTTGCAGGGCCCTCCTGTAAGCCGAGGTCCTCGATGGTGCCGATGCGCTCCTCGATGTCGTTGACGAAGTCCCCGATGCGGTCGGCGAGCCGCGCGATCAGCATCGTCAGGAACTCGCCGGACGTCGCCGGACCATCGCCTTCGTCGAGGGCGGAGCGCAGATCCTGCACGGACAGCAGCTTGCGCCGGCGCGTGCTGATGATGCGATGCGCCTCGATCCAGACGCGCACCGAGACCATGTCCTCGGGATCGTCGCCCGGGTTGGTGTTGACGCCGCGCAGCACGACGAGGCTGCCGGCTTCGCTGATGTGCGAGCGGGGGCGCGTCTCGCCCGCGAGCAGCGCGTCAATGACGGCGTAGGGAAGGTCGCTTTTGTCTTCGAGCCAGCTTCGCGACGTGGGATTGTTGACATCGAAATGGACCCACAGCAGCCCCTGGTCGGGCGTCCACGCGTCGACGCCGGCTTCGTCCACGATGCGCCGCCCGCCGTTACGGTCGAGCACGTAGCTGTGCAGAAACTCAGTCGTCATCGTCAGGTTCTCCCGGGAGCATGCGCAGCTCGAGCGGGCTGCTGGTATCGAGATGCACGTCGCGCTGCGGGAAGGCGACGACGATGTCGTTCTCCGCAAAGAGTTCGGCGATGCGGAAGCGCATGCTGCTGCGCACCTCGCGCAGCACCTTCTCGCTGCCCGCGTCGCACCAGAAATACGCGTCGAAAACCAGGGCATTGTCGCCGAAGTCCTCGAACACGACGCCGGGCGGGGGCGCCTCCTTGACCATCGGGTGCTCCGTGACAACCTGCATGATCAGGTCCGCGACGAGGCGGACAGGCGAGCCGTACTCGACACCGACGCGGACCATGCTGCGGATTTCCTTGTCGACCAGCGTCCAGTTGACGACGGTGCGCTCGAGCAGCTGGCTGTTCGGCACGAGCAGGTGGACGCCGTCGGTCCGGCGAATGCGTGTCGAGCGCGTGCCGACCGCCTCCACCACGCCTTGCCAGTTGTCGATCTCGATGAAATCGCCGATCCGGATGGGGCGCTCGGCCATCAGGATCCAGCCGCTGATGAAGTTGTTGATGATGTTCTGCGCACCAAAGCCGACGCCGATCGCGATCGCACCCGTCGCGAACGCGAAGGCCGTCAGCGGGATGCCGAGCAGGCTGAGTGCCGTCAGGCCGACGACGACGAGGAAGAGGATGAAGACGATGCGCTTGACGACGTGGACGACGTCCGGGCGCATGTTGGCCTTGCCCATGCGCCGGCCGAGCAGGTAGACGAGAAAGCGGCTGCCGAAGTAGCCGACGAGCACCAGCACGAGAACGCTCACGAGCTGTCCGACCGTGACCGACTGCCCGCCGGGCGCGGTGGCCAGCGTCAGGTTCCAGAGCCACTGCAGTTTTTCGAGCATTGGTGCTCAGCCCCGGCCGCGCGTGCGCGTATTGCCCGTCTTCGCGTTCTTCTCGATGAATTCGATGATCAGCCCTGCAATGTCCTTGTTCGTCGCCGTCTCGATGCCCTCGAGTCCCGGGCTCGAATTGACCTCCATGACGACGGGGCCGTGGTTGGATCGCAGCAGGTCGACGCCGGCGACGCTGAGGCCCATGACCCGCGCGGAGCGGACGGCCGTCGAGCGCTCCTCGGGTGTGATCTTGATCAGCTTGGCCGTACCGCCGCGATGCAGGTTGGAACGAAATTCGCCTTCCTTGCCCTGGCGCTTCATGGAAGCGACGACCTTGTCGCCGATGACGAAGCAGCGAATGTCGGCGCCGCCGGCTTCCTTGATGTACTCCTGCACCATGAAGTTGGCCTTGAGGCCGCGGAACGCCTCGATCACGCTCTCGGCCGCCTTCTTGGTCTCGGCGAGGACGACCCCGACACCCTGCGTGCCCTCGAGCAGCTTGATGACGACCGGCGCACCGCCGGCGATCTCGATCAGGTCCTCGGTGTCGTTCGGCGAATTGGCGAAGCCCGTGACGGGCAGGCCGATGCCCTTGCGCGCCAGCAGCTGGCACGCGCGCAACTTGTCGCGTGATCGCGTGATCGCAACCGACTCGTTGAGCGAATACACGCCCATCATCTCGAACTGGCGCACCACGGCGGTACCGTAGAACGATACCGACGCGCCGATGCGCGGGATGACCGCGTCGACCCCGGTAATCGCCTCGCCCTTCCAGTGCACGCTCGGGTTGTGGCTCGTAATGTTCATGTAACACTGCTTGTGATTGATCACGAGCATCTGGTGTCCGCGCTCCCGGCCGGCCTCCACGATGCGGCGAGTCGAATAGAGATTGCGGTTCGTGGATAGCACACCGATTTTCATTGATTGTCCTCGTGGACGGAGGTGAATGTTTCGACGACGCCTTCGGCCTTCGGCACGTCGCGAAACGACCCGAGATGAAACAAGGCATCGCCTTCGTGGGCGAGCGGCAGATTGCTGCGGCCTATGACAATACCATCGAATGGCGCCGAGATGATCTCGTCGCGCTGGCCGATCGGGTCGCTGATCGTCGCGAGCCGCTCCCCCTCGGTGACGCGGTTGCCGAGAGGCACCTGGTTGCTGACGATGCCGCTGCGGCCGGCCCGCACCCAGCGCGTCGAACGCGCGACGACCGGCGCTACCGATTTCTGTACCTTCTTCGCTGGCAGCATGCCGATATGGCGCATGACGTTGAAGATACCGCGCAGCCCCGCCCGGATAGACGTCTCGTCGAAGCGCAGCGCCTCGCCGGCTTCGTAGATCAGGATCGGAATGCCGATTTCCGCGGCACAGGCGCGCAGGCTGCCGTCGCGCAGGTTGGAGTCGATGATGACGGGTGCGCCGAACGCCCTCGCGATCTCCATGGTCTGTGCATCGTCGAGATTGGCGCGGATCTGGGGCAGGTTCGAGCGATTGATTGCGCCGGTATGCAAGTCGATCCCGAAGTCGGCTTTCGACACGATTTCCTTGATGAACAGGTTGGCAAGGCGCGCAGCAATCGAGCCTTTCGGGCTGCCCGGGAACGAGCGGTTCAGGTCGCGCCGGTCGGGCAGGTAGCGAGACTGGTCGAGAAAGCCGTGCACGTTGACGATCGGCACCGCGACGAGCGTGCCGCGGATGGAGCTGGTGA
>JBFGYM010000174.1:0-5101 GCA_041587435.1 Woeseiaceae bacterium
AACGGAATTCATCATGTTGCGCCCGTTGCCCATGTACTTCTCGCAGCGAAATCCCTCCTCGGGCTTGCACGAATACAGCGACCCGGACTTGAAGTACACGGCCGCGTCACCGAGCTCGGGCGCGTATGCATACCGGTAGCGGCGTTTCGTCAGGTACATGTACTTCTTCATCTGCAGGCTGGACCACTCGTCGACGAGCCGGCCCTGTTCGATGCGAAACACGAGGCGCGCCAGTTCCCGCGGCGTCGCGAACGAAATCGTGCCCGGCACCATGCGCTTCGAGTTCGTCGTGAAGAACGACCCCTGCTGGAGATTGGCCGTGTCGATGCCCGCCTCCTCGAGCGGCTCGGTCACCACGGCCCGCGCGATCGCGGCGAGGCGCGCTTTGGGCGTTTCTTCGAAAAATCGCTGGCGCTCCTCCGCGCTGACCGGGTAACGGTCGCCGAATTCCCGGATCAGCATGGCTTCCCGCCACACGATCGAAGCCGCACCGTTGGCCGATGCCGAAATCGCATGATCGAGCCACTCGCCGAGGCGAAACTCGTCGCGCGGGTTGATGACCGAGAACTGGTTGACGCGCAGCTTCTCGTTCCACTTGGGTACCTTGTGGATCTCGTTGCTGACCCAGGCGCCGGCCTGCGACACCGCTTCGCGCAGCACGCGCGCGCGATCTTCGGGGTCGGGAAAGGCGGCCGCCAGGGCATGGAAAAGTCCTGCCATGATGACGAGCTTGCCGACGCTGCCGGGGTTCTGTTTCAGGTCGGCCCGCAGGCCCGCCCAGCGGATGTTCTCGGGATCGCTGAAATCCACGATGACCATGCCGTAGCTCGGGTCACGCCGGCGCAGCGCCTCCGAGACGAACGCCGCAAGCTTGGGGTCCTCCGGCAGGGCGTCGAAGTCCGGCCCGTCGTAGTCGACGAGACTCAGCGCGATATCGGCCGTCCCGAGCAGTTGCCCCGGCCACAGCTTCGCGCCGCCCGGGGCCGCCTGCGCCAGCGCATACCCCTCGAGGCGGCGGATACCGGATTCCTCCTCGCCGTCGAGCGGGTACGCCTGCGCTGCATTGGCCGCGGCCAGCAACGCCGCGCAAAGGACGAGTTGTAGCGGCTTACGAATCACCTTTTTCTCCTCGAGGCAGTTCATCGAGTGCGACCGGGCGATCGGCAAGCGGTTCCCGGTCGGGCAGGGGCAACAGGCGGCGCAACAGTGCGTCCGCATTGCGCCCGCTGCGCTCGACCAGCGGGCGAATCTGGAACAGGGTCAGCTCGCCCTCGATGAAGCCGAACTCGATGTCCCACGGGCGCTCGACACCGCTGTCGTCGACGACGGGCTCGTACTTGTCCGCGACCTCCGCCGCGAGCACGCGCAAGGCCTCCACCTCGGCGTCGTCGAGCACCTGCCCGGGCGCGGCCGGCAGCCAGCCGACGCCGCCCGTCGCGGCCAGGTGCCGGCGGTAGGGCGATTTCGACTCGGAGACAAGCTCGGTACGCTGCGGCAGGATAACGAGGCTCTCGGCGGCTTCCCCCGCCACCGCGCCGCCGACGCCCCAGGCCACGGACGCGGTCAGTCCGGGCGCCGCACGGTCTATCAGGTTCGCCGTCACCAGCACGCCGGACTTCGTTGACGGCACGCTTTTCATGAGCAGCACCGAGGCATAGATGCGCGCCGGGTTCTCGAGCACGCTGGCGCGCCAGGCGAGCGCCCGCGGGCTCAGCACGGAGCCCCATACCCGGGGCACGGCCGCGAGCTGGGCGTCGAGCCCGACGACGTGGGGCACGGTTTCGTTGAGACCGGCGCCGGTGAACTGCGGCAGGTCCTCGACGTTGGTGTCGGAGCGCACGAAGACGCCGTAGCTGCCGGGTTCGCCGAAGTTTTTGACCATCAGCGATTCGAGCTGCCTGCGGATACGCCCATCGATCTCGAGGTTGGCGATCTCGCGGCGAATGCGCGCCAGCTCCGCGTCCATCTCTTCCGCGGTCAGGCGGCCCTCGTTGCGCCGCGTGAACGCGTCCGCGATGCGCGTGTCGAGACCGGCGGCTTTCAGGTGAGCAGCGTAAACGCCGAACGGGATGGCGACGGCGGGTGCAACCCGGCCCGGGAACAACCGGTTCAGCTCGCCGAGGTTAGCCGCCTTGGGCCCGACGACCTTGCCCGACAGCGAGCGCCCGATGTCCGGCAGCGCCAGCACGCGGTTCACCGCAAGGTCCGGCAGCGGCACGTCGATGCGTACCGGGCTGTCCGCCGTTGCGGCACTCGCGGGTGCCAGCATCTCGCGCAACGCATCGTCGACGGGTCGCAGCAGCACGTCGCCGTTGGAACTCGCGACGAGGACCACCTCCTGGCCTTCGAGCGGCCGCAGCGTCTCGAGGACGGCATGGTCGATGGCGACGTTGGGAATACCGAAATTGCGGGCAAGTAGTTGCACGTGCGACAGCGCGTTGCCTTCGCCGAGCGTCAGGATACCCGCGACCCGCGACAGTTCGGCCAGCGTTTCCGGCAACACGACGATGTCGGTCGCCTGCATGACGGCGTGCTCGGCCTCGTCGAGCGTTTCGAAGACGCGCAGCGTGCCGCGCGCGACGCCCGGGTTGAGCGCAATGGCCGCGCCACCGGTTTCACCGGCGATCTCGCTGACGCTGCCCGCGAGCCGGTCGGCGTCGCGGGTCAGCTTCTTCAGCACGTCGCCGAGCATCCAGAGCGGCGAGCCGCGCAACAGGTCGTCGCTGAATCGGGCTGCTTTCGGCTCGAGCGCCGTGTAGGTGACGAGCCCTTCGGCAAAGGTGTGCCGCACGGTGCCGAGCGCCCACCCCGGAGCGCGTTTGAGCGCCGCTACCTTGCCGCGATATTCGGCGAGATGCAGCGAATCGGCAGCGCCGGCATCGACGGCTTGCCGCAACATTTGCCGCTCGCGCGCCGACAGCAGTCCCGAGCCGTACGCGCAGTCGGTAGCCGCCAGGCCGAGGCGCAGCAGGTCGGCCCGCGACAGGGCCGCGTCGGCGAGGTGCTCCAGGTAGATGATCTGCAGGCTCGCTTCGATCTCGGCCATCGCGTCGACCAGCGCGATGCGTCGTTTCGGCGGCAGCGCGTCGAAAACCGTGGCGCGGGCATCACCGAGCGCCGCGCACAGCGCGGCAAAGCTCGTCGCCGGGGGCGACTCGAGCGCGGCCGCGACGCGACGCTGCCACGTCTGCCCGGCGGGCGATGCACCGACCGCCGCGAGCGCCTCGCCGATCCGGGTGCGGCGCCCGGCCGCGCCGTACAGCCGGTCGAGGTCCGCGGCCAGGCGCATTGCGAACGCCCGCACATCGGGCCGCTTTTGCCGCCCGGCCCACTCGGCCAGCCGCGGCGCAATGTCGCGGCTCGGGCTCGTGTGGATCTCCGCGCGCCAGCGCTCGGCCGACGGCTCCAGCTCGGCGAGCCCGACGGCATCGCGCCGCACGGCCCTTGCCAGGCCGGTGTCCTCACCGTGCGGCACCGTGCGCGCAATCTCACGGACCAGCAGGAAGTTGTCGCGCGCCCACGCGGCCCGGCCGAGCAGGTCCTCGAGCAACCGGGACCCTGCGGCCGCTTCGTCCTCGACCTGCACACGCCCGCGGTAGTCCCGGGCTTTTGCCAGCACCCAGCCGTTGTCCACGTCGACGAGGTACTGCTCGAGCGGCAGTTTGCGCAGGCGCTCCTGGCGAAGACCCGCATCGAACAGTTCCCCGACCGTCGTCGCGGCATAGATCGTGCCGGCTGGCCAGCCGAGCTGCGCAAGCCGTGCCCGCGCCGGCGAGTACTCGGCGTGTTGCCGCCCACCGCCACGCTCGCTGCAGGCATAGGCGACCGGCGGCTGCACGCTGCCGTCGTTGCAGTACCAGCGAATCCTGCTGTAGGGGCCCCGTGGACTTGCCTTCATTTCCTGTACAATCTGCCGGCCCTCGGCCACCGCTTCTGGCGCCGGTGGATCGAGGGGCGAAGCCTGGGCCGTGACGGCCAGTCCGGCAATGACAGGCAGGCCGTATCTCAGGGCGCCCCCCAACGGCGCGGTACCGCAATGACAGAAAAGTCGGTCGAGCAAAACGTTCACTCCGGGTTCGAGAGGGTGCTGCGCGTGTTCGCCGATGTCCGGCCGCGCGAGGGTGTAACGTGCGTCATCCTGATCGGCAATATCTTCCTGATCCTGTGCGCATTTTACCTGATCAAGCCGGTCCGCGAGGGCTGGCTTGCGATCACCGACATCAAGGGACTCACGAAGCTCGAGGTCAAGGCGTACTCCGCCTTTCTGCAGAGTCTGCTGCTGTTCGGCATCCTGCCGATCTACGCTCGCTTCGCGGCCAAGTGGCAACGCCGAGCGCTCATCACACGCGTCGGCGGCGCGTTCGCCGTCGCGCTCGTGGCATTCTGGCTGACGCAGCCCGGTTTACTGCTCGGTTCGCACCCCTTTTTCGGCGTGCTGTTCTACCTGTTCGTCGGCATCTTCAGCGTCACGCTGGTGGCACAGTTCTGGGCATTCACAGCGGACGTCTACGGCCCCGAGCGCGGCGCGCGGCTGTTCCCGCTCGTGGCAATCGGCGCGGCGCTCGGCGCTACGCTCGGCGCGTGGCTCGGGCAAATGCTCGTGCGCATGCCGTCCGTCGAAGCATTCGACCTGATCCTCGTCGCAATCGTTCCGCTTGCCCTCGCGCTGGGGATGGCTGCCTGGACGGACAAGCGCGGCACCTACGGCAGCCCGTCCGAGTGGACGACGACGCGCTGGGACGAACCGGCCGCGCCGCACAACGACGGCCCGTTCAACCTGATCCTGCGCCACCGCTACCTGTCCGCAACCGCCGCGATGATCATGGTCTTCAGCTGGGTCGTTACGAGCGGCGACAACATACTGTTCGGCGTCGTGCAGGAAAACCTCGCCGAGCGCCTCGCCGATTTCCAGGGCAACCCGGCCGAGTTCAACGAGGCGCTCAAAGAGGCGACCGCGACGTTCTACAGCGACCTTTACTTCTGGATCAACCTGATCACGCTGATCCTGCAGGCATTCGTCGTGTCTCGCATCCTGAGCGCCGGCGGAATGCAGGCGCTCTTGTACGCAACGCCGTTCATTTCGCTCGTCGCGTACGCGTCG
>JBFGYM010000175.1:0-5006 GCA_041587435.1 Woeseiaceae bacterium
CAGCATGATGAAGCCGGCGTTCAGGGAGCCGAACTGGGCGGCCGTGAACGTGACGTCGCCGACCGAGCGGTCCACGACGCGATCGGCGTACAGCGTCATGGAGCCGGCGGACTGTTCGAACAGCGCCCAGAACACGATCGTCGACAGGATCAGGATCATCAGCACGACCGTGCGGCCGAATTCGTCCGAGTAATGCGTCAGGAAGCCGTAGATGACGAATCCGACGATCAGCAGGATCGACAGGTACATCACCTGCTCGGCGTAGGCGGCCGAAAACTCGGCCATCCAGCTCGGCGGATGCAGGTTCGCGAACACGGCGAGGACCCCGGACACGATGGCGACGGCCGCGATCGTGTATGCGAGGTTGTTGTTCTGCTCCTGGCGCTTGTGAATCATCGAGTAGAGGATCAGCCCGACGATCGCGACGATCAGGAAGACGTTCTGCGTGAGCAATACGACGGGCTCGTGCTGCACGAGCAGCCACAGCACGTACAGCACGGGCAGGCTCAGCAGGTAGATCGACCATTCGACGTTGATCGGACCCAGGAAGGACTTCTTGAGCCTCTCTGGCTCCGACGGCTCGGCGTGTCCCATCAGGTATTTCTGACCGTACATGAACGTGAACAGGCCGACGATCATGCCGATGCCGGCGGCGCCGAAGCCGTATTTCCAGCCGAAGGTTTCGCCGAGCCAGCCGCACAGCAGCGTCGCCGTGAACGAGCCGATGTTGATACCCATGTAGAAAATCGTGAAGCCCGAGTCGCGGCGCGGGTCTTCGGCCGAGTAGAGCTTGCCGACGATGGTGGAGATGTTCGGCTTCAGGTAGCCGACGCCCATGACGATCAACGCGAGCGCCAGGTAAAAGACCTTGAGCGCCGCCGTGTCGCGCATCGTAATGTCTTCAGCCAGCACGGTGCCGGCCGCAATGACGTCGCCCGACTTCAACACGAGATCTTCGGCAAGCGTCGTGCCCGCCGCATAGAATTTCGCGGCATGGCCCTCGACGGCCATCAGGATGTGGCCCAGCGACAGGAGGATGCCGCCGAACAGCACGGATTTGCGCATGCCGAGGAAACGGTCGGCGAGCATGCCGCCGATCAGCGGCAGGGCGTAGACGAGGCCGGCGTAGGCGCCGAGTACGTCGAGGCCCATTTCGTCGGTGAACAGGTGATACTTGGTGAGGTACAGCAGCAGCAGGTACTTCATTCCGTAGAATGAAAAACGCTCCCACAGCTCCGTCGTGAAGCAAACGTACAGGCCCTTGGGGTGCCCCCACAGCTCGGCGTCGTGCGAATAGTCTTCCGCGGCAGCAGTTACCGAATCGGTCATATTTCCCCCCGGGGATGGCGTCGGGCGCCATTGTACTCGTGTCCTGCCGGACGTGGTCAGGCATTAAACACTATTTGCAGCGTCTCCTGCTACTTGACAGCCGCTTCCTCGGCAGGTTCCGGCGCTTTCTTCGAGACGAAGCGCGACATGAGTATGCCGAGCTCGTACAGGAGATAGACGGGCACGGCGAGCATGGTTTGACTTATTACATCGGGCGGCGTCAGCAACATGCCGATGATGAACGCGCCGAGGAAAACGTAAGGTCTCGCCTTGCCGAGTTTCTCGGTCGTCGTCAGGCCCGTCATGACGAGCAGGACGGTCGCGATCGGCGTCTCGAAAGCGAAGCCGAACACGAGCACGACCATCATCACGAAACTCACGTACTGCGTCATGTCTGGCTGGTAGTTGACCGTGTCGGGCGTGAACGTCGAGACGAAGCCGAAGATCAGCGGAAACACGACGAAGTAGGCGAACGCCATGCCGACGAAGAACAGCACGATGCTCGTGGCGAGCAACGGGAACGCGAAGCGCTTTTCTGTGCGATAAAGGCCCGGCGCGACGAACGCCCACACCTGGTAGAGAATCACGGGCATCGAGATGAACAGCGCCAGGTAGAAGGTCAGTGCGATCGTCGCCGTCAACGGCGAGACGGGGCTCAGCGCGAGCAGCTCCCCGTTCGGCACGACGCTGACGAGCGGCGCCGCAACGTAGTTGAAGATCTTCTTCGAGAACGGCAGCAGCGCCAGGAATACGAGGAAGACCGCCCCGAACATCTTGAACAGGCGGCTGCGCAGCTCGATGAGGTGGGACAGCAAGGTGCCTTCGGCGAGCTCTTCGGTCCGCTCGTCGACCATCAGGCGGGTTTCTCCGTATCGGCATCCTTGTCGTGCAGCGGCGAAAACGTGTCGTCATCGCGCGGCGTGACGAGTTGCGCCGGATCGAGGTTCTTTTTCAGTTCCTTCGGGTCGAAGCCGAGATTCTTCTCGGCATCGAGCTCTTCCTCGAGCTGGCGCTGCAGCGCCCGCGTCATCTGGCGCGCCTTGCCGACCCAGCGGCCGAGCTGGCGCGCGACGCGCGGCAGCCGCTCGGGCCCGAGGATGAGCAGCCCGATGATGCAAAGCAGGATGAATTCCGAACCGCCGATTCCGGACATGGTCGGCCCCTATGCCTTAAGCGTCTTTCTTCTTGCTGGCCTCTTCGGCGGGGGTGTTGTCGAAATCAGCGTCCTTCGAGTCGTCACTGATCTGCTCGGCGGGTTGTTCCGCCTCGTTCATCGCCGAACGAAAGCCCTTGACCGCTCCGCCGAGGTCCGAGCCCAGGTTGCGAAGTTTCTTGGTTCCGAAAATGGCCAGCACGATGACCAGGATGATCAGCAACTGCCACGGGCCAATGTTGGCAAACATGTCTTACTCCTGGGGCGAGGCCCCGCTTTCCAAGCCGCGAATTATGTTCATGATAACCCCGCGGGCGCAATAAAACCGGACCCGCGTCAGGTTTCGAGCCAGAACGTCACGGGGCCGTCGTTAGTCAGTGAGACTTGCATATTGGCGCCGAATTCCCCGGTTTCGACGGACCCGAGCCCGGCCCGGCAGGCGGCGGCAAGCCGCTCGAAATAGTCCGCGGCCCTGTCGGGCGGGGCGCCTTTCGTGAAGCTCGCGCGGGTTCCCTTCCCCGTGTCGGCCGTCAGCGTGAATTGCGGGACCAGCAGCAGGCCGCCGCCGATATCGGTCACGCTGAGGTTCATGCGGCCCCCGTCGTCCGGGAACACGCGGTAGCCCAGCAGGCGCTCGGCCAGGCGGGCGATGTCTTTTTCCGTGTCGTCACGGTGCACCGCGACCAGCACGAGCAGGCCGCGGCCAATACGGCCGACGACCTCGCCGCCCACGGCGACCTCGGCCTGCGTCACGCGCTGCAATAGTCCTATCATTTCTTTCCGGCTTCCCCGAATTTGGCGGCCGCAGGGCCTTTGTCGATGCAAGCGGCAGAATGATACGGTACGCGCGCCGGCCGCGCGTGCGAGACTCGGGCGACCGGCTGGTGGGGGAAACCGCGGCATTCCCCGCGCCATTTCGGCCATGGAGGGCCTGAAAGCGGGCGAGTACCGCGTCGGGCCAGGGAAAGGAGGCCCCGATCCCAGGATCGGGGCCGTTTCCTGCGTAACGTGGCAAACAAAGCCATTTTATACGGCAAAAATTATTCAAAGTGGGATATTCCGACGCAGTAACAATCCCACTCAAATTGACGGGCGGGGCTGGCAATCGCCGAGGCGTGCAATACACTAGCGGCGAACACCAACGACCGGACGAGCCATGAAAAGAAGAACGTTCGTCGGCGGCCTGGCGGCCGCCGTGGGGGTCTCGGCCTGCGCACAGGACCCGGCGGAATGCAGCAGCGGGGCGGCGGCAACGGGGGAGACGTTCGAGTGGTCGTGCGTCACGTCCTGGCCGCCGAAGTTTCCGGGGCTCGGCATGGCGCCCGAGAACCTCGCGAGACGCGTCGCGGCAGCGTCGGGCGGCCGACTCCGCATCAAGGTCTACGGTGGCGGTGAACTCGTGCCCGCGTTCGAGGTCTTCGACGCCGTCTCGCGCGGCACCGTCGAAATGGGCCACAGCGCCTCGTACTACCACAAGGGCAAGGTCGATGCGGCGCAGTTCTTCACCGCGATCCCGTTCGGCATGACCAATAACGAGCTCAACGGCTGGCTTTATTACGGCGGCGGGCTCGAGCTGTACCGCGAACTGTACGCGCCGTTCAACCTGGTGCCCTTCCCGACCGGCAACACGGGCGTGCAGATGGGCGGCTGGTTCAACAAGGAGATCAACGCCATCGCGGACCTCAAGGGCCTGAAGATGCGCATACCGGGACTCGGCGGCGAGGTGTTGCGCCGCGCCGGCGGCACGCCGGTCACGCTGCCCGGCGCCGAGATCTTCACGGCGCTGCAGACGGGGGCGATCGACGCCACCGAATGGGTAGGGCCTTACAACGACTCGTCGTTCGGGCTGCACAAGGCCGCGCGCTACTACTACTACCCGGGCTGGCAGGAGCCGGGCCCTGGCCTCGAAACGATCATCCACAAGGATGCCTGGGCGTCGCTGCCGCCCGACCTGCAGGAGATCGTCAGCGTGACCTGCCAGGCGATCACGACTGACATGGCGGCCGAGTACTCGAACGGCAACGGCGCGTCGCTCGCGCAGCTGGCCGCGAACAAGGCGATCGAGATTCGGGAATTCCCGGCCGATGTCCTCAGGCTGCTACGCTCGATCTCGGAGGAGGTCGTCGCCGAACTGATGGCCAGCGACCCGGCCTCGGCGAAAGTCGGCAAGGCCTATTTCGACTACCTCGACAAGGCGCGCGCGAACTCGAAGATCTCCTACCGAGCTTACCTCAACAGCCGCGAACTCTGATCCTCGCATGGATCACCGCTTCACAGGGGTCCGTTTTGAAGCCCCACAGGCGAGTTGCAGCGAATCGTGAGAACCCGGCCAAGCACCAGGTAAAGGACTTTCATGATCCGTAAATCCTCCCGGGTAACCAGGTGACGAGTTCGGGAAACGCCGCAATCAGCAACAGCGCAAACAACTGGATCGCGACAAACGGCATCGCGCCACGGTAGATCGCCGAGGTCCTGACCGATGGCGGCGCTACGCCGCGCAGGTAGAAAAGGGCGAACCCGAAAG
>JBFGYM010000176.1:0-4910 GCA_041587435.1 Woeseiaceae bacterium
GCGGGGCCCGAGCCGATGATCGCGATCTTCTCCGAACGGTGCAGGCAGGCACTGACGTCGCGGGCGGGCTGCGTCATTTCCCAATCCGCAACGAAGCGCTCGAGGTAGCCGATCGCGACGGGCTTGAAGCGCACGCCGACCGAGCATGCTTGCTCGCACTGCACCTCCTGCGGACAGACGCGGCCGCAAACGGCCGGCAGCGGATTGGCCGAGCGCAGGACGTCGGCTGCGGCGTGCATGTCGCCGGTGGCTATCTTGTGGATGAAATCCGGGATCGGCACCCGGACCGGACAGCCCTCGATGCACACCGGGTCCTGGCAGCGCAGGCAGCGCTCCGCCTCGAACTGCGCGTGCGCCATGCCGTAGCCTACGTTGACTTCCCCGAAGTCATGCGAGCGCAACAGGGCGTCGCGTTCGGGCATCGGTGTCTTCTGGACGCGTTTTACGGGCATCAGTTTTGTCCTGCTGCGAGTTTCTTGCAGGCGGAGCGGTCCTTGGACTCCCGCTCCTGCCTGACGTACATCTTGTTGCGCCGCACCGCCTCCTCGAAGTCGACGAGGTGCGCATCGAAGAACGGGCCGTCCACGCAGGCGAACTTGACCTCGTTGTCGACGGTCACGCGGCAGCCGCCGCACATCCCTGTGCCGTCGATCATCAGCGGGTCGAGCGACACCAGCGTGGGGATGCCCGGGCCGCGCGTGGTCTCGGTCACCGCACGCATCATGGGCATCGGCCCGATCGCGACGACCATGTCGGGCCGGCCGGGGCCGTCACCGTCGATCAACTGTTGCAGCCGCTCCGTGACGAGGCCGTGGAAACCGGCCGATCCGTCGTCGGTGCAGAGTTCGAGGTTGTCGCAGACGTCGGCGAGTTCCTCGTTGAGGATCAGGAGGTTCTTCTCGCGCGCGCCGTTGATGATCGTCGTCGTGTCGCCGCGCTGGCGCAGCTCGCGCATCAGGCACAGCAGCGCGGCCGAGCCGAAGCCGCCGCCGACGCCGACGATGTGTCCCTCGACGGGAATCTCGAGCGGCATGCCGAGCGGGCCGACGAGATCGAGAATCTCCTCGCCGACCTCGAGCTGGCCGAGGTAGCGCGTCGTCGTGCCGACTTCCTGGACCACGATCGTCAGCGTGCCCTCGTCACGGTCGTAGTCCGCAATGGTCAGCGGAATGCGCTCGCCGCCGTCGCGGACCCGTACGATGATGAATTGCCCGGGCCGGGCGGACTGCGCCACGAGCGGTGCATCGACCCTGTACAGCTTCGTGATCGGCGTCAGCGGGCGTTTTTCGAGAATCTTGGCCATGGTCTACAACTCCGGGTGCTCGGACTTGATTTTCAGCCTGCGCCAGCGTTTCTCGACCTCCTTTTCGATCGACGTGAGCCGGTCGGCGTTGTCGGGTTCGAGCATGTGCTTCGTCTTGCCCATCTGGCCGAGCCAGTCGCCGACGGAGCGGCGCCGGCCGATGGCGTCGGGGTCGTAGGTGATCAGCGTGTGGCCCTTCTCGACTTCGTAAAGCGGGAAGAAGCAGCAGTCGATCGCGGTCTGCAGCACTTCCTGCGCCGCGTCGTCCTGCGTGCGCCAGTTGAGCGGACAGAACGACAGGACCTTGCCGTAGACCATGCCTTCGTGCTGCGCGTACCACTGCGCTTTCGAGATCTTGCGCATGAAGTCCTCGGGGTAGCCTTCGCTGGCCGTGAATATATAGGGCAGGTTGCAGGCGGCGAAGATCTGCGGCGTGTCCTTGTGATGGAAACGCTTGCCCGAGAGTTGCTGGCCGACCTCGCTCGTCGAGGTGCGGTGGCCGTAGGGCGTCGCATACGACAGCTGCGAGCCCGTGTTCATGTAGCCCTGGTTGTCGTACTCGAGGATGATCATCTTGTGGTTGCGGTGGGCCGTGCCGAGCGCCGCCCCCATGCCGATGTCCATGCCGCCGTCGCCGGTTACCATGATGAACGTCGTGTCCTCGCCGTCGGGCGCGGCCGGCAGTTCGCCGCGCCGCACGCGCTCGTGGTACATCTCGACGAGCCCCGACAGGGTCGCCGCGCCGTTCTGGAACAGGTTGTGAATGTACGTGATGCGGTGCGCGGTCTTCGGGTAGCCCGTCGTCGTGACCATTGCGCAGCCCGTCTGGAAGAGGACGACGATGTTTCCTTCGAGAACGTCGTAGGCCTGGCGCAGCATCGGGAAGAAGCCGCAGCCCGGGCAGGCGCCGTGGCCCGGCGCGATCCGCGACGGCGTTGTCGTCATTTCCCACATCGGCTTGAGCTCGACCTCGAGAAGGTCGGTCTGCTCGTTTTTTCTGACCGTCGCCATGCCGCGTGACACCGCTTCGGGCTTGATCGCGGGCAGGCCCGGCGGTGGGCCCGCGGCATCGTCGCCGGCGAATGCACCGTGGTAACCGAACGGCACCTCGACCTTGCCGGTCTCGGCAGCTTCAAGCGCCAGGCGGAAGAACGCCTCGGCGTCCACGTCGTAGAAGTCCTTGCCGCCCAGGCCGTAGATACGGCTCATGACCAGGGTGTGGTTGTCAGGGTCCTGTTGCAGGGCAGCGCGGACTTCGAGCGACAGGTTGCCGCCTTCGGCGCCGTACGAGTCACCGCGGTCGCCGACGACGACGGCGCGGACATTCTTGAGCACGCGACGAATCTCATCCGTCGCGAAAGGACGCAGCACGTTTGGCGAGACGACCCCGACCCTGTGGCCCTGCTCGCGCAGGCGGTCGGCGACTTCCTTGGCGTTCTCGGCCGCGGAATTCAGCAGCACGAGCGCGACCTCGGCGTCGTCCATGCGGTATTCGTCGACCATGTCGTAGCGGCGCCCCGAGAATTCGGCGAACTCGGCGAAGACTTCGGGGATTACGCGCCGCGCGGCTTCCATGGCTTCGTGTTGCTGGACCTTGTTGTTGATCAGATCGGGATCGTTCATGTAGGGACCGAAGGTCACGGGCCGGTCCGGATCGAGTGCCGTGTAGGGGTCCTCGCGCTCGCCGAGGAACGCCTTGACGTCGGCCGGCACGTTGAAGCGCTCGATGCGCCGTTTCTGGTGGCTCGTCAGGAAGCCGTCGTAGGCGACGATGACCGGTAGTCGCACGTCAGGGTGCTCGCCGATGCGGACCGCGCAGAAGTTCAGGTCGTAGGCGGCCTGCGGATCGCGCGCGAGCAGGATGATCCATCCCGTATTGAGCGCGAAGTAGATGTCCGAGTGGTCGCAGCGTATGTCGAGCGGCCCGGACACCGTGCGAGTCGAGACGTTGAGCACCATCGGGACGCGCGTTCCGGACTGCACCGGGAGCTGTTCCAGTGCGTACAGGAGGCCCTGCGACGAGGTGGCGTTGAGCACGCGGCCACCGCCGAGCGCGGCGCCGTAGCAGATGCCGGCCGCGCCGTGCTCGCCGTCCGCGGGGATCATGACGATCTCGTGTTCGCCATCGGCCTGCATGCGCGACAGCGTCTCCGCGACCTCGGTCGATGGCGTGATCGGAAAGTAGCCCATCACGTGGAAGCCGATGTCACGCGCGGCGAGCGCGGCGGCCTCGTTGCCGCTCTTGAAGTCCTGGACCTGGCAAACCGGGCCGGTACGGGAAACGGGTGCCTTATCAAGCATTTTTGCCTCCTGCCGCAGCGGCGAGCTCGGGGAACAGCGGGACGCGCAGTGCAGCGGCCTTGCCGGCGACTTCTTCCTCGCGCGTCATGGCGGCGGTCGAACAGGTTTCGACACAGCGCATGCAACCCTTGCAATACTGGTAGTCGATGCCGTCGAGGCGCACGACGGGCTGGCCGTCGGCGCCGATGTGAGTGGACCAGACGAGACACAGGTCCGGGCAGACGAGGTCGCACATGCCGCAGTCGATGCATTTGTCGCGATCGAGCACGGGCATCCAGCCCGTGCGTGAGGTCTGCAGGTCGTTGTACGCCGTGTTGCCGGGCGTTGGCAGCACGCCACCGAGCGGCGCGGAACGATAGCCCCAGGCCGGGTCGAGCGACAGGGTCGGCACGCTGCCGTCACGCCGCCCGATGCCGTCTATGGACTCGGCCTCGCGGGCCCCGCGATTGAAGGCGCGTCGGTTGGCGGCGACGATCTCGGGGTGCTTGCCGATGAACGTCGCGTCGAGCGCATCGAGCACGGCGTGCTCGTCGAGGAGCGGCACAACGCGGGCGAGTGCGCCCATCAGCACCGCGTTCTCGCGGGATTTTTCCTCGAACGCGATCTTCTGCGCGTCGATGCGATAAACCCTGGCCGTCTTCGGCACATTCGACAGCGCTTCGGGGCGTTCGTCTTCCTGCCCGGCGTAAATGACGATGCCGTCGGCCCTGAGTCCCGACAGCGTCGCCGGGTAGGCCAGCAGGCCACTGTGGAACACGACGATCACGTCGGGCTCTTCGATCGGTGCGCTCGAGCGAATCGCCCGGTCGGCCGGTGCGAGCCGGATGAACGAGCGTACGATCGATCCTTTCTTTTCCGAGCCGTAGGACGAGAAGTGCGTGCCGTTCATGTGCATGCGCAGCACGGCCGCACCCGCGACGATCTTGCCGGCGACGTGGGCACCGAGCCCACCGATGGATTCGAACCGGATCTCGAAGAAATCCGCACCAGAGCGTACCGAGGAATCCCGGGTCATGACCTTGGCTCCGTTACGTGCGCTGCAACGCACCCTGACAGGTTCAGGGTACTCCCGGGGCCGGCGCGATGAATACGCAAATACCGCAGAAAATTAAGGCGTTGCGAAGCCGGGGTCGGGTTGCGACTCGATCCCGATCTAACGGGACGCCGCCGAACTCGCTATACGACTGACCTGTAGCTGGCGACCGACGATCAGTAACAGCGCCGTGATGTTCATCAGGAATGCATAGATCACACTGGGTACGGCCAGCCCCGGGATGTGCAGCAGGCTGACCGCGACCGTGATGCC
>JBFGYM010000177.1:0-4877 GCA_041587435.1 Woeseiaceae bacterium
AAGCGAAGTCGAGAATTGGCGTTTCGGAAAAATATTGCAGTGTCACGGACTGACGAACGGTGGCGGCTGGGCAGCCGCTCGGCTGCGCCTGCTCGCGCCAGACGGAACGGTACAAAAAAATGAGCCTGTTTTCGGGTTTCCGTTCCGAGCAGCTGGTGAACAAGCTGATCGCCGAGCAGGACCCGGCGTCGCCGGGCGCCCTGAAGCTCGCCGACAAGCTGAAGAAATCCGGCAACGGCGCCATCCCCAAAATCATTGACGCGCTTGCGTTGTCGGACAAATCACACCGCATGCTGCTGGTCGACATTCTCGGCGAGCTGGTCAACGACAAGAACCTGAAGCTGTATCGTGAGGGCCTTGCCGACGGTAACGAGCGAGTCGTGTCCGGAACGGCTTTCGCGTTATCGAGCAGCACCAACTACAACCCGAATGCCCTGCTCGACTTCTTCGATGACAACGAGGTTTCGAAGCCCTCGCTGATCGAAGTGCTGCGCGTGCACAAGGACGATCTCAGCGTGCACGAGCTGTTACGCCGTGCCTACGAGTGCGAGTCGAGGGAAAAGGCGGCGATCTTCAAGATCATTGAAGACACGGTCAGGCCCGAGATGGTCCCTGACCTGATCGCACGCATGGGCGGTAAGGATCCGGCGATCCGCATCCACCTGATGAACCTGCTGACCAAGTTCGACGCGCCGGATATCAACCGGGCGCTCGAGTCACAGCTGAGCGACTCCAACAAGCTGGTGCGCAGCGCTGCGCTGACCGCAATCGGCAAGCGCGGCGGCAACTTCAACGTCGAAAAGGTAGCCGCCGCCCTGACCGATCCCGATCTCGAGGTGCAGAACAAGGCCATCGACGTGCTTGTCAGCGCCAAGCATCCCGACACGGTGCGCTTCCTCGTGGCGGCGCTCAAGGACGAGTCGGAATACGCGCGCCGCGCCGCCGTGGAGGTCCTCAACGAGGTCGGCGACCACACCTCGGTCAAGGACCTGCTGGACGCCATCAAGGACGACGACTGGTGGGTGCGCTCCCGCGCCGGTGACGCACTGGGGCAGATCGGTGGACCGAAGGTCGTCGATTCCGTCGTGGCGCTGATCAAGGATCCTGACGAGGATATTCGCCGCACCGCCATCGAGATACTCAATTCGACCAAGGACCAGCGCGCGGTCGACCACCTGCTGAAAGCCACCGACGACTCGGACTGGTGGGTGCGTGAGCGCGCCATCGACGCGCTGGCCAAGATCGGCGACGTGCGAGTTCTGCCGAAGCTCGAATCCATGCTCGGCAAAGATGCCAAGACCGACACGGCGGTCGTCCGCGCCATCGGCAAGCTGGGCAACCACAAGCACATCGGCACGATATTGCCGCTGCTGAAGAGCACCGAGAAGGAAGTCCAGGTCGAGACATTGAAAGCCCTGTCGCATCTCGCCAACGAGGAGAAGGCCGAAACGATCCGCGGGGTCATGGAAAAGGTCAAACAGTCCGGTTCGGACGCAACGATCATCAACGTGGCCGATCGGGCACTGAAAGACCTCGACGCGCGCTTCTCCGAGAGCGTCGTGCAGGAAAACATCAAGGCGGAGAAGATCGCGGCCAACACCAAGACGCTGCTGCTCGAGAACGAAGACCTCGACGAACTGCTGCAGGCGCAGGCCAACGAGATTGCGGCTGCCGCCAAGCCCGCCGAGGAGACCAGCGCCGTCGCCGGCCCGGCCGTGCTGGACATCACCAAGCTGAACCCGGGCGACCTGGTCGACAATCGCTACCGCTACATCGAGAAGATCGGCAAGGGCGCCTTCGGCACCGTGCTGCTGATGGAAGACGAGGTCGTCGACGAGCAGCTGATATTGAAGTTCCTGAACCCGAACGTCTCGTCCGACGACGAGATGATGAAGCGTTTCGTGCACGAGCTGCGCTATTCACGCAAGATCACCCATCGCAACATCATTCGCATCTACGATTTCCTGAACCTGCAGGGCTGCTACGCGATTTCGATGGAGTATTTCCCGTCACACACCTTGTCGGGGGAAATCCCCGAGAACAAACCGATGCCCTTCGCCAAGGTCGTCCGCTATTCCCAGGACATCGCCGCCGGAATGAACGTCGCCCACCAGGCCGGCGTCATCCATCGCGACCTGAAACCGGCGAACATCCTGGTGAACGACGAGGGCCTGCTGAAGATCGTGGACTTCGGCGTCGCGGCGGCGGCGAGCAGCGGCGACACGCAGCTGACGAAGACGGGCTACGTGATCGGCTCGCCGAAGTACATGGCACCCGAGCAGATCCTCGGCAAGAAAGTGGACGAGACGGCCGATATCTACAGCGTCGGCGTTATCATGTACGAGATGGCAACTGGCGTGCCCCCATACAGCAAAGGTGACCACATGTCCGTCATGTACCAGCACGTGCAGGGCAAGGCGACGCACTGCCAGGAGGTCAACCCGGACATCTCCGATGAGTTCGCGGCGATCATCGACAAGGCGATGTCCGTCGACAAGACCAAGCGTTATCAGTCGATGGAAGAACTGACCGAAGCGCTCGACGCGATCGTGGTCTGAGGGCGCCCATGGCACGAATCGACGCCTTTCTGAAACTCGGCCTGGCCCAGGGTTGCTCCGACGTGCACCTGGCGGTCGGCATACCGCCGATGCTGCGCATGAACGGCGACCTGATGCCGATCAAGTTCCGTGAGCTCTCCGATGCCGAGCTGGAGTCTTACATCCACGAGATCCTCACGGCGAAGCAGAAGGACAACCTGCAGGCCGGCCACGACCTCGATTTCTCCTACGTCGCCGAGGAGGGCGGCCGCTTCCGCGTCAACGTGTTCAGGAAGGTCACCGGCGTCGGCGCCGTGTTCCGCTACATCCCCGGGGACGTGCCGACGCTGGACAAGCTCAACGTGCCGCCGATCCTGAAGAAGTTCTGCGACTACCATCAGGGCATGGTGCTGGTGACCGGCTCCACCGGAACCGGTAAGTCAACGACGCTCGCGGCGATGATCGACCACCTGAACGAGACCCGCAACCTGAACATCATCAGCCTCGAGGACCCGATCGAGTTCGTGCACCCGAGCAAGAACTGCCAGGTGATCCAGCGCGAGGTCGGCACGCACGTCAAGAGCTTTGCGGACGGCGTGCGCTCGGCGATGCGCGAAGACCCCGACGTCATACTCGTCGGCGAGCTGCGCGACGCGGAGACGATATCGATGGCAATGACGGCCGCCGAGACCGGCCACCTCGTGCTCGGCACCCTGCACACGACCGGCGCCGTGAAAACGATCGACCGTATCATCGACGCATTGCCGGGCGAGCTGCGCGAGCAGACCAAGGCGTTCCTGTCGATGAGCCTCAAGGCCGTAATTACCCAGGTCCTGGTCAAGACGCCCGACGGCCGTGGACGACGCGCGATCCTCGAGATCCTGGTCAATACCCGCGCCATCGCGAAACTCATCATGACCGAGCAGACGCACCAGATCCCGTCGCAGATGCAGACCGGCCGCGATCTCGGCATGCAGGTCATGGACCAGACCCTGCTCGACGCGATTCACGCCAAGGAGATCGACGCCGACGATGCGATCCGCTTCGCCAACGACAAGCGCAAGTTCCAGCGCTACATCACCGACACGAACATGGTGCCGACCCTGAAGTCGGGCGGAGAATAGAACCGTGGCCGGCATCGACAAGTACCTCCAGGCGGCGCTCGAGAAGAAATCGTCGGACCTGCACTTCATATCCGGCGACCCGGTACGCGCACGGGTACACGGAAACCTGCAGGTGCTGATGGAGGAAGAGCTGACGACCGACGTGGTCGAGAAATGCGTTTACGAGATCATGGACGGCACAACGCGCCGCTTCTTCGACCAGAACGACGCGGCCGACTTCGCCCACGAAATTCCCGACGTTTCCCGGTTCCGCGTCAATGCTTTCCGGCATCTCAACGGCATCGGCGCGATTTTCCGCGCAATCCCCTCGAAGGCGCTGACGCTCGAGGAACTGAACATGCCCCCGGTCATCCACGACCTCTGCAAGCACACGTCGGGAATGATCCTCGTGACGGGCAAGACGGGTTCAGGAAAATCGACGACGCTGGCCGCAATGATCGACGCGATGAACAGGCGCCTCAAAGGCCATATCCTGACGATCGAGGACCCGATCGAGTTCGTGCACAGTCCGCAGGGCTGCCTGATCAGCCAGAGAGAGGTCGGCGTGCACAGCCCGAGCTTTGCCGAGGCTTTGCACTCCGCGATGCGCGAGGACCCGGACGTCATACTCGTGGGCGAGATGCGCGACCTCGAAACGGTCAGCATCGCGGTGACGGCCGCCGAGATGGGCATCCTCGTCATGGGCACGCTGCACACCAACGGTGCGGCGCCGACCGTCGACCGCATCATCAATTCCTTCCCGGCGGACAAGCAGAGCCACATCCGCACGATGATCTCTACGTCTTTGCGCGGTGTCGTCTCGCAGCAGCTGCTGCCGACCTGCGACAAGCCGGGCCGCGTCGCCGCGCTGGAAATCATGATCAACACGCCGGCCGTGTCCAACCTGATTCGCCAGGGCAAACTGGACCAGCTCGAGACCGCGATCCAGAGCGGCGGCAGCATCGGCATGAGGAGCATGGACAACGCCCTGATGGAGTTGGTCGAGAAAGGACGCGTCACCGGACTCGAGGCCTACCAGCAGGCCAACAACAAGGCCAAGTTCGAGCAGGTCAAGGACATCGACTAGATTGCCTGTGGCATAATCGCGGCCTCTGACCGCCCGAAGCCGCAGCGATGCCCCCGAGCCGCAAGATACTCGTTACGAGCGCACTGCCCTATGTCAACGGCTCTCCGCATATGGGGCACCTGGTCGAATACATCCAGACCGACATCTGGG
>JBFGYM010000178.1:0-4875 GCA_041587435.1 Woeseiaceae bacterium
ATCGACCTGGCCGACCGCGGCGCGATGGAAGCCCTGTTCACAAAGCACAGCTTCGACAAGGTCATTCACCTCGCGGCGCAGGCCGGTGTCCGCCACTCGCTGGAAGACCCGCATTCGTACATCGAGAGCAACATCGTCGGCACGCTGCACGTTCTCGAAGGCTGCCGCTACAACGAGGTCGAACACCTGACCTACGCGTCGTCGAGTTCGGTGTACGGCGCCAACACGACGATGCCGTATTCGATCCACCACAACGTGGATCATCCGCTGGCCCTGTACGGTGCCACCAAGAAAGCCAACGAGCTGATGGCACATACCTACTCGAACCTCTACGACCTGCCGACGACGGGCCTGCGGTTCTTCACGGTCTACGGACCGTTCGGGCGCCCCGACATGGCGCTGTTCAGGTTCACGCGCCGCATACTCAGGGGCGAGCCCATCGACGTTTTCAACTACGGCCACCACAAGCGCGACTTCACTTACGTCGACGACATCGTCGAAGGCGTCATCCGCACGAGCGACAACACCGCGACGCCGAACGCGGACTGGGACCCGGCCCGACCCGACCCGGGCACGAGTCGCGCGCCGTATCGCATTTACAATATCGGCAACCAGCAGCCCGTCGAACTCATGGACTACATTGCCGCGATCGAAAAATGCCTCGGCAAGACGGCGGAAAAGAACCTGCTGCCGCTGCAGCCCGGCGACGTCCCCGACACCTGGGCCGATGCCGAGGACCTGGCCGCGGACGTCGGCTACCGGCCGAGCACCCCGATCGACGTCGGCGTAAGGAACTTCGTCGACTGGTATCTCGAATTCTACAAGGACGACCCGGAGCGGATCAGCCAGACAAGATAGTGACCAGCAAGTACCTCGAGCGAAAACTGTCCGCCCGTTACCCGACGGACCTGCCGGCCTGGCAAGCGCTGGCCGAGCATTTCAAGGGCGAGATGCGCGGCAAGCACCTGCGCGAGTTGCATGCGCGCGACAAGCAGCGCGCCGCGCGTTGCTCGCTGGCGGCCGGCGACCTGACGCTCGATTTCTCGAAGACTCACACCAACGCAACGACCAGGAAGCTGTTCCGCCAGCTTGCCCGCCAGGCGGATGTGCCGGCCGCGATCGAGGCGATGTTCGCGGGCGAGACCATCAATACGACGGAAGGGCGGCCCGCGCTGCACGTGGCGCTGCGATCCAAGATCTCGGACATGGTGGCGCTCGAGACGCCCGGAGTGCGCGAGATCTGGGAAGTGCTGACGCGCATGGAGGCGTTTGTCGAGGGCGTGCAGAGCGGGCGCATCCGCGGCAGCACGCGCAAGAAGATCACCGACGTCGTCAACATCGGCATCGGCGGCTCGGACCTCGGGCCGGTCATGGCGAGCCGTGCGCTGCGGCCCTGGTGGCATCCGAAGCTGCGCTTCCATGCCGTGTCCAATGTCGACGGCACGCAGCTCGAGGACCTCAAGCAGGCACTCGACCCCGAACGCACGCTGTTCGTCGTCTGTTCCAAGACGTTCACGACGCAGGAGACGATGGCCAACGCGCACGCCGCGCGTGCCTGGATCGTCGACAAGCTCGACGCCGTCGCCGTGCAGTACCACTTCGTCGCCGCGTCGACGAACCATGCGGCGCTCGACGATTTCGGTATCCGCTCGGACTACCGCTTCGGATTCTGGGACTGGGTCGGCGGCCGCTACTCGATGTGGTCGGCCGTGGGGTTGTCCCTCGCGATCGTCACCGGCATGGACGTCTTCCGGCGCATCCTCGCCGGCGGCCGTCTCATGGACCAGCACTTTTGCACCGCGCCGCTCGATCAGAACCTGCCCGTCCAGCTCGCCCTGCTCGCGATCTGGTACAACAACTTTTTCGGCGCACAGACGCAGGCGATCCTGCCGTACACGAACCGGCTCGACCGTTTCCCGGCCTACCTGCAGCAGTTGCAGATGGAGTCCAACGGCAAGTCCGTGCGCATCGACGGCAAGCCCGTCAAGTGCAGCACGGGCATGATCATCTGGGGCGAGGCCGGCAACAACGCGCAGCACTCGTTCATGCAGCTGCTGCACCAGGGCACGCGCTTCATCCCGGTCGACTTCATCCTGACCGACGAATCGGCGCTCGCGACGGCGAACTGCCGCGCACAGGCCCGGGCGCTGATGGAGGGCACGACCGACGACGCCCTCGAGCCGTGGCGCGTGCACGCCGGCAACCGGCCGAGCAACACGATCCACTTCCCCAGGCTGACCCCCGAGACGCTCGGGCAGCTGGTTGCGCTGTACGAGCACAAGGTGTTTGTCGAGGGCGTGATCTGGGGAATCAACTCCTTCGACCAGTGGGGCGTCGAGCTCGGCAAGAAGCTCGCGAAATCCTGACTTGTGAGCGCTCGCACGGCGGGCGACAATCGCGCCATGAGTTTTTCCGCCCGTTCGTGGCTGGCCTGCGCCGGCGTAACACTTCTCGCCACGTTCGCCGCGGCCGCCCCGCAGGCCCGTCCCGGGGACACCGGGTTGCGTCATGACATCCAGGTGCTGGCCGACTACGGCGCCATCCGCGGCCCGGTGACGACGTGGCCGTTGTCCTGGGATGCCGTGCTGGCCGACCTCGAATCCGTCAGGGCCAACGACGTCGTGTTGCCGAACCGGGTCATGCCGACGTTCGAGCGTGTTTACGCGCGTGCCCGGCGCGAGGCGGCGCGGGGCACGACGCGTGCCGCTTTCCAGGTCGCAGCCGCCGAGAAGCCGGTCAACATCCGCGGCTTCGCGGATACGCCCCGCGAGGAGGCCGGGCTCGGGGCCGGCATCGCTTGGTTCGGCGACCGCGTGTCGCTCGACCTCAACGTGTCGGCCGTGGACAACCCGGCCGACGGCGAGGACGTCCGCGGCGACGGCAGCCAGCTCGCAGTGGAGCTCGGCAACTGGTCGATCGGCGCCAGCACCTACGACCGCTGGTGGGGGCCGGGCTGGGACGGCAGCCTGATCCTGTCGAACAACGCGCGCCCGATTCCGTCGCTCGTGATCGGCCGCAACCGCACGGCGCCGCCGAGCCCGCGCTGGCTGCGCTGGATAGGGCCGTGGGACCTGCAGGCCCTGTTCGGTCGGCTCGAGAGCGAGCGCGCCGTGCCCAACGCGCAGTTTTTCGGCATGCGCTTCAATTTCCGTCCGCTCAAAGGACTGGAAATCGGCCTGTCGCGTTCGGCGCAATGGTGCGGCGACGGCAGGCCCTGCGATGCCGGTACCTTCTGGGACCTGTTTCTCGGCAAGGACAACGTCGGTGACGCCGGCACGACGGCGGAAAACGAACCGGGCAACCAGATGGCCGGCTTCGATGCACGCTGGACGAACTTCTGGACCGGCAACCCGGTCTCCGTTTACGCGCAGGCGATCGGCGAGGACGAGGCGGGCGGGTTTCCGAGCCGCTACCTCGCGCAAATCGGCATCGAGGGCAGCGGCATAACGCGCGCCCGGGCGTCATGGCGGTGGTTTGTCGAATGGGCGGCGACGAGCTGCGATGCCGTCAAGAGCACGGTGCGCTACGACTGCGGCTATCGACAGCAGATTTACGCGTCGGGCTACACCTATTACGGCCGCATCATCGGCCACGGTCTCGACAATGACGGGCGAGTCGTCAGTGCGGGTGTCGTGGCCGTCAGCGCCGCCGGGAATACGTGGCAGGTGCTGGCGCGAATTGGCGACGTCAATCGCGTCGGCACGGACGTTGGCCATTCCGTCGCGGTCGAGCCGCAGGACATTGCGAGCCTCGACATCCAGCATCGGCGCGAAACCGCGCTGGGCCGGTTCGACCTCGGCATCGGTTTCGAACGCCGCGAAGACGTGGCGACGGGGGTCAACTCGCGCGCGACGCGCGGCTTCCTGCGCTGGACCAGCCCGCCCTGGGACCTGTAGCGGCCGGAATAGACACGAATCAGTGACTTGGGCATTATCGTGCTGAAATTACGTGACATAAGCGCAGTGAGTGCCTGATTCACGCATGGTGATCCGGCACGTACTCGTCGTCTGCGTGGGCAACATCTGCCGCAGCCCGATGGCCGAGGCGCTGCTGAGGCGCGAGCTGGGGCGAGATGACGACGTCACGGTGGAATCCGCGGGTCTCGGGGCGCTGGTCGGGCACCCGGCGTCGGCGCACTCGATCGAGCTCATGGCCGGGCTGGGCGAGGACATCCGCGCGCACCGGGCGCGGCAGATCCACCCGGACATGGTGCGCGAGGCCGACCTCGTGCTGGTCATGGAAGCGGGCCACAAGCGGGCGATCGATGACGCCGATCCGACCGCGCGCGGCAAGGTCTACCGCCTCGGCGAGTGGCAGGACCGTGACATCGCGGACCCCTACCGGCGGCCGCTGGCGGCGTACGAGACGGCGCTCGCCGATATTCGGGAAGGCGTCGACAGCTGGGTGGAACGGATAAGGGCATAACGAATGCGATTCGGCACAATAGCGGCGATCCTCGCGGCGGCGGTGCTGCTGGCCGGCTGCGCGGCCGCACCCGGCATGACGATGCAGGAGCCCGCGGCATTGCCCGCGGGGCCCGTGGTCAGGGTTCAGCCGATCACGGTGGCGTTGCTCAACGACCTCGCAGCCGCGGACGCGGCGCAGGCCCGTCGCGCGGTGGCGGCGTTCGCGAGCCAGCGCGAGCCGTACCGGATCGGCCCCGGCGACGTGCTGCAGGTGACGGTCTGGGACCACCCGGAGCTGACGATCCCGGCGGGCTCGTTTCGCGATGCGGCGATGTCGGGGCAGCAGGTGGACGACAGCGGGCGCATGTATTACCCGTACGTCGGCGTCGTCCAGGCCGCCGGCAAGACCGTGGGCGAACTGCGCGCCGTGCTGACCGAGGCGCTCGCCCGGTACATCCAGAATCCCCAG
>JBFGYM010000179.1:0-4771 GCA_041587435.1 Woeseiaceae bacterium
ACGAGTTCGCTCTTTGTCGGCGACATGCGCACCGGCATTCACCCGCTGATCAAGGGGTACCGGTTCATTCGCAAGCTCGGCTCGACCGAGCACTCCGGCGTATACCTCGCCGAGCGTGAGTCGACGCACATGCAGGTGGTGCTAAAGGTGTTGCGCCAGATGCCGGGACAAAACGACGGTATCGGCGCCTTCGACCGTTTCCTGCAGGAGTACGAAACGATTGCGGACATGGACCACCCGAACATCGTGCGCATCTACGATCTGGGCGTCGGCGACGATCACGCGCACATCGCGATGGAGTTTCTCGGCGGCGGCGACCTGCGCAACAAGATAGAGCGAGGAATACCGGAACGCGCAGCCGTGCAGTACCTGCGCCAGATCGCGAGCGCGCTGGCGGCGGTTCACGCGCAGGGCGTGCTGCACCGCGACCTGAAGCCCGGCAACATCATGTTGCGCAAGGACGGTTCGATCGCGCTGATCGACTTCGGTCTTGCCAAGAAGGCGCGCCTCGAGGGCGAGATTACCGACAAGGGCGAGATTTTCGGCACGCCGTACTACATGAGTCCGGAGCAGGGGCACGGCAACGGCGTCGATGAGCGCAGCGACGTCTATAGTCTCGGCGTCATCTTTTATGAAATGCTGACGGGCAAGAAGCCTTACAAGGCCGACACCGCGATGGGCATCATCTACTTGCACGGCAATGCGCCGATCCCGCTGCTGCCGACGCGCTTCGCGCAATACCAGGCGCTGCTCAACATGATGCTGGCCAAGTCTCGATCGGATCGCCTGCAGTCCGCAGCAGAGGTCGAAGAATGGCTGTAGAGACACCGGTGCCGGACAACATTGCGGCGTTCCTCGAGACGCCGACGCCCGACGCATGGCTCGACGCCGCGTGCGAGCGGTTGCCCGAGATGCTGCTGGATCATGCCAACTGTGAGCTGAAGGCGGCGTCGACGGCGCTGGGATTCCTGTACCGCTACCCCGAGCGCACGGGCCTCGCACAGCGCATGTCACGGCTCGCGCGGGAGGAACTCAGGCATTTCGAGCAGGTGCGCTCGATCATGGACGAATTCGGCATTCCATTCGAGCGTCTCAGCGCGTCGCGCTACGCGGGCGGTTTGCGCGCCGCCGTGCGCCACGACGAGCCGTTCAAGCTGCTCGACATGTTGTTGATCGGTGCATTGATCGAGGCGCGTTCCTGTGAGCGCTTCGCGAAAATCGCCCCGCGTTTGCCTGACAGGCTCGGCAGGTTCTACGGCGGCTTGCTGGCCTCAGAGGCGCGCCATTTCGAGCACTACGTCGCGTTCGCGAAGTCCGAATGCGAAATCGACGCAGGCCTGATCGACGAGCGCCTCGGTGAACTGAAGGCGCTCGAGGCGTCATTGATCACGGCGTCGGACGACGAATTCAGGTTCCACTCGGGCGTGCCTGGTCCGGCTGCACGCGCGTCATGTTCTCGATGATGACCGGGATGATCGGCAGCGGCGCGCCGCCCGGCCCGTTCGGCTCGGTTTCGTATTGCGCGATCAGGTCCACGGTGTCCATGCCGTTTACGACGTAGCCGAATACGGTATAGCCCCAGCGCCCCTGGGTCGTGTGCTTGAGCGGATCGAGGCTGGCGGTTGACGGATCGTCGTTAACGTTATTCACGACGTTGATGTAGAACTGCGTGCCGGCCGAGTGCGGGTCCTGGGTGCGTGCCATCGCGATCGTCGAACGCAGGTTGGCCAGCCCGTTGCCCGATTCGTTGGGGACGGTTTCGCCGGTCTCGCGCAGGTTCAGCTGTTCGTCGTAGCCGCCGCCCTGGATCATGAAGCCGGGGATCACGCGGTGAAAGATGGTGCCCTTGTAGAAGCCGGAATCGACGTTCTTGAGAAAGTGCGCCACGGTCAACGGCGCGGCCCTGCCGTCGAGCTGCAGCGTGAAGTTGCCGGCGGTCGTCGTTACCTCGACGAACGCGACGGCGGGAGCGGCGCCCGTCGTCACGAGCGTCGTTGGGTCGGCAGGAGGCGGTGCCTGCTCCGTCGTGCAGCCGGCGAGGGCATACAGGCCAAACAGCAGCGAAATCAGTGTCTTGCTCATCGGGTCATCCGGACGGTGAAGCGCAGAAAGAGGCGCAATATACCCGAGCGGCGCCCTTGATTGCCAACCGCCGCGCCCGTATCATCGCAGCCCCGTTTGTGCCGGCCTCGGCCGGCCCGGCGGGCGGAGGCCTGGCGAACGGGGCATGGCGCAGTCTGGTAGCGCAACTGCTTTGGGAGCAGTGGGTCGGCGGTTCGAATCCGTCTGCCCCGACCAGCCGGAATTCCGGTTAGACTAGAACTGTGCGCCCGTAGCTCAGCTGGATAGAGCATCGGCCTTTGAGTGAGGAGCCTGTGCCGGAAAACTGAACCGGTACAGTGGACCGCACTGTAACGGGGAACCCTTAACAGGTAATGCTGATGGCAATCCCGTGGAAACCTGTGGACATCCGACGTATGGCGTGGTGTAGGGTCGTGAAATGGCCTCCCATCACACGAAAGACAAGGGTGACCTGGGCGTCCTGAAGGCTCAGATTGATCTGTTCGAGCAAGGATTCACAATCTGCGTGCCGCTGACCGAACACTCGCCGTTCGATCTTGTGGCTTACAAAGACGGTGAATTCCGCAGGGTGCAGGTAAAGTACCGGGCTCTGGACCGGTCCGGCAAGGTCGAATCGAAATTCTCGACGTGCTGGAACGACAGGAACGGGACACACTCGTCGCCGGTCGACAAGGACGAAATAGACTTGTATTGCGTCTATTGTCCGGATACGGATGAGTGCTACTATCTGCGCCCTCGCGAATTTGGCTCGAACGTGTCACTGAGGGTAAGGCAGCCCAAGAACGGTCAAGTGAAGGGAGTCAACTTCGCGGCCGATTTTCGCAGGGCTCCGTAGAGACTATACGTGCGGCGCCTGAGATGGCGAAGAGATAGTCCAGACCACAAACCCGGTCTTTGGTTCGGGGCCGCGAAAGCGGTAGTTGGTAAGCTAAGCCGGCGGTCGCAGGTTCGAATCCTGCCGGGCGCGCCATTACCTCGTTGAGGTGATGCCAACGCGGCGCAAGCCGCGTTACAATTTGAATACCGTGGTGGGCGTAGCTCAGTTGGTAGAGCCCCGGGTTGTGATCCCGGTCGTCGTGGGTTCGAGTCCCATCGTCCACCCCATATTCATCCTAAGGTGTGGGCCCCTAGCTCAATTGGTAGAGCAGTGGACTCTTAATCCATTGGTTCGGGGTTCGAGTCCCCGGGGGCCCACCAATTCTCCTACAAACTTGTGTGAACACGCATCGCCGCGTGCGCGAGCGCCGCGTACCGTTTGCCGACTCGCCACCAACACCGTTCCGGGACTATACTGCTCGGTACTTCCTTGAGAAGTGATCACAACAACGATAATCAAGGAGAATCACATGAGGAAATCAATTAGACATAATGCATCGCGGGTCGGCGTACTCGCTTTGGTTATGGCGGTGACGGTCGCGGTCGCGGCGCCGAGAAGCCAGTGCTGGATGACGGGCGGGGGCAGCATCTTCGCTGCGGAGTATGGTGGTGATCGGGGCAACCGCATCACACACGGTTTCGAGCTGGACTGCGAACCGCGCAGGAGCGACAACCTGCAGATCAATGACCATGGCACGGGATGGTCGTTTCATCTCGGTGACGTCACGAGCGCCATCTGCATCGACGACGCGGCAATCGAACCCAATCCGCCCGGAGCAGACTTTGACACCTACGTCGGCGAAGGCACGGGAATCTGCAGGAACACGGGCGGCGAGTCGCGCAATTGCCGGGCGGTCTGGACGTTCACGGACGGCGGCGAGATAGGCGGGTGCCTGAGGGACAAAGCAACGATCGAGGTTCGCGACGACGAAGATGCCCTGTTGATCTTTGTATCGGGTGACGTTGACTGCGGCAATCACCAGGCCCACTCGAAGTAACAATCAGCCGGGCGCAGGCAAAGAAGCTGCGCCCTGACGCAAGGGGACATCAAGGGACTGGGTCCCCCTGCGGTACCGACGGCGTGGTCTTGAGCACCCCGACCGCAAGGGTCATCCTTTGCCCGGCTGTGCGGCGACATCGTCGCCGAGCGGGTCATAGTCGTCGTTGGGGCCCGGTACCGGCGTCCGAATTCCGAACTCCCTCGCAATCAACGCCATCGCCGCCGTCGCCTCGCTCTCGCCCCTGAAGCCCTCGGCGATCTTGTGCTTGTCCCCGGCCAGCACGCGCGCATAAATATCGTAGTAGACGACGTGCTTGCCGCCGGATTGCGTCTGCATCGATGACTTCTTTTCGAGCCCGGCGATCCGGTCGCGCCGCAATTCCGTCCCGCCGATCGGGATGCCGAGCAGGCGTCGCGTCGTTCGGATTCCTGTGGCTGTCTGTACGACTTCGAGTGAATTGAAGACCAGGTAAACGCAAAACACGGCGATCAATGCGCCCACTGCGCCGAAGATGCTGCCGAAAAACTTCTGCCCTTCCTGGACGACCAGGAACCAACCGGCGCCGGCAAAGGTCGCCCCGACGAGCAGGCCACCGATGCCGCCGCCGAGGTAGCGCCCCATCGGGAAGAACAGGCGCTTGCCCGAGGGCCCGACGTCGAGATTGACGAGCTTGCGCACCGCCTCCGCATCGAGCGACGACTGCGCCGACCTCGCCCGTTCGAGCGCATGGCCTGACAGCAGGCGCGACTGCTCGCCGGTCGGGTACACCGGGATCTCGTAGTCGCGATCGAGGTCGGTGCCCGGAATCTCGG
>JBFGYM010000180.1:0-4580 GCA_041587435.1 Woeseiaceae bacterium
CGCGACGACTTCGATCCCGACAAGCTGCGCTACCACCGCATCATCATCATGACCGACGCTGACGTGGATGGATCGCACATCCGCACGCTGCTGCTGACGTTCTTCTACCGGCAAATGCCCGAACTCATCGAGCGCGGACACGTGTATATCGCACAGCCGCCGCTGTACAAGATCAAACGCGGCAAGCAGGAGGTTTACGTCAAGGACGATGCGGAGCTGGATGCCTACCTGCTCAACGCGGCGATAGACAATGCGGCCCTGCACGTCAGTGCCGACGCGCCGGCGCTTGTCGGTGTTGCGCTCGAGACCCTCGCCAAGGAATACACGGGCGTCGAAAACATCATCGCGCGCCTGTCGTCACGCTATGACGAAGTCGTGTTACGAACCTTGAGCCGATTACCGGACGTTTCCGGGCAGGTCGAAGACCTCGATGCGCTCGAGGCGTGGACGGCGAAACTCAGCGCCGCGCTGCCGAAACGTTCCGGCGATCGAGCCGAGAACGGCAGCGGCGGGAGTTTTTCGGCCAAGCTGGATCGCGGCGACGAGGACGGCGAAGGCGTGCGTATCGCAATTACCAAGGTGCAGCACGGCCTCGGCAATACGCGCTATTTGCCGCGCGAATTCTTCGAGACCAACGAGTACCGGCACATCATGAGCCTGGCGGAGAAGCTCGGCGACCTGCTGGGGGACGGCGCACTGATCCGCCGCGGCGAGAGGGAACAGCCGGTCGACAGTTTTGCCGCGGCGATCGAATGGCTCATGAGTGAAGCCCGGCGCGGTCAGTCGATTCAGCGCTACAAGGGTCTCGGCGAAATGAACCCCGACCAGCTGTGGGACACCACGGTCAACCCGGAAACGCGCCGCCTGATGCAGGTGAAGATCGAAGATGCCGTCAAAGCCGACGAGATCTTCACGACGCTAATGGGCGACCAGGTGGAACCGCGCCGCGAATTCATCGAGAAAAATGCCCTGACGGTGGAGAACCTCGATATCTGAGTCGAGCTGACATTGAATCTTTGGGGATCCGCAGGGTCCCAACACCCTCATAACGTTACAAGGGGAGCCAACGTGAAGAAACTCTGGATTGGCGCGGCAGCGCTGCTCGTGGCGGCCTGCAGCCAGGATGCACCGCAGCCCGCAAGCGACGCGCAGAAATCAAAGAGCGGTTTCGTATCCGGAATCGATCTTGATGCCATGGACAAGAGTGTGCGGCCGGGTGATGACTTCTTTGCCTATGTCAACGGCGCATGGGTCGCCGAAACGGAGATGCCCGCGGACAAGTCGCGCTACGGCGTCTTCGACAAGCTGCGCGATGAATCGCAGGAGGCCGTCAAGGCCATCATCGAGGAATCGGCGTCCGGTGATTTCCCGCAGGGCTCGGACGAGCAGAAGGTCGGCGACCTGTACAACTCCTTCCTGGACTGGGAAACGCGCAACAGCAAAGGCATCGAACCGCTGCAGCCGGAGCTCGATCGTATCGCGGCGATCGACGACTATGACGATCTCGCCGTGTACTTCGCCGGTGCGCTGACGCGCGGGCTCAATGCGCCGTTTGCGACGGGGCAGCTGACGGACTTCCTGAACCCGACCCAGTACGCCTACGCGGTCTTCCAGAGCGGGCTCGGCCTGCCCGACCGTGAGTACTATTTCAAGGACGACGAGACATCCGCAGGAATTCGCGAGAAGTACGTCGAGCACATTGCAGCGATGTTCGATCTCGCCGGCTTCGCCGACGGCGCGGCGGCGGCCGACACGATCATGTCGCTCGAAACGCGTCTCGCCGCCGAGCACATGACGAAGGAAAAGTTTCGCGACTACGCCGGCAACTACAGGAAGTTTGCGCTGTCCGACCTCGACGGCATCATGCCCGGTTTCAACTGGGCGGGTTACCTCGCCGAGTTCGGCATCCAGGACCTGCCCGAGATCGTTGTCTACAACCTCGAGTACGTCAAAGCCCTCGATGGCATCATCCGGGATACGGACCTCGACGCCTGGAAAACCTACCTCACCTGGTCGGCGCTGAACCAGCGTGCCAGCCTGCTGACGCGCGAACTGGACAGGCAGAACTTCGAGTTCTACGGCAAGGTCCTGTCGGGAACGGAGGAGCAGCGTCCCGACTGGCGCCGCGCCGTGTCCACCGTGGACGGCATACTCGGCGAGGTCGTCGGCAAGGTCTACGTCAAGCGGCATTTTCCGCCCGAGGCGAAGCAGCGCATGCTCGAACTCGTCGGCAACCTCGTGAAAGCCTACGAGAAGAGCATCAAGGCGCTCGACTGGATGGGCGAGGCAACCAAGGCCGAGGCACTCGACAAGCTGTCGAAGTTCACGCCGATGATCGGCTACCCCGACGAGTGGCGCGACTACTCGAGCCTCGACATCGAGCCTGACGACCTGTACGGCAACCTCGAGCGAGCGAGTTACGCGGAACACGAACGCAACCTGGAGCGCCAGGGTGGGCCGGTCGACAGGCAGGAATGGCACATGAACCCGCAGACGGTGAATGCCTACTACAACCCGCCGATGAACCAGATCGTTTTCCCGGCCGCGATCCTGCAGCCGCCATTCTTCAACATGGAGGCAGACGATGCCGTCAATTACGGCGCGATCGGGGCTGTGATCGGCCACGAAATCGGCCACGGCTTCGACGACAAGGGCAGCACCTTTGACGGCGACGGCGTGCTGCGCAACTGGTGGACCGACGATGACCGGGCCGAGTTCGAAAAGCGCACGGGCGCGCTGATCGCCCAGTACAACGCGTTCAAACCCTTTGACGACCTCTCCGTGAACGGCGAATTCACGCAGGGCGAAAACATCGGCGACCTCGGCGGCATCACCATCGGGCTCCTGGCTTACAAGCTGTCGCTCGACGGCGAGGAACCACCCGTCATCGACGGCTTTACCGGAATGCAGCGCGTGTTCCTCGGTTTCGGCCAGGTCTGGCGCGGCATCATCCGCGACGAGGCGCTGCGCACGCAGATCGCGACGGATCCGCACTCACCGCTCGTGTACCGGGCGAATGGCCCGGTGCGCAATGTGCCAGAGTGGTACATGGCGTTCGACGTCCAGCCAACCGATGCGCTGTACCTGCCGCCCGAGGAGCGGGTGAAGATCTGGTAAGCATGACCGACAAGCGCAACTTCGTCCTCGCGATCGCCGTCGTCCTGGCGCCGGTCGCGGTGGCGTGGTTCGACCTGTCCGTGGCGGCGGCCGTGGGCCTGGTCCTGCTGCTGTTGCTTCTGAGGTGGCTGGTCAGCCTGAGTGGCATTCTGTTTCCCGAGCGCAGCCCCGATCTCGCGCTGGCGACGATCTCGGCGAGTCACTTTGTCGAGAAGGTGCGCTGGAGCATGGATCGGCTCGGTATCGACTACGTCGAAAAGACGTCCGGCGGCACGCTCGGCGTCTTCTTTCGCGGCCGCACCGTGCCGCAGCTCAAGATCAGAACCGGCATCGTGCGTTCGGTCATCGGCAACTCGCCCGATATCCTCCGCTACCTCTACGGTCGTTTCCTGCACGAAGATCCGCAGCGCGCGAAGTTCCTCGAGCCGACGGCCGAACGTGTCGAGCTCGAGGGCCGGCTCGACGCCTATGCGCGCAGCCTGCAGGTCTGGGTCTACTATCATCTGCTCGCCGACCGGGACCTGACGCTGCACGCCTGGGGCGTCAATAACCCGGCGACGCCTGCGTTGCAGCGCGTGGCGCTGAGGGCGCTGTTCCCGCTGCTGGCGTTCCTGGTCCGCTTTTCCTTCAAGATCAACGACACGAACTATGCGCGCGCAGTCGCGCGCATTGAACAGACGCTCGGCGCGGCGGAAAAAGACCTTGCGGACGGTCGGGCGTCCCTGCTCGGCGGCGACGAGATCAATTTCACCGACCTCGCATTCGCCGCGTACACGGGCCTGTGGCTGATGCCCCGGGCGTACGGCGCGGGCAAGGCCGATGCCGTACGTATCGAACGCGAACGCGTGCCGGAGGGCATGCGCGACGACATCCAGCGCTGGATGGAAGCATTTCCCACAGCGACCGCGTGGGTCGAGAAACTCTACGCGTCTCGCTTGTCGTCTGGCGCCGCACCGTAGGCGGTGCTGATCTCGCGCATCTTCCCCTCGATCCACTCCTGCACGATAAGGTTGGTGTCTCGCGCCGCGCGGCCCTGGGCACTGATCGGCGGGCCGATGACGAAACGCACGGTTCCCGGCCGCTTGACGAAGCTCAGCCGCGGCCAGACGTCGCCGGCGTTGTGCGCGACGGGAACGATAGGCACGTTGGCCTCCTGCGCCAGGGCGGCGCCGGATACGCCGTAGCGCCGCGTCTCGCCGGGAGGTACGCGCGTGCCCTCGGGGAAGACCGTCACCCAGATTCCCTGCCGCAACTTTTCCTTGCCCTGGCTGATGACCTGTTTGACGGCGGCGCTGCGGGCGCTGCGGCGGATGGCGATAGGCCGGAACAGCAGGCCGATCACCCAGCCGAATATCGGCATCCAGGTGATCTCGCGCTTCAGCACCCATGCGGTGCGCGGGAATATCGGCACGTGGCCGTAGGTTTCGAGCGTCGAGGTGTGCTTGATCATGATGACGCTCGCC
>JBFGYM010000181.1:0-4500 GCA_041587435.1 Woeseiaceae bacterium
ACGGGCACCGACGTCGCGATAGAAAGTGCGGATATCACCCTGATGCGCGGCTCACTGCTCGGCGTCACCGATGCGATCACCGTGTCGAAGGCCACCGTGCGCAACATCAAGCAAAACCTGTTCGGCGCGTTTATCTACAACACGCTGGGCATCCCCATCGCAGCCGGCGTCCTGTACAGCGTCCTCGGCGTGCTGCTCAACCCGATGATTGCGGGCGCCGCCATGGCGATGTCGTCGGTCACGGTCGTCAGTAACGCCAACCGCCTTCGCCTGGTCCGGCCCGGAGACGAGTAAGGCAGGATCGCCGGGCGCGCCCGGCGGCAGCCACGCGCCTACAACCCGACCGCGCCGGCCTCGACGAACACGTAGTTGTCGGGATCGAGCACGTCGCGCAGGACCCTGTTCACTTCGGCCAGCGTCGCCGCCTCGACGACGCGGGTGATCTGCTCGCGGCGATCCGGCCCGAACCCGTCGACCCACCAGCCGGCATTGCGCTCCGCACGCCTCGCCGCCGTGCGGTCGTAGCGATTCATGCTGGCCAGGTACGACACCTTGACGCGATCGAGCTCCGCCTGGCTGAGTCCGGCCTGCGCGCGATCGATCTCGCGTTGCAGCGCCGCGAGCGCCGCCTCCCGCTTGTCGCCGGCCGTCGCCATGTAGATCGACGTGATCGGCTGCTCGGCGTTGTCGTTGCCGAACAGCCACACCGAGTACGCCAGCCCTTCCTCCTGGCGCAGCTTCCAGAGCCGCCCGGCGAGGTCGCCGCCGATGGCCCGCTCGGCAAGCTGCCACAGAAGCCAGTCGTCGCTGTCGATGGCAGGCGCATGCCAGGCGATGTACAGGTTGGTCTGCGTCTTGCCCGGCATTGCCTGGAAGACATGACTCCTGCCGGTCGGCACCTCGGGATCGATGGCCGCACTCACGACCTGCCGGTCGCCGAGATTCGCGAGGGGCGCGAGGCCGGCCGCCACTATCTCGGCCTTTTCGGGGCCCGTGTATGCCACGGCCGTCGCCGCTCTCGTGTAATGCCGTTTCCAGAACGCCCTGAGATCGCCTGACGTCAGCGCGGGCAGTGCGTCGAGTTCGTCGCTCACGGACCGCCCGTACGGCGTGCCGGCGTAGATGTTGCTCGTCAGCAGCTCGGTCGCGACGAAGCGCGGCTGGTCGAGGGCGCCCTCACGATCGGCCATCAACTCGGCACGCACGTTCGCCCACTCGCGATCGGAAAACGCCGGGTTCGTCACGATCTCGCTCAGCACGTTCATCGCGGTGGCGGCGTTTCCGGCCGGCGCCTCGATCGTGATGATCGCCGCATCGTCCTCGACCGTGACGTCGAGCGCCAGCCCGTTGCGGTCGAGCAGGGCCTGCAATTCCCGCTTCGGGTAGTTCGCCGTCTCGCGCACCATCATGGTTGCAACGGCCTCTGCGAGCCCTGCCGACTCGCCATGTCGGGTCCCGGCACGCACGGCGACCGCGTAGCTTTCCATGGTCGCGCCGGGCTTCGGCTCATAGAGCAGCGTGACGCCCGAATCGAGCGCGATGCGGGTGACCGCCGCCTGCCCGCGGCCGAGTTCGGCCGCACGACGCCGCACATTGGCCTCGAAGCCGGCCGGGATCTCGCCAGGCGGAAACACGCCCATCAGGAAGAAGTGGTCGGGCGTGAGGTACTTGCGTGCAACCGCCTGCACGTCCGCCGCCGACACGGCAGCGAGCCGCTCCTCGAACTCCGCGAACAGGCGGTAGTCGCCGTTCGCATCGGCGATCGCGAGTTCCTCGGCAACGGTGCCGATGTCGTCGAGCGCCTGCCAGTGCTGCTTCAGCAGGCGCTTCTTCGCGAGTTCGAGCGCGTCGTCTGCAACGCCGTCACGCTTGACGGTCTCGAAGACTTCCCACATGCCGAGCACCGCGTCCTCGACTTCGCCGGGCTCGGTCTCGCCCGACATGCCCTGCCAGCCTTTCGGATAGCGTCGCGGCCACGCGGCCATGTCGACATCGTCGAGTAGCTCACGCTCGGTGACCAGCGTATCGAACAGCTCCGACGTCTTGCCGAGACTGAGGTGCGCCGAAAGTAACAGATAGGGAAAGAATTCGGGCGACGTCGACGTCGGCCCCTCGACCGCCATCAGGAAATAGGCTTTGCCGAGATCGCGCTCCTCGGTGACGATGGTGACGCCGGGCTTCATCGATAACGGGTCATACTTGGCATTCGGCACGTTGCCGGGCGGGTACTTGCCGAAGCGTTCCTCGATGCGGCGCAGAACGTCGTCCGTGTCGAAATCGCCCGCGACCGCCAGCGTCATGTTGCTCGGCACGTAGTAGTCCCGGTAGTACTCCCGAACGCGCTCGACCGTCGCGGCCTGCACGGTCTCGATCGTGCCGATCGTCGACCGTGAATAGAACGTCTCTTGCGGATACATGTGATAGGACCCTGCGCGCCAGAGGTAGCCGTAGGGCGTGTCCTGGCCCGAACGCAACTCCTCGAACACGGCTTTCTTCTCGGTCTCGAAGTCCTGCCCCGAAAACGCGCCGTAAAACATCATCTGCTCGTGGCGGTCGAGCACTGCGTCGAGATCGGCGCTCGAGGTCATCAGCACGAAGGCCGTGTAGTCGTACCACGTGTAGCCGTTGAAATAACCGCCGCGGCTCGCGGCCCATTCGCCGATTTCGTTTTTCGGGTACTTCTCGGTGCCCCGGAAAAGCAGCAGGTGTTCGAGGAAGTGCGAATTGCCGGCGAAATCGAGTGGCTCGGCGCTGTCGCCCACGTGCGCGGTCCAGACGGCGCTGATCACCGGCACGCTGTGATCTTCGGCCGTAATGACTCTCAGGCCGTTGTCGAGCACGTGCAGGCGAGGATCGCCGACGCGCTGTGCAGACGCATCGAAGGCCAGCAACAAGAGGAAAGCAGCAGTCAGTCGCTTCATCGGGGGCTCCCGGAGGCATTGTCGTTGTTGACGCGTCATCCTAGACCAAAACGCACTCGAGGCCACCCCTGCGAGGTGGCCTCGCAGGCAATCCGCAGAGAACCGCGCGTTTTTGCAAGGGTGGCACTCAGGTAAGATGTCCGCGTATGCCGACCAACGTCACTCCCGAGTACAAGAAAGCCGAGGAAGCTTACCGCAAGGCGCGCGAGCCGAAGGACAGGCTGGACTGCCTCAGGGAGATGTTGCGCACGATTCCGAAGCACAAGGGCACCGAGCACCTGCAGTCGGACATCAAGACGCGCATCAAGCAACTGACCGAGGAGCTCGCCGGGCCGAAGAAAGGCGGCAAGCGCAGCGGGCCATCGCACGTGGTGAGGCCCGACGGTGCGGCGCAGCTGTGCCTGATCGGTCCGCCGAACGCCGGCAAGTCGAGCCTGCACGTGAGGCTGACCGGATCCCACAGCGATGTCGGGCCGTACCCGTTCACGACCCACCTGCCCGTGCCGGGCATGCTGCCCTACGAGGACATCCAGTTTCAGCTCGTCGATCTGCCGCCCGTCTCGGACGACTTCATGGAGCCCTGGCTCGTCAACACGCTGCAGCACGCCGACGGCGCGCTTCTCGTCATCGACCTCAGCGACCCGGAGTGCCTCGAACAGGTGCCGGCCGTGCTGGCACGGCTGCGCGAGAAGAAAGTGTTTCTGCGATCGGCCTGGCCGGGGCTCGATTCGGGCACGGCCCAGGATGAGGATGACGACGACCCGTTCCGGCTAGACCTACCAACCGTGCTGATCGCGAACAAAAGCGATCTCGATCCCGACCCCGAGGAGGTCGAGGTGCTCGAAGAACTGCTCGGGCTGCGTTTTCCGGCGATCACGGTGTCCGCCGAGACGGGCGACGGCCTCGATGAAATTGGGCCCTTCCTCTTTCGCGCGCTGCAGATCGTGCGCGTCTACACGAAGTCGCCGGGCAAGAAAGCCGATACCGACAGGCCGTTCACGGTGCGGCGCGGGGACACGATCCACGACGTGGCCAGCCTGGTTCACAAGGACATTGCCGAGGGTCTCAAGTTCGCGCGCATGTGGGGGGCAGACGTGTTCGACGGTCAGCAGGTCGGTCCGGATCATCGCGTCAGCGACGGGGACCTCGTCGAATTGCACGCATAGAAAAAGCGGCGGGCGTCGCTCGGCGCCCGCCGCAATGCTGCAATGTGCGGGGATTACGACTTCGGCAGGATGACCGCGTCGATGACGTGAATCAGGCCGTTGCTTGCACCAATGTCGGTCTTGACGACGGTGGCATCATCGACGCGCACGCTGCCGCCGTCGACCGAAATCCTGACGTCGGCGCCGTTGACCGTCGTCGCGGCATCCAGGCCGACGACCGTGGCGGCGTCGACTTTCCCGGCCACTACGTGATACGTCAGGATGGCCACGAGCTGGTCGCGGTTCTCCGGCTTCAGCAGGTGCTCGACCGTGCCTTCGGGCAGCTTGGCGAATGCCTCGTCCGTCGGCGCGAAAACCGTGAAGGGGCCGTCGCCCTTGAGCGTGTCCACGAGGTCGGCGGCTTCAAGCGCTGC
>JBFGYM010000182.1:0-4428 GCA_041587435.1 Woeseiaceae bacterium
ACTTTACGCCGTCCGGCGACAGCGTACGCAAGGCGTTCATCCGCGCGCCCGTCGACTTCACCCGCATCAGCTCGAATTTCAATCCCAAGCGCCGGCACCCGATCCTGAATTCGATCCGGGCCCACCGCGGCGTCGACTACGCCGCGCCGCGGGGCACGCCGATCCGGGCGGCCGGAGACGGCAAGGTGATCTTCCGCGGCGCGAAGAACGGTTACGGCAAGACCGTCATCCTGCAACACGGCGGCAATATCACGACGCTGTACGCGCACATGTCGAATTTCGCGGCGAAGGCTCGCCTCGGCTCGCGCGTCCGCCAGGGCCAGACGATCGGTTACGTCGGCATGACGGGCCTTGCGACGGCGAACCACCTGCACTACGAATACCGCCTGAACGGCGTGCATCGCAACCCGCGTACCGTGCCGCTGCCGGACGCGGAGCCCATCGCCGAGGAATATCGCGAGCGCTTCATGGCCGAGGCCGAGCCGATCCTCGAGGAACTCGAGAACTTCAAGAAGCAGCAGGTCGCGTCGATCGCCTTCAGCGCACCTTAGCGACGATGTCCGTCTACTACATCGGCCTGATGTCCGGCACCAGCATGGACGGCATCGATGCCGCACTCCTGCGCTTCGGCGAACGCACCGTCGACATCATCGCGACGCACGAGCAACCCTACCCGGATACACTGCGGCTTGCGCTGCGACGCGCCGCCGCGACGCCGGTCGACAGGCCCATCGACGATATCGGCTCGCTCGACCGGCAGGTCGGTGAGCGATTTCGCGACGCCGCACTCGCCGTGCTCGAAAAAAGCGGCCTTGCCCCGGCGGACGTGGCGGCGATCGGCAGTCACGGCCAGACCGTGCGCCATCAGCCCGATGCCATCACGCCGTACTCGCTGCAGATCGGCAACCCCGCGACGATCGCCGCCGGCACCGGCGTTACGACCGTCGCCGACTTTCGCAGTGCCGATATCGCGGCCGGCGGCCAGGGCGCGCCGCTCGTGCCGCCGTTTCACGACTGGTTGTTCGGCGGCGGCCCGCGCAACCGCGTCATCCTGAACATCGGCGGCATCGCGAACCTGACCGTATTGCGCGCCGACGGATCGCCGGTGATCGGCTTCGACACGGGCCCGGGCAACACGCTGCTCGACGCCTGGGTCCGCAGGCACCGCGGTGAAGCATTCGACCGCGCCGGCGACTGGGCGGCGTCCGGGAGCTGTGCCGGGGACCTTCTCGAACGGCTGCTCGATTGCGCGTATTTCGATCTTGCACCCCCCAAGAGCACCGGCCTCGAGGATTTCAATCTCGAGTGGCTGGCCCGCCACGAGCCCGGCGTCTGCGACCCCGCCGACGTGCAGGCGACGCTGGCGGAACTCACGGCGCGGACCGTCGCCGACGCCGTTCGCCGACACGCGGCGGGGACCCGCGAACTGTTCGTCTGCGGCGGCGGCGTGCACAATCGCGACCTGATGACGCGGCTCCGGCACAACCTGCCCGGCATCGAGATCGACTCCACCGGCACGGTCGGGCTCGACCCCGACTGGGTCGAGGCGGCGGCCTTCGCCTGGCTCGCGATGCGCACGATCAATGACGAGACCGGCAATCTCCCGAGTGTGACGGGTGCAAGCCGCAAAGTGGTGCTCGGCACGATACACTCTCCTTAGATGACCGACAGCCTCTACATCAACCGCGAACTCAGCCTGCTCGAGTTTCACAAGCGCGTGCTCGAGATCGCACAGGACCCGGACGTGCCGCTCCTCGAGCGGCTGCGCTTTCTCTGCATCAGCTGCACCAACCTCGACGAATTCTTCGAGATTCGCGTCGCCGGCCTGAAGCAACGCATGGAGATCGGCGCGCCCGCGCAGGGCCCCGAGAAGATCCCGGCGAAGGACCTGTTCGACCTGCTGCGCGTCGAGGTCGCGGAACTCGTCGCCGACCAGTACGAGCTGCTCAACAAGGTCTTGTTTCCCGAGATGACTGCGGCCGGCGTACGCTTCATTCAGAGCCACGAGTGGAACGAGGAGCAGCGCGACTGGCTCAGCGACTATTTCGACGGGCAGGTCGTCCCCGTCCTGACGCCGCTGACCTTCGACCCGTCGCGGCCGTTCCCGCGCATCCTCAACAAGAGCCTCAACTTCATCGTCCGGCTGCACGGGCGCGACGCGTTTGGCCGGCGGCGGCACCGCGGAATGGTGCAGGCCCCGCGTTCGCTGCCGCGGATCATCGAATTACCCAAACACCTCAGCAAGCCCGGCGAGCATAACTACGTGTTCCTGTCGTCGGTCATCCGGGTTCACGTGGACCGGTTGTTTCCGGGACTCGACGTCGACGGCTGCTACCAGTTCCGCGTCACGCGCAACAGCGACCTGTACATCGACGACGAGGAAGTCAGCGACCTCGTGCGCGCGCTGGAAGGGCAGCTCGAGGCAAGCCGCTACGGCGCGGCCGTGCGCATCGAGATCAGCCACGAATGCCCGGAGGACCTGCAGGAGTTCCTGCTCGATCATTTCAGCCTGCAGGAACAGGACATGTACCTCGTCGAGGGCCCGGTCAATCTGAACCGGCTGTCGACGGTCTGCAACATCACCGACCGCCCCGACCTGCTGTACCCGGCGTTCACGCAGGGCATGCCCGAAGAGCTGCTGACCGACGAGGACATCTTCGAGGTCCTGTCGAAGAAGAACGTGCTGCTGCACCACCCATACCAGTCGTTCGCGCCGGTCATCGATTTCATCGCGGTCGCGGCCGTCGATCCCGACGTGCTGGCCATCAAGATGACGCTGTACCGCACCGGTGCCGACTCGCCGATCGTCGACCATCTCGTCACGGCGGCGCGCTCGGGCAAGGAGGTCACCGTCGTGATCGAGCTCATGGCCCGTTTCGACGAGGCCGCCAATATCGCGCTCGCCAACCGCCTGCAGGAGGCCGGCGCGCACGTGGTGTACGGGCTCGTAGGCTTCAAGACGCACGCCAAGATGCTGCTCGTCGTGCGCCGCGAGGACGACCGGCTCGTGCGCTACGTGCACTTCGGGACGGGCAACTACCACCATGCGACGACGGGCGTCTACACCGATTACGGCTACCTCTCCAGCGGACAACCCCTCGGCGAAGACGTCCACAAGCTGTTCTTGCAGCTGACCAGCCTGACCGAGGCCAAGGGCATGACGCGCATGCTGGCGTCGCCGTTCAGCCTGTTCGATGCGCTGCTCGAAAAGATTCGTCGCGAGACGGCCCATGCGGAGGCCGGCAAGGACGCCCGCATCGTCGTCAAGATCAATTCGCTCAACGAGCAGCAGCTCATCGACGCTCTGTACGAGGCTTCGCAGGCCGGCGTGCAGATCGACCTCATCGTGCGCGGCATATGCTCCCTGCGGCCCGGCGTGAAGGGCCTGTCGGAAAACATCCACGTGCGCTCGATCGTCGGCCGGTTCCTCGAGCATTCGCGCGTCTATTACTTCCTCAACGACGGCGACGAAGAGTTCTATTGCTCGAGCGCCGACTGGATGGACCGCAACATGTTCCGCCGCAACGAGTCCTGCTTCGAGATCCGCCAGAAAGCGATGAAGGAAAAGTTGCGCAGCCACCTCGAACTGTTCCTGGCCGACAACTGCCAGACCTGGGTGCTGCGCGGCGACGGGCATTACGAGCGGCTGGCGCCGGCCACGGGCGAGGAGCGCATTTCCGCCCAGGAGACGTTTCTCGAGGACCTCGCGTCGCCGCTGTAGCAGCGCTGCCCTACTGGACGCTGAGGGTGTAGCCCACCTGTTTCAGGAAGACCTGCTCGCGCTCGAGATCCGCGACCGTGAGCGGGTTGGCCGCCAGCCACTCCGGATCGAAGCCGAGCGACAGTTTACGCCGGCCGACCGCGAGCACGACCGGCGGCGTGTCCGCCGCATTGCGGCTCCGGTTCATCAGGACGGCGAGCCGCAGGATGATGAGCAGGCGCGTCGCCCCTTCTCGCCACGCCTTCGGCAACAGCCTGAACGCGGACCTGTGGATCGCGTGCCGGTGGTTGCCGATGAGCGCCGCGAGAAAGCGCTGCTCGGCCCTCGGGAAACCCGGCATGTCGGCGTTCTCGGCAATGTACGCGCCGTGGCGCTCGTAACCGTCGTGCGAAATGTCGAGGCCGATCTCGTGCAGGCGCGCGGCCCAGTCGAGCACGTTGCCCGCGATCCGGCTCGAAAAGCCCCAGTCCTTCTTGCACTGCTGGTACAGGTCCGCCGCCGTGCGCGCCACGCGCTCGGCCTGCTGCTCGTCGACCTGGTAGCGGGACATCATGGCGCGCACGGTCCGCTCGCGCGCATCCTCGTGCTGCAGCCGGCCGAGCAGGTCGTAAAGCAGGCCCTCGCGCAGTGCCCCGTCCGACACGTGCAGCCGTTCGATGTTCAGCACGTGCAGCAATTCGGCCAGGATCGAGAGTCCGCCCGGCCAG
>JBFGYM010000183.1:0-4391 GCA_041587435.1 Woeseiaceae bacterium
AGCGCGTAAAAGAGAATCCGGTTCTGCATCGGGTGCGGGGTGCCAAGCGTTATGTCAGATGGAAGGGTAACTGCAAACCGGCGGTCGAAACTATGACGTGGTGCAAAAAAATCCCCCCGAATGGGGTCCAGACGGGGGGATTGGGTCGTTGCCCGGCGTCCTGGGTTTAGTCAGACGGCGGCTCGTCGCTCTCGGGCTCTTCTTCGTCGTCCTCTTCAGGCTCGTCGAATTCGTCCTCGTCGACGTCTTCGCCTTCCTCGAAGTCGTCCTCGTCTTCCATCTCGTCTTCGGACTCTTCTTCCTCGTCGTGCTCGAACTCGCCGTCGCGCTCGTCTTCGAACTCCTGCTCGAACTCGCTCTCTTCTTCGGACTCGTGTTCCGTTTCCTGGTCGTCGCCCGATTCGCCTTCACGCTCGTGTTCGGACTCTTCCTCGTCTTCCCAGTCCTCGTCGTCGACATCGCGGTCGTCCGGACCCTCCATTTTCTTGATCGTATCGTCGAGGTCGTTCTTGTCGTCGAGGACCTGCATGGTCACGTCGAGGTCGCCCCTGTCGTCGTCTGCGCGGGCCGCGGCCGGCGACAACGCCAGCAGGGTCAGCACGAGCAGAGCGATCAATACGCTGATCTGTTTCATTGGTCTACTCCTTTAGCTTACTTCCACGCGCAGGCGGAAGGTCCGTTTACGGTTCTGGTGTTCGAGGCGGGCGAGCACTTCGCCGCCTGCGGGTGTCAGGGCCACGAGTTCGAGCGGCAGCAGGTTCCTGCCTTCGACGAGACTGGTCTCCCAGGTGATCTCGCGCTGGCCCGGGAAGCCGGCGAGTTCGATGCCGTCCGGCAGAACGACGGTGAGCCTGGCGCCGGTGAGCGCCGTTTTCGAGGCGAACACGAGGTTGACGGTGCGCGGCGCCTCGAGCGTCATCGCGACGCCCGGGATGCTCGCATCCGGCGCGGGGAGCTGCGGCGCCGTCAGGAAGAATCCGCCGATCAGCCACAGCACGAGGCCTGCGGCGAGCGCGGAGCCGAAGCCCGTCAGCAGCCAGCGGTTGCGCTGGCGGCGCGTCCCTTCGTGGGTTGCGCGTACCAGGGCCCGGTCGTAAAAGCCCGCACTTGCTTCGGCCATCGGATAGTCCTTTAACAGCTCCAGGATCTCCTGATCCCGCTTGTCGATGTCGCTGGTATTCATGTTTCCGTCCTGTCTGCTCCCCTACACGCCGGGCTTCAGGAAAAGGTTCCGTACTCGGTGAGGATTTCCCGGAGACGGGCACGGGCGCGGTGCAGCCGGGATTTCACGGTGCCCATGGGTATTTCCATAATCTCGTGGATTTCCCTCAGTTTATAGCCCTCCGTGTCGTGCAGGAGGACGATGATGCGATGTTCGTCGCTGAGTTCGGCGAGCGCCTTGCCGAGCAGCCGGCGCTTTTCGCTGCGCTCGTGATCGCGCGCGGGGTCGTCGCCGCCTGCCAGGCCCTCGAGGCCGTCCCGCGGCAGGAAGCCCTCCTCGACGATGTGCATGCGCTGCCGCTGGAAACGGCGCCGCTCGTCGATGAAAAGGTGGTACATGACCCGCGACAGCCACGAGCCGGGCTCGTCGATCGACACGAGGTCATCGAGCTTGCCAAACGCCTTGATCAACAGTTCCTGGAACAGGTCCTCCGCCTCGGCCCTCTGGCCCGTCAGGCGAAACGCCAGCCGGAACAGCCGGTCGAAGTGGGGCCGCACCAGTTGCTCGAACGCCTGCTTGTTGGCATCGCTGCTCATAGGCCCCCGAGTCTATTACGTGCAGGCAGGCCGCGGCATGGACGAACTTGGCAGTTTTACTGCCGCGACCGCACCTGGGCGACGGTCATGAAGACGAGCGGCGCCACGAGCAGCGCGCCGAGAATGATCAGCGGGATGGCCCAGGCGCGCAGATCGACAAGGTCGGGCAGGATGAGCGGCCCGTCGACGACCTGCGCGTAAATTCCGAGCGCAACGAGTGCGGTGCCGACAAAGTCGAGAATCAGTACCCAGGCGGGCCATTTCAGGGCTGGTTTGTCGGTCATTGCTCGCTCCTGGTGACGAATATCGTAATGACTCCCGCGGCAGCCTCCGCTGCGGCGCTACAGGTTGAGCTGGAACTTCAGGTAATGATCGACGAGCAGGGCTGCGAACAGGTAGCCGAGATAGCTGATCGAAAACTTGAACGTCTTCATCGGCATCTCCGTGTCCCCGGGGACCCGGTACATGCGGATGGCGTGGTGCAGGAAGATGCCGCCGAGCGCGATTGCGACAGCCAGGTAGATCAGCCCGCTCATGCCGATCAGGTAGGGCAGAATCGTGACGAGCGCGAGCAGGATCGTGTAAAGAAGAATGTTGAGGCGCGTGTAGGCCTCGCCGTGCGTGACCGGCAGCATCGGGATGTCGACCTTGGCGTACTCGTCCTTGCGGGCTATGGCGAGCGCCCAGAAGTGCGGGGGCGTCCAGACGAACACGATCAGGAACATCAGCAAGGCGCCCGCATCGACTTCATTGGTGACGGCGGTCCAGCCGAGCACCGGCGGCGCGGCACCGGCGGCGCCGCCGATAACGATGTTCTGTGGCGTGGCCCGCTTCAGCCAGACCGTGTAAACGACGGCGTAACCGATCAGCGACACGAAGGTCAGGATTGCGGTCAGCGGATTGACGAGGAAGGCGAGAATCAGCATCGAGATGATGCAGAGGATCGTCGCGAAGCCGAGGGCCGATTTTTCGGTCAGTTTGCCCTGCGGCAGCGGCCGGCCGCGCGTGCGCATCATCTGGATGTCGATCCGCGCATCGAGCACGTGGTTGTAGACCGCGGCCGATGACGAGGCCAGGCCGATTCCGAGCGTGCCGAAGATGAGCGGCACGGTGCCGGGCCAGCCCGGCACCGACAGGAACATGCCGACGATCGCCGTAAACACGATCAGCATGACGACGCGGGGCTTGGTCAGCTCGTAGTAGTCGCGCCAGTCGGTGTAGGTGTCTACTCGCGTGTTCACAACGATCTCGCTTCAGCCAATGCGGGACAGTTCCAGCAGGTGCTCGATGTCCTCGACCATGGCCCGGGGGTCGATGTCCGGGTGGAAATACATGACGAGATTCCCGAGCGGGTCGACCAGGTAATAGCCGCCGCCGGCGAGATCAGCGGGCTTCTTCTCGTTCAGCAACGCCTCGAGCGCGTTGTCCTGCAGGGTTATCAGGCCCTCGTGTTCACCGGCCAGGAAGACTGTATCGGGCGCGCTGTCGCCGTGCAAGAACACCCGGACCAGCCGGTCCATTTCGTTGCCGAGCATGAGGCGCGCCTGGCGCAGCGTATACAAGGAAAGGCGGCAGGCGTCGTCGCACTCGTCGGCGTTGGCGTACAGCAGCACCCAGCGGCCGTCTCTGGCCGGGTGCAGCGGCGATGCGGAAGCGGCATCGCCGAGGTTGACGATCGGTTGCAGCAGCGTCCCCGAGTTGGTGCGGCCTTCGGGTGCGAGATGCTGGCCGGAAAAGTACAGCCACGCCGCGAACGCGAGCGGACCGAGAAACACGGCGGCAATTAGCAGCAGCTGGATGCGGCCCTTGTGTTGCTTGTTGGCAGTCATTACCTGAATCGCTTCCTGCGGTAGTTCCAGATGAGCAGGCCCGACAGGACGGCGCCCATGGCAAACCATTGCAGCGCATAGCCGAAGTGTTTGCCGGGGCCGAACTCGGCCGGCACCCAGTGACGGAGGAAGCCATTGGCCTCCTCGTGATCCATGAGCAATACGAAATCCTGCACGTCACGGCCGAGCGCCGCGGCGACGTCCTCGAGCGACGGGTAGACCGCGGTCCTGGGCCAGGCGTCTCCCGGCGTAAACGCATCACCCATCTTCATGCCCGCTCGCGGTAACGACCCGGCGCGCCCGCGAACCGTGATGCGGCCTTCCGGTACGTCGAGGCGCGTAGCGTCGAGTGCCGTCTTTTCGATCCAGCCGCGGTTGACGAGCAGCACGGGTTCGTCGTCGAAACCGACCAGTGGCGTAACGACGTAATAGCCGTAGCGGCTGTTGACGATGATGTTGTCGAGCAGGACCTGGCGTTCGCCGTCGAAACGGCCGGTCGCCTTGAGGCGCTGGTAGGGGCGAACGTCCATGCCGTCGTGCCAGGCCGAGAAGCCGGTCTCGTCGCGGAACATCTGTTGGTCGGCGCGTTTCTCGAGGCCGCGGCTGATCTGCCACGCGCCGAGGCCTGCAAACTGTACGACGAGCAGGCCGCCGACGACGAGCGGCAGCCAGGACGGCAGTTTCTTTTTCGCATTGGTGTTCACGCTATACTGCCCGTCCGAAAGGAGATGCGATGAAATACGTCGTCTACGTACTGCTGGCCGCGATCGTGATCAGCCTGGGTACGGGCCTATTCTACCTGCG
>JBFGYM010000184.1:0-4308 GCA_041587435.1 Woeseiaceae bacterium
CGCAGGCCCTCGATCGCCGGCAGCCGGTCGAGCGCAACGTGCAGCTTCGCCGCGTTGCCTTGTGACCGGAAGTGGCCGATGCGCTTGACGAACGTCGTCTCGAAGTGCCGCGCGCCGACGAGATCCATCACCGTGCGCTTCGGGTCCGCGTTCGAAATGACCGTGTAACTCAGGCACTCCTCGCCGTCCCCGGTCTCGACACCGATGACACGGCCGTTGGCGACGATGATCCTCGCTACCGGCGTGCCCGTCCGGATCGTCGCTCCGGCGCTGCGCGCAGCCTGCGCGAGTTTGGCGGTGACCGAACCCATGCCGCCGCCCGGCACGGCCAGGCGGCCGCCGCTTCCGGCGAGGCGATACAGGTAGGTCATGATCGTATTCGGTGAACGCGGGCCGAGGTGCGTGCCGAGCACGGCGTCGAAACAGACGGCGCCCCTCAGCGTCGGGTTGTCGAAGCGCTCGTTGACCTCGTCGTGGATGTTCATGCCGACCAGGCGCAGGAACTCGCGCATTTCGTCACGGCCCAGGCGCCGGATGTCGAGGCCCAGCCGCGCGAGCGCTGCCACGTCCTTCCAGTTGCGCGTGCCGAGCCGCGCCGGCGGCCTGATCAACGCCCTGCGCAGCACCTCGGCGAAACGCGTCATGCGCTTGTAAAAACGCCGGTACTGCTCCGCGTCTTCGCGTGAGACACCCTCCGCCTTGCCGGCGTTCAGGCGCACGTGCCGGCCGTTGCTGTCGAGCGCGATCGTGTCCATGGCATCGGTCGCATAGCGGATGCGGAGGCCGAGTTCCCGGCGCACCTCGGGCTGCAGCTGATACAGCAGGTGCGCACAGGCCGACACCGAGTAGCCGTCGGCAAACTCCCGGGTCACGGCGGCGCCACCCACCTGTTCGGCGGCTTCGAACACGAGCACGCGAAACCCGGCCTTGGCCAGCATCGCCGAGCACACCAGGCCGTTGTGCCCGGCGCCGATGACGATTGCGTCCCAGCGGTCAGTCATCGCCGAAATTCTCCGGAACCGTGTTGGGCCGCCTCAGGTCGGCCAGGATCTCGCGCGCGGCATTCGCGCCCGGCGCCGCCATGACGCCACCGCCCGGGTGGCTGCTCGAGCCGCACATCCAGAGACCGTCGACGGGCGTGCGGTATTGCGCGTAGCCCGGGACCGGGCGGTTGAACAGCAGCTGGTCCATGGTCAGTTCGCCGTGGAAGATGTTGCCCTCCGTGATGCCGATGTCGTCCTCGATGTCCTGTGGCGTGCGAATCTCGACGTGCAGGATCAGGTCCTTGAAGTCGGGACTGTAGTTCGCAATCTGGTCGATGACGGTCTGGCCGAAGGCATCCCTTTCTTCGGACGTCCAGCGGCGGCCCTCGATCCGGTGCGGGCAATATTGCACAAAACAGCTCATGAAGTGCTTGCCGGGCGGCGCCATCGTTGGATCGTTGAGCGTCGGGATCAGCATGTCGATGTACGGGTCCTTCGACCATGTGCCCGCCTTCCAGTCGTCGTAGGCGCGTTCCATGCGTGCCAGCGAATCGATGAAGTGCATGTCGCTGTTGATCAGCGTGCTGTCCTCGGGCAGCGCCGGGAACGTCGGCAGACCGTCGAGCGCGATATTGAGCTTTCCGGACGACCCCCGAATCTTGAAGTTCTCGATGCGCTTCGCGAAGTACTCGGGGAGATCGCCGCGATCCATGCACTTGAGGAACGTGCGCTTGACGTCCATCGCGGACACGACCAGCCGGCCGTCGATTTCCTCGCCGTTCTCGAGCGCCACGCCCTGCGCCTTGCCGTTTTTCACGATGATCCTGTCGACGCCGGCCTCGGTGCGCAGCTCGCCGCCCGCCGCCAGGAACGCACCCGCGATCGCCTTCGACACCGACCCCATGCCGCCGCGCGCGAAGCCCCACGAGCCGACGTTGCCGTCGACCTCGCCCATGTAGTGGTGCAGCAGCACGTAGGCCGTGCCCGGCGAGTGCACGCCGAGCGCCGTGCCGATGATGCCGCTGCCCGACTTCGCGGCCTTGATGACCTCGGTCTCGAAATACTGGTCGAGATACTCGGCGACGCTCATGGTCCAGAAGCGGATCGTCTCGTACATGCGATCCTCGCCCATCTCCCAGAACTTGTTGCCGATGTGCACAAGCTCGCGCAGGTCCTTCCAGCGGAACGAGGTCGGATCCGGCGCCGTCGACAGCAGGAAATCGCGAATGAAGCGGCATTGGCGCATCGTGTCGGCACGGTACGTCTTGTAGATGTCGGCGTCGTGACGCGAGTGCCTGGCCATCTCGCGGTATGCCACCTCGGCATCCTGGTAGGCCCCGAAGTAGTCGCCGTTCTCCATGAACTGCACGGAACCGCCGTACGGCGTGATCTGCAATCCGTGCTTGTGCAACTCGAGCGCTCGGAATATTTCGGGGCGCAACAGGCTGCAGACGTAGGAACAGTTCGAGTAGATCCAGTCCTTGTAGAGGTTGCGGCTGACCGTCGCCCCGCCGATGTAGTCGTTCTTTTCGACGCACACGACGTCGAGGCCTGCGCGGGCCAGGAAGGCAGCGGTCGTCAGCCCGTTGTGCCCGGCGCCGACGACGATCGCGTCATAGGTTTTCATTCGTGTGCTACTTGTTCTCAGCTTCGCTGCAGTTCCTGCAGTAACCAGTCGACGTAGACCTTCTCGGCCGTCTCCATCGTCGAAAACGGCCCCGGCTCGTAATACTTCGAGTGCACGCCTTTCGCGTTGTTGACGATGATCTCGCGGTCCGACAGCGTCGTGACATCCCACAGCCAGGTCAGCTCGTCGACATCATAGTCCCTGCCCTCCTCGGCGTCTCCCCGAACAAGCCAGTAAATTTCACATCGTGAAGCGTTGTGCTCCACGGGCGTGAACGCGTAGGCAACGACGTGATCCGAGTAGGCCAGCACGAAGGAAAAGGCACCAAACGATAGATCGGAGGCGCCGTGGTCGTAGTCCGTGAATTCGCCGAGCAGCGGCGCCACGGGTTTGCCGTCCCGGCTGCCGGTCTTGTAATTCTCGAACATCGCCGTGCGACTGTAACCGTAACCGATCTCCCCGGGCCGCGCCGCCGTATCGAGGAAGTCGACGTGCATGTCGCGGACGCCGCTGGCCGGCCAGCGGTCCCTCATCTTGCCCTGCACGCGCCCACGTTTGCCCGGGGCCAGCATCAGCGTGTGCCGCGCCGCGTATTCCGGGTGCGCAGTCGCGCAGTGGTAACACTCCTGGTAGTTCTCGATCGACAGTTTCCAGTTGGCGGCAATGTCGTAGCTCTTGCGCGCGGCGACTTTCAGGTTCGGGAAATCGAACATCGCCATCGGCCCGGCAAGATCGTGCTTGCATCCTTCAAGCGACGGCGGCGCCTCGCTGAAGCAAACAAACATGAGTCCGTGGATCACGTCGAACGACACGGGCTTCAGGCTGTGCGTCGACTTGTCGAAGCCCTCGGGCATGTCGCGCGCCGCGGTGAGGCGGCCGTCCAGACCATACGTCCAGCCGTGGTAGGGGCACGAGAACTTTTTCGTGTTGCCTCGCTCTGCGAGGCAGACGAGCGAGCCTCGATGCCGGCAGACGTTGGCGAAAGCCCGAATTTCGCCATCGTCACCGCGCACGATGACCGCCGACTCGCGGGCCACGTTCATGACCTTGAAATCGCCTGGACGCGAAAGCTCGGAGACGTGCCCGGCCAGGATCCAGTTGCGATAGATTATGCGCTCGAGTTCGAGTTCGTAGATATCCGGGTCGGTGTAGAAGCGCTGCTCGAGCGAGAAACCAGGCCGGTGATCTGCGATCAGCTCGGCAATCGTACGACGGTCTGACTGCATGGTTGCTACGATATCACGCAGCTTTCAGGCACCGCACGCGTCTTGATCTGCCGCCCACCCGCACGCCGCGATATACTGAAGCGTAGCTGCCGTTCACTATAACGAGAATACCGGGGAGCCCGATGGCAGAAATTGCTTTTCACGAGCCTTTGACCGGGCATGCCGAATTCGATGACCTGATCGCGAAGTTCGCCGACGAACCCGACAGCGATCGGGCCGAAGGCATTCGGCGTCACATCTGGGAAAAGTTCGGTACCGAGGGAACCGTGTTCATTTCGGACATGGCCAGCTTCTCGAGCACGTCACGCAAAGTCGGCGTGTGCCACTTCCTCAAGATGATCCACCGCGCGCGGGGCATCATCGCGCCGATCATCGAGTCCAACCGCGGTACCCTGCTGAAATGCGACGCCGACAATTGCTACGCCTTCTTTCCGAATCCGGACGACGCGATAAAGGCGAGCTTCGAGATCAA
>JBFGYM010000185.1:0-4108 GCA_041587435.1 Woeseiaceae bacterium
ATGCGCGGCGCCGAGCGATCATCGCATCGAGTGTCTCGATGACATTGGTGGTCTCGCCCGCGAGCAGGTCGTGCACGGCCGCCGCGTCGTGCGCGGCGATGCGGCCCCACGTGAAAGCATGCTTGTTCTCGTCGACGTTGATGCCGTTGAGTTCGATGGCGCGCAGCAAGGCCTCGAGCGACACGGGCACCAGCCCGCTCTGCCATGCTGCACCGACCATCAGGACATTGGCGTAGATCGTGTCGCCCATCAGGCGCGCGGCGAGGTTATTGGCATCGAGCGTCGTAATGTTGTCCTTGCCGACGGCCTCGCCGATGGCCGCCACCCGTTCGCTGACGCGCAGGCGGGCGTCGCGGTGGCGGACGAAGTCGCCGGTCGGCATCTCGGCCAGGTTGACGAGCGCGCGCGTGTGCCCCTTCTGGTAGGTGATCGACGCTTTCGGTGACGAACTGACGACGAGATCGCAGCCGATCAGCGCGTCAGCGCGCGCTTTCTCGATGCGCACCTGGTTGATTTTCGAGGGTTCGCTGGCGATGCGCAGGTAGCTGAGCACGGGCCCGAACTTTTGCGCAAATCCCATGAAATCGAGCTCGGTCGCGCCCTTGCGCTCGAGGTGCGCAGCCATCGTGATCAACGCGCTGACCGTAATCACACCCGTGCCGCCGACGCCGGTTACGAGCAGGTCGTAGCAGTGCCGGATGTCGGGCAGTTCCGCAGCCGGCAGCTGTGCGCCGAGAGTGGCCAATGCCCGCTCGTATGCGGCTTCCTGCGCACCGCGCCGCCGCTCGCCCTCGACCGTGACGAAGCTCGGGCAGAAGCCGTTTACGCAGGAATAGTCCTTGTTACAGCTGTTCTGGTCGATCTGCCGCTTGCGGCCCAACGGGGTCTCCTTCGGCACGACCGACAGGCAGTTCGATTCCACCGAGCAGTCGCCGCAGCCCTCGCAAACGAGATCGTTGATGACGACGAAACGGTTCGGGTCTTCGAGCTTGCCGCGCTTGCGCCGCCGGCGTTTCTCGGTGGCGCAGGTCTGCGCGTAGATCAGCACCGAAACCCCAGGCACCTCTCGCAGCTCGCGCTGGATGGTGTCGAGCTCGCGGCGGTGCGAGATCGTCGAGCCGCGCGGGAAGTCGCCCGCGTCGAAGAGTTCGGGCTCGTCCGACACGAGCGCGATGCGCTCGACACCCTCGGCCCTCACTGACTGAGCGATGCCCTCCACCGACAGCGGTCCGTCGACGGGCTGGCCGCCCGTCATCGCGACGGCGTCATTGTAGAGAATCTTGTACGTGATGTTGGTGCCCGCGGCGATGGCCTGCCGGATTGCGAGCGACCCCGAATGGTAGAAGGTGCCGTCGCCGAGATTCTGGAACACGTGCTGCCTGCCGTTGAACGTCGAGCGTGCAATCCAGTTGACGCCTTCGCCGCCCATCTGGATCAGGCCCTCGGTCTCGCGCCCCATCCAGCTCGCCATGAAGTGGCAGCCGATGCCCGCGAGCGCCTTCGAGCCCTCGGGGACTTTCGTCGACGTGTTGTGCGGGCAACCCGAACAGAAATACGGGATGCGCTGTGCGCCCTGAATATCGATGACAGCCACGCGCTCCTGCAACTGTCTCGCGCGTTCCGAAAAGCGGCTGCCGCCGTACACGTGGTCGAGCCGGCGCGCGACGATGGGGGCCAGCTCGAGGGGTGACAGTTCACCGATCCACGGGACGAGGCGGTTGCCACTTTCATCGAACTTGCCGACCATGACCTCGGGTTTGCGGCCCGGGTAGTCGTAAAAATACTCCTTGAACTGGCTCTCGATGATGCCGCGCTTCTCTTCGACGACGAGCACCTCGGCCTTGCGCTGCACGAAGTCGAGAGCGCCGTGCGGCTCGAGCGGCCAGACCATGCCGACCTTGTAAACGTCGATGCCGAAGCGGCGCGCCTCCTGTTTGTCGATGCCGAGCAGGCGCAGCGCTTCCATGAGATCCAGGTGGCCCTTGCCCGTCGTGACGATGCCGAACTTCGCGTCCGGCACATCGAAGATCTTGCGGTCGATCGGGTTGGCCGCGGCAAACGCCAGCGTCGCGTATTTCTTCTGCTCGAGCCGCTCCTCGATCTGCGGGCCGGGAAAGTCGGGCCAGCGGTAGTGCAGGCCCGTCTCGGGCGGCGTGTAGTCGGTCGGCGTCACGAACTGCGGATAGGGCGGCAACTCGACCGACATCGCCGACTCGACGGTCTCGGTAATCGCCTTGAACCCGACCCACATGCCCGAGTAGCGCGACAGCGCGAAACCGTACAGGCCGTACTCGAGATACTCGGCCACGTTGGCCGGGTTGAGCCACGGCATCATGAAGGTCAGGAATGCAACGTCCGACTGGTGCGGCATCGACGACGAGATACAGCCGTGGTCATCGCCCGCGACGACGAGCACGCCGCCGTGCGGCGAGCTGCCGTAGGCATTGCCGTGCTTCAGCGCATCACCCGCGCGGTCGACCCCGGGGCCCTTGCCGTACCAGATGCCGAATACGCCGTCGACCTGCCTCGCCGGGTCGGTCTCGACCTGCTGCGAGCCGAGCACCGCTGTTGCAGCGAGATCCTCGTTGACGGCGGGCAGGAACTCGATGTTGTTTTCCTCGAGAAACCGCTGCGCGCGCCACAGCTCGAGGTCGACCATGCCGAGCGGCGAACCGCGGTAACCCGAAATGAAGCCGGCCGTGTTCAGCCCCGCCGCCTGGTCCATCGTGCGCTGCATCAGCGGGATGCGCACGAGCGCCTGGGTGCCGGTCAGCAGTACGCGTCCCGACTCTCGGCGATAGCGGTCGATGAGTTCGTAATTGTCGAGCATGGTGAGGCAGTATCCCGCATCGGCCGCGCGAAGGGGTGCCTATCATCCCGCTTAGGGCGTATTTTTCGGTATAATATTCCGGAAATTGGCAAAAAACGGGACAGAACTGATGCTCGAGAACAAGGACCGCAGAATCCTCGCAGAGCTGCAGAGGGACGCGCGCCTGACGATGCAGGAGCTCGGCGACCGGACGGGCATGTCGAGCTCGGCCTGCTGGCGGCGCGTCAAGAGTCTCGAGGCGGCCGGCATCATCGATCGCTACGCGGCCATCGTCGACACGCGCAAGGCCGGCTTCAACTTCTCCGCCGTCGTCCACGTGTCGCTGGCGCGCCACGAGCAGAAAAACGTAGAACGCTTCGTCAAGGAGGTGCTGCGCCATCCCGAGGTGCTCGAGTGTTTCGCGACGAGCGGCGAAGCGGACTTTCACCTGCGCGTCGTCGCCGAGGATATCGATGCTTACAATGCGTTTCTCGACGACTTCATCTTTCGCCTGCCAGGCGTGTCGCAGGTAAGATCGAACATCGTGCTGAAGGAAATCAAGGCGGATACGGCGTTGCCGCTGATACGGACCGGCAATGTCGACCGGAGGGTAAAGAGATCGTGAGCAAACATCGGATCTATACAACGAGCTTCGCCAGTGTCTATCCGCACTATGTCACCAAGGCAGAAAAGAAAGGACGCACGAAAGCGGAGGTGGACGAGATCATTCGCTGGCTGACCGGTTACAGCCAACGGCAACTGGCGGCACAGCTCAAGAAGAAAACGGATTTCGAGACGTTCTTTGCGGAAGCTCCGGACCTCAATCCGTCGCGGACGTTGATCAAGGGCGTCGTTTGCGGTGTGCGCGTGGAAGACGTCGCGGAGCCGACCATGCGCGAAATTCGCTACCTGGACAAGCTGATCGATGAGCTGGCCAGGGGCAAGGCGATGGAAAAAATCCTGCGAACATAGAAGCGGTCACGGTCAGGCGCCTCTTGAAGGTTTGACGATCGGCCATGGCATACGAGATAAGATGACTTCCGGGTGCAACCGAGGGGAATTCCATGAAGACACTAAAAATTGACTTGTGCGACCACGAAGCGCAGGGCGAACCCTTCGAGGACTGGATGAAAGCGCTCGCGCTATAGTTTCTCCTACTGACCCTTGGCGGACGATGATTACTACCATGGCCAGCGCACGAAAAGTCGATGTAGCGAACGAGATAATCGGGTTTGACCGCAACCTGACTGCTATTCAATGTCCGAACGAACACGATCTCACCGAGCCGGTTGAGGGAAT
>JBFGYM010000186.1:0-4043 GCA_041587435.1 Woeseiaceae bacterium
CCCTGGCTGGCCGAATTCACGGCATAGGAGTCGTCGTAGTACGGCGTCGGGTGCTGGATCTCGACAATGAGGAAGCGCGGGAAGTCGTCGCTGGTCCACTGCCGGTAGAAACCGTAGGCCTCCTGCTGCTCGATGAGGTTGTAGCCCTCGACGCCGAATCGTTCGCTGTACTCGGGCTCGAGATCGGGATCGGGCGGCTCCGTCCGGAATCCGCCGAAGTCGCTCGGGAAGTGGCCGTGAAAGACCATCAGCGGATAGCGCGCATCGGGATGCTCATCGAACCCCTCCGGCACCAGCACGTGGGCGCCGAGAAACACGTCCTCGCCCCAGAATTCCGACAGCCGCTCGCTGCGCATCCTGACGTGGCGAACGTATTTCGTGTCCGGCGGCGCTTCGATCTCCGGGATCACCCGGTCCATCGACAGCGCGATGGCCGCGCCGCCCTGCCTGACCTCGACCGGCACGGGAAGCGAATAGAAGTTGCCCGGCTTGCGATTCCACTGCTGACCCTCGCCGCGGTCGGGCGGCAGACTGACGACCTTCCCGTTGGCAAGATGAAAGTCCCTGTAGCGATTCAGCACGGCTTGCGCGAAGTAGCGGCCCGGCGGCACGTCGGCGAGGCTCGCCAGCGGAAAACCGGTGGCGGTCCTGTCGACGCGTGCGACAGCGCCTCCGGCCCATCCCTCGACGTTCATGCCGAAGACCAGCTGCGAATCCGGGAAGTTGCCGACCTGGAACCGCGGCTCGTCGGCATCGTTCGTCGACAACAGCAGCAACAGGCGCCCGTCCTGGGCGGTGTCCGCCAGTCCCGGGTCGAACGTGATGTCGAAAACCAGCTCGTTCGTCGGCGTCGATCGCTCACAGCCGACCAGCAACAGGATCACCATGATGGCCGTCACGACTCGTCTCTGCACGACTTTCTCCCTCGAACTGTTCAGGTGACAGTCACCCTTCCTTGTGGTGACAGTCACCCTAATTACTGTGGAACAACGGCTTATCACCAACTTGTATCAGGATTTGAATGCGACACGTTGGGGTGTTTGCGATACCGCGTCGATACAAGATGCACTTAGGTGACTGTCACTTGAGCTTACGGTGACTGTCACTCTTATGCGAGTGATAGAATCCGTGCGCAATGACTCAGCGAGTGATTCTCGGCCTTTCGGGCGGCGTCGATTCGGCGGTCGCCGCGGTGCTCCTGAAGGATGAAGGCTACGACGTCCATGCCCTGCACATGACCAACTGGGAGGACGACGACGGTTACTGCACGGCGGCCGAGGATCTGCAGGATGCGCGCCGCGTTTGCGCGCAGCTCGACATACCCCTGCATCACGTGAATTTCTCCCGTCAGTACCGGGACCAGGTGTTCTCGTATTTCCTCGACGAATACCGCAAGGGACGGACGCCGAATCCTGACGTGCTCTGCAACCGCGAGATCAAGTTCGGCGTGTTTCGCGATTACGCGACACGACTCGGCGGCGACCTGCTCGCAACCGGGCACTACGCACGCAGCGGCATCGTGGACGGCCACGGCGCGCTGTTCAAGGGCAGAGACCCCGACAAGGACCAGAGCTACTTCCTGCACGCCGTCAGCGCCGAGGCCCTGGCCCAAACGCTGTTCCCGCTCGGTGAACTCATGAAGGGCGACGTGCGGCGCATCGCGCGCGACCGCGGCCTCGCCATTTACGACAAGAAGGACTCCACCGGCATCTGTTTCATCGGCGAGCGGCCGTTTCGCGAGTTCCTCGCGACCTACCTGCCGGCCAACCCCGGGCCGATGCGTACGCCCGGGGGCGAGGTCGTCGGCGAGCACCAGGGCCTCATGTTTTACACGCTCGGACAGCGCCAGGGACTGCACATCGGCGGTATTCACGGCCGCCCCGAACTGCCCTGGTACGTCGTTGCCAAGAACCTCGAAGACAATGCGCTGATCGTGGCCCAGGGCGAGCACGAACTGCTCTTCAGCGAAGGCCTGACCGCGACCGATGCAAGCTGGATTGGCCGGCCGCCATCGGGCCTCGGCGAGGGCCTGCGATGCACGGCGAAGGTCCGCTACCGCCAGCCCGACCAGGACTGCGTGGTGCGCGATCTTGGTGCAGGCCGTCTCGACGTGCGTTTCGGCGAGCGTCAGCGCGCCGTGGCGCCGGGCCAGTTCGTCGTGTTCTACGACCAAAGTCAATGTCTCGGCGGCGCCGTCATCGATCAATTGGGGTAAGCAGCCCCCGGGCCCTTCCGTTATAATGCGCTCCCCGCGGCTTTTCCGGCCGCCCGAACAAACAAGACCCCGGAGATTCATCAATGACGGACAGCTTCGGCGCACGCTCGACGCTGAGCGTAGGTGGCAAGGATTACGAGATTTTCCGCCTCGACGCAGTCAAGGACGGCCACGTGGACCGCCTGCCCTATTCGCTCAAGATCTTGCTGGAAAACCTGTTGCGCCACGAGGACGGGCGCGACGTGACGCGCGACGACATCCTGGCGCTCGCCAACTGGGACCCGAAGGCTGCTCCGAGCACCGAGATCTCGTTCACGCCGGCACGTGTCGTGTTGCAGGACTTCACGGGCGTTCCGGCCGTCGTCGACCTCGCCGCCATGCGCGACGCGGTGGTCAAGCTCGGCGGATCGGCGGACGACATCAACCCGCTGTCGCCTGCGGAACTCGTCATCGACCACTCGGTCCAGATCGATCACTACGGTGCGGCAAATGCGCTCGACCTGAACACGAAGATCGAATTCCAGCGCAACAAGGAACGCTACCAGTTCCTGAAGTGGGGCCAGCAGGCATTCAACAACTTCAAGGTCGTGCCGCCGAATACCGGCATCGTCCACCAGGTGAATCTCGAATACCTCGCGCGCGTGATATTCGATGCCGAGAAGGACGGCGTGCGCCGCGCGTATCCAGATACCGTCGTCGGCACCGACTCGCACACGACGATGATCAACGGCATCGGCGTCCTCGGCTGGGGCGTGGGCGGCATCGAAGCCGAGGCGGCCATGCTCGGCCAGCCGATCACGATGCTGATTCCGCACGTCATCGGTTTCAAGCTCACCGGCAAGCTGAAGGAAGGCACGACGGCGACCGACCTCGTGCTGACCTGCACCGAGATGCTTCGCAAGAAAGGCGTGGTCGGCAAGTTCGTCGAGTTCTTCGGCGACGGCCTCGCGGAGATGCCGCTGGCCGACCGGGCGACGCTCGGCAACATGGCGCCCGAATTCGGCTCCACCTGCGGCATCTTCCCGATCGACGGCGAGACGATCCGCTACATGCGGCTGTCCGGCCGCGACGAGGCACAGTGCGCGCTCGTCGAGGCCTATGCCCGGGAACAAGGCATGTGGCGCGAGGACGGGCAGCCGAATGCGCTGTACACCGACGTGCTCGAGCTGGATCTCGGCGATGTCGAACCCAGCATCGCGGGCCCGAAGCGCCCGCAGGACCGCATCGCGCTGAGCGCCGCGGCGTCATCGTACGAGAAGATCCTCGCCGACACCGTGGCAAAACGCGACAAGGGCGGGCCGCGCACCGTGAGGCTCGACGGCGAAAACGTCGAGATCGATGACGGCTCGATCCTGATCGCCTCGATCACGAGTTGCACGAACACGTCCAACCCGGCGGTCATGCTGGCCGCCGGCCTGCTGGCGCGCAATGCCGCGGCCAGGGGCCTCAAGGCCCGGCCCTGGGTCAAGACGAGCCTGGCGCCGGGCTCGCGCGTCGTGTCCGACTACCTCGAGAAGGCGCAGCTCATCGACGACCTCGAGGCCGTCGGCTTCTACACGGTCGGCTACGGCTGCACGACCTGCATCGGCAACTCGGGCCCGCTCAAGCCCGAGATCGCCAACGCGGTCACGACCGGCAACATCGTCGGTGCGAGCGTGCTGTCCGGCAACCGCAATTTCGAGGGCCGAATTCACCCGCTCGTGCAGCACAACTTCCTGGCTTCGCCGCCGCTCGTCGTCGCCTACGCGCTCGCCGGCAACATGAAGGTCGATCTCTACAATGACGCGCTCGGCCAGGACAAGGACGGCAACGACGTCTACATGCGCGA
>JBFGYM010000187.1:0-3994 GCA_041587435.1 Woeseiaceae bacterium
CGATGGCATGGCAGCGGCACTCCTCGCGCGTCGTTTACGAGAACGACCGGATCGTCGTGCGCGAGGACGACGTCACGAACCCGGGCGGCGGCAGCAACCGCTACGGGCACGTGCAGTTCAAGAACATCGCGGTCGCGATCCTGCCCGTTGATGCCGAGGACCATACTTTCCTGGTGGGCCAGACGCGCTACACGCTCGACGCGTACTCGTGGGAGCTGCCGATGGGAGGCGCGGCTCTGGGCGAGGAGCCGCTCGAGACCGCGCGCCGCGAACTGCGGGAGGAGACCGGGCTCGTGGCGCAGCAGTTCACCGAGCTGATGCGGATGCACCTCAGCAACTCGATCACGAACGAGTTCGGCATCGTCTTCGTCGCGCGCGACCTCACCGCAGGCGAAACGCAGCACGACGAGACCGAGGACATCACGGTTCGCCGGCTGCCCGTAGGCGAAGCCCTGGATCTCGTGCTGCGCGGCGAAATCACCGACGCGCTGACCGTCGCCGCATTGCTGCGCTACGCGCTGGCCGAGCGCGGCGCCTGATCCTGTTCGAACCAGCCCCGGGTGCGCAGGCAGACGCGCACCAGCCAGAGCATCAGCGGCACCTCGATGAGGACGCCGACGACCGTGGCGAGGGCCGCGCCGGACGACAGGCCATACAGCATCGCGGCCGTGGCGATGGCGACCTCGAAATGGTTGGACGCCCCGATCATCGCGGTCGGCGCCGCGTTCTCGTAGCTGAGCTTCAGGAGTTTCGCGAGCGCGTAACCCAGGGCGAAGATCACGACGGTCTGGATCGTCAGCGGGATCGCGATCCAGAGTATCGTCAGCGGGTTCTGCACGATCGTCTCGCCCTTCAGCGAAAACAGCAGCACGAGGGTCAGCAGCAATGCCGTGATCGTGACGGGCGTCAGCACGTGCAGGAACTTGTCGCGGAACCAGGTCTCGCCTTTCGCCGCGATGATCCACTTGCGCGACAGGTACCCTGCGACGAGCGGCAGCGCGACGTACACGCCGATCGACAGCAGCAGGGCCTGCCACGGCACGGGCAGGCGGCCGACGCCGAGCAGGAAGCCGCCGAGCACGCCGTAGAGGACGAGCATCGTCAGCGAGTTGATGGCGACCATGACGAGCGTGTGGCCGTCGTTGCCTTTCGAGAGGTAGCCCCAGACCAGCACCATCGCCGTGCACGGGGCGATGCCGAGCAGGATGCAGCCCGCGAGGTAGCTGCGCCACAGCGGGACCTCGAGCATCTTCATGCCGTTGACGAACACGACGGTGCCCGAGCCGTAGGTGTCTCCGACGGCGAGGTCGGCACCCAGCGGCATCTTCACGAGATCGGTTGCGTCGGGACCGATGAAGCCGAGGAACAGGCCGCCGAGAAACACGCTCGCGATCGCGTACATCGTGAACGGCTTTACGGCCCAGTTGATGAACAGCGTCAGTCCGACAGGCCGCGCGGCCTTGCCCGCCTTCACGACTTCGTGGAAGTCGATCTTGACCATGATCGGGTACATCATCAGGAACAGGCAGATCGCAATCGGGATCGACACGACCGGCGCGCCGTTGACACTGAGCGCCATGCCGTCGAGCGTTTCGGCGACGCCCGGGGCCAGCTTGCCGAGCAGGATGCCGCCGACGATGCAGAGTGCGACCCAGGCCGTGAGATAGCGCTCGAACACGCTCATGCTGGAGAGGCGCTCGTCGATTGCGCTCATGTTGCCTCCGAATCTTTTGCCAGTCGTTGCAGCAGGTCGGCCACGCGCTGACGGATATCGTCCCGGCTGCGGCGGAAGACGGCCATGATCTCGTCCTCGGTGCCCGTGGCCTTCGCGGGGTCGGGCAGGGGCCAGTGCTCCTTGCGCACGCCGGCCGGCAGCACGGGGCAGTGCTCGTCGGCGTGGCCGCAGACCGTCACGAGGTAGTCGGCGCTTCCCAGCATCGCGTCGGTCAGCCTGGTCGATGCCTGCCCCGCGATATCGACGCCTGCCTCGGCCATCACGGCGATCGCGCGCGGGTTCTTGCCGTGCGTCTCGATGCCTGCGGACTCGACGTCGAAGGCATCGCCGCCGAGCTGCCGCGCCCAGCCCTCGGCGATCTGCGAGCGGCAGGAATTGCCGGTGCAGAGGAACAGTATCTTCATCAGGCGACCTCCAGGATGCCGTCGTCGATCGGGTCCTCGAGCAACGTCCTGCGATCGAGGAAGAAGTCGTGCGCGACCTGCCAGGGCGGCTTCGAACCCTGGCGCGGCAGGACAGCGCCGCCGCGCCGCACGTAGCCGGAATTCAGCGCACTCATGATGCTGCTGTCGAGCCGGTGCGATCCCCGATCACGCGCCACGGCCACGGTCGCGCCGCGCGCATCCAGGTGGCGGACCAGGCGGCAGAGCCAGGCGCCGGCCAGGTCGACTTTCGCAGTCCAGGGGAAATTGATGTAGCCGAAGATCGCCGCGAGATTGGGCACGCCCTCGACGAGGACGCCCTTGTAGATCATGCGGTCCTGCGGTGCGCACGGCTCGCCGTCCACCGACACGGCGACATCGCCGAAGACGCGCAGGTTGAAGCCGGTGGCCGAGACGACGATGTCGGCTTCGAGTTCGTCGCCGGAGGCCAGCCGCAGGCCGGCCGGCGTGAACGACTCGATGTCGTCGGTGACGATGGACGCCTCGCCGCGACGCAGGGCCTTGAACAGGTCGTCCTCGGGCAGGATGCACAGCCGCTCGTCCCAGGGGCCGTAGCGCGGCGTGAAATGACGCATGTCGACGCCCGGTCCGAGCGCCTTGCGGGCATGGCGCAGCAACAGGCGTCGCATGGCATTCGGCCAGCGGCGGCAGGCCTGGTAGAGCCAGTACTGCATGACGAGATTGCGCTTGCGCAGCAGGCGCGACGCGAATGTTTTCGGCAACAGCCAGGCCAGCGGCCGGAACAGGATTTCTCTCGCGGGCACATTGAAATAGTAGGACGGCGAGCGTTGCACGATCGTGACATTGCGGGCAATCCCGGCCATCGCCGGCACCAGCGTCGCGGCCGTGGCGCCGCTGCCGATCACGACGACCGACTTGCCGCGGTAGTCGAGGTCGTCCGGCCAGTGCTGCGGGTGCACGAATTGCCCGGAATAGTCCTGCACGCCGGGAAAATCCGGTGCATACGGGCGTTCGTAGTCGTAGTAACCCGTGCAGGCGATCAACAACCCGCACGCATAGCGTTCGGTGTCGCCGTCGTCATCGCGCTCGGCGGCCACGGTCCAGGTCGACGAAGACGAATCCCAGTCCGCGCTGACGACCCTCCGCCCGAAGCGAATGTCCTTGCTGAGGTCGAAGGTGTCGGCCGCCGCGGAGACGTAGTCCCGGATCGTCCGGGCGCCGGCGAAAATGTCCGGTTTGTCCCAGGGCAGGAACTCGTAGGCGTAGGTGAACATGTCCGAGTCCGAACGAATACCCGGGTACCGGAACAGGTCCCAGGTGCCGCCGATCGCGGCGCGGCGTTCGAGGATCGCGAGGCGCTTGTCCGGAAACTCGCGGCGCAGCCTGCACGCAATGCCGATGCCGGAAACGCCGGCACCGATGATCAGGATATCGAATCGGTCAGTCACGGTCGGGCGCATGTTACTACGCGCAGACCGGTCAGTTGGAGAAGAAACTGGCTCCTTCTTCCGCGCTCGATGCACGCTCGCGGAATGCCGCGAACAACTCGCGCCCGATGCCGAAAGCGTGCGACGCCGCATCGTTGGCAACGGGCTCGCGGGTTTCGATGTCGTCGGCCGCGACGTGCAGGTCGCCGGATTCCGCATCGATCGTAATCACATCGCCGTCGCGGATCCTGCCGATCAGTCCGCCGTGCGCCGCTTCGGGCACGACCTGTATCGCGGCCAGCACCTTGCCCGACGCGCCGGACATGCGGCCGTCGGTCAGCAACGCGACCTTGAAGCCGCGATTCTGCAGCAGCCCGAGATAGGGTGTGAGCTTGTGGAGTTCGGGCATGCCGATGGCCGACGGCCCC
>JBFGYM010000188.1:0-3988 GCA_041587435.1 Woeseiaceae bacterium
GCGGAACGCGCCATGCTTGCGCTGCACCGCCCGCAACTCGGCGCTCAGCGATTTCGTCCTGGTCTTGGTCATTGCTTACCCGGCGAGCATCGGTGATTTCCGGGTGCGCCGCAAGCCGGACACTGTTATCATAATGTGAAAAATCAGCACACTATATGGAACACCTGATGCAAGGCAAACTGCCACCGCAGGGCGCGCAGGCGGCATTGCGCGCTCTCCGGCTCCTGAAACTGTTTACGCCGGAGCAGCCCGAACTGACGCTGGCGGCCGCCAGCGCGAAGTCCGGACTGAACAAGGCGACGGCGCATCGCCTGCTCGCCGCGCTGCAGTCGGAGGGTTTCGTGGACCGGTCGGGGCAGAGCGGCGCGTACCGGCTCGGGCGGGCGCTGATGGCGCTCGGCGTGCAGGCGCTGACGAGCAACGACCTGCGACTGCGAGCGCGGCCTTACCTCGAGACCCTCGCGAGGGAGAGCGGCGAGACGGCGACGCTGGAGGTGCCGGTCGACGATTCGATGTTGATCCTCGACGAGGTCAGCGGGAGCCACTTCCTCGGCGCCGCCGTCAACATCGGCACGCGCTGGCCCCTGCACGCCACATCGACGGGGAAAGCCGTGATCGCTTTTGCCGACGACGGCCCCGGCCGGCTCGGCGAGCGCCTCGACGCGTTGACGCCGAATACGATCACGAGGCGCGAGGAGTTGAGCCGGCAGCTCGGGGAAATTCGCCGGCGCGGCTTCGCGGAGACGGTCGACGAACTGGAGGAGGGTTTCTCGGGCGTGGCCACGGTCGTGCGCGGCAGCGCCGGCGAGGTCGTCGGCGCGCTGTCGATCTGCGGCCCCACACAGCGCCTGTCCGCGCCGCGCCGTGCGCAGTTCGGCGCCGCGCTTTGCAGGGCCGCGGACAGCCTGGGGCCCGGCGGCCGGGGCGCAACGCCGTGTTAACATCGCGCGCGTCGCGCGGCCAGTGAAGAACGCTATTGAATGGACACAAGACCTGTCATCGGAGTGCCGGCAGACCGGCGGATCATAGACCCGCATCCGTTCCAGATGGTCGGCGAGAAATACCTGGCAGCGATCATCCAGGCGGCCGACGCGCTGCCGCTGATGACGCCGGTGTTGCCCGGTGACGTCGACATCGACGAGCTGCTGGCGCGGTTCGACGGCATATTCCTTACCGGCAGTTACTCCAACGTCGAGCCGCACCATTACGGCGGCGGGCCGAGCGAGGAGGGCACACTGCACGATGCCCATCGTGACGGCGTTACATTGCCGCTCGCGAGACGGGCGCTGGAGCTCGGCGTGCCGTTGTTCGCGGTTTGCCGGGGTTTCCAGGAACTGAACGTGGCGCTCGGCGGCACGCTGCACCAGAAGGTGCACGAGGTCGCCGGGTATCACAATCATCTCGAGAACAAGGACGACCCGCTGGACGTGCAGTACGGCCCGGCCCACGAGGTCGACCTCGTCGAAGGCGGCCTGCTGCGCGGCCTGAGCGGCAACGGCCGGGTCACGGTGAACTCCCTGCATGCGCAGGGCGTCGCGCGGCTGGCGGACGGCGTGAGTGTCGAGGCGATTGCCGACGACGGCCTGATCGAAGCGTTTCGCGTCGACGACACGCAAGCGTTTGCGCTGGCGGTTCAGTGGCACCCGGAATGGCAGGTGATGGAAAACGAGTTTTCGAGGGCGATTTTCAAGGCGTTCGGCGACGCGTGCAGGGAGCGCGCGTGCCGGCGAAAGGTGTGAAGTGAACAAGAACGACATTTTTGAAACCTGGCTCCGGGAGCGGCGGATCGAGGACGTCGAGGCATTCGTTCCGGACATGGCGGGTTCGGCACGAGGCAAGGTGCTCCCGGCCGACAAGTTCGGCGGCGGTGAGATGAAGATGCCCGAGTCGATTTTCGCGCAGACGATTTCGGGGCAGTACATCGAGGACGACAACAACGTCGAGGACCGTGACATGCTGCTGGTCGCCGACTCGTCGAGCCTGAGAACCGTGCCCTGGGCGACCGATCCTGCCGCATCGGTTTTTGTCGACTGCTACCACCGCGACGGCTCGGCCGTCGCCCAGTCGCCACGCAACGTCCTGCGGCACGTGCTCGCTAAGTACGAGGCGCGCGGCTGGGTTCCGATCGTGGCGCCGGAAATCGAGTTCTACCTCCTGAGCCCGCACTCGGACCCGAACGAAGAGGCCGAGCCGCCGGAGGGCAGGCTCGGGCGCACCGAAGGCGCACGGCAGCCATACAGCATCGATACGATGAACGACTTCGACCCGTTCATCAACGACGTTTATGCCTATTGCGACGAGCAGGGTATTCGCCTCGATACGCTGTCGCAGGAAATGGGCCCGGCGCAGTTCGAGATCAACCTGCTGCACGGCAACCCGGTCGACCTTGCGGACCAGACCTTTCTCTTCAAGCGTACCGTTCGCGAGGCGGCCATCGAGCACAAGATGCACGCCACCTTCCTGGCCAAGCCGATGTCCGAGGAGGCCGGCAGCGCATTGCATGTTCACCAGAGCGTCATCGACAAGCAGGGCAACAACGTGTTTTCCGCGGCCAACGGCGAGCCGAGCGAACTTTTCTACAATTTCATCGGCGGGCTGCAGAAGTACATGCCCGAGGCGATGCTGATCTTCGCCCCTTACGTCAATTCCTATCGCCGCTTCATGAACCCGGACTCTTCGCCGGTCAACCTGGCCTGGGCGGTCGACAACCGGACGGTGGGGCTGCGCATTCCCGATGCGGAGCCCGAGGCACGGCGTATCGAGAACCGGGTGGCCGGCGCCGACGTCAACCCGTACCTCGTCGTCGCCGCGTCGCTGGCCTGCGGATTCCTGGGCATGATAGAGGGAGTCACGCCCACGCCCGAGACGACGGGCAGCGCCTACGGCAGCGGCAGCGGGCTGCACCGCGACATCTACCCGGCAATCCAGGCGATGCGCGGCAGCGAGGCGCTGCGCAGCATCCTCGGCGGAGAATTCGTCACGCTGTACACGGCGCTCAAGGACGACGAGTACCGGGAGTTCCAGGAGATCATCACGCCGTACGAGCGGGAGATCCTGATGTTCAACGTTTGAATCGCCGCCGCGCGGCGAGCCGGTCGTGGAGGTCGGTAATGGCAGCAATCGAAAAGCGTTCCCGCGAAGACTGGCAGGAACTCGACAGGGAACATCACCTGCATCCGTTCACGGATCACAAGGCCCTGCACGAGAAGCGCTCGCGGATCATCTCGCGGGCCGAGGGCGTCTACATCTTCGACGCGGACGGCAACAGGATCCTCGACGGCATGTCGGGACTCTGGTGCGTCAACGCGGGCTATGGCCGCGAGGAGCTGATCGACGCTGCCACCGAACAGCTCAAGGAACTGCCGTACTACAACAACTTCTTCCAGTGCGCGCATCCGCCGGCGATCGAGCTCGCGACCCTGCTCACCGAGTTCAGCCAGACGCAATTCAACCGGGTCTTCTTCGCCGGCAGCGGCTCGGAGGCCAACGACACGATCGTGCGCATGGTCCGCACGTACTGGGACCTGATGGGAGAACCCAGGCGCCACACCATCATCAGCCGCAGGAATGCCTACCACGGTTCGACGGTCGCGGCAGCGAGCCTGGGCGGCATGAAGCCGATGCACCGGCAGAGCGGGCTGCCGATCCCGGGCATCGTGCACGTCGAGCAGCCATACTGGTTCGGCAGCGACCGCAAGCTGTCCGAACACGAGTTCGGGCTGGCGTGCGCACGCGCGATCGAGCGAAAGATCCACGCGGTCGGCGCCGACCGCGTCGCGGCGTTCATCGGCGAGCCGATCCAGGGGGCCGGCGGCGTCATCGTCCCGCCGGATAGCTACTGGCCCGAAGTGCAGCGGATCTGTGACGAATACGGCATCCTGCTGATCACCGACGAGGTCATCACGGGCTTCGGTCGGCTCGGCGCGTGGTTCGGATCGGACTTCTACGGCGTCAAGCCCGATCTCATGCCGTTCGCCAAGGGCGTGAC
>JBFGYM010000189.1:0-3982 GCA_041587435.1 Woeseiaceae bacterium
GCGCGGCACGATTCGGGAGCATGCGACGCTGAATCGACGGCCGAAGGTTCGTTTCTACGCGAACGGCAAGGACGTGACGTTCGACCCGGCGAATGCCGAGCTGCCGCCGCCGGTCGCGTCGGGCGAGGTGCCGTTCATAATCATCGGGGCGATCTCCGGCGGCTGAGAGCGGCTTTTGTCGGGTTTCGCATCATGGAGAGGCTTCGCATCATGGAGGGCATCGCCCGATGCCCTCAGGGCTGTTTTCTGTCGGTCAATTCGCCGATGAAACGCGTGCGCCAGGCGCGGATGTCATTCTTCTTCAACACCTTCATCATTGCCGCGTAGCGCGACTTGCGCTCTTCTCGCGGCATGCTGATCGCCGTCGCTATGCCGTCGGCGACATCGTCGCGGTCGTAGGGATTGACGATGACGGCGTCGGTCAGCTCGCAGGCGGCTCCTGCCAGGCTGGACAGCACCAGCATGCCCGGGTCGTCCGGGTCCTGGGCGGCAACGTACTCCTTGGCGACGAGGTTCATGCCGTCGCGAAGGGGTGTCACCAGGCCGACGTGGGCATTGCGGAAGAAACCCATCAGGGATTTGCGGTCGACACCCTTGTTGAGATAGCGGATCGGCACCCAGTCGCTCTCGGCGAAGCGCCCGTTGATGCGCCCGGACGTTTGCTCGAGTTCGGCGCGGATTTCGTCGTAGGCGCGCACGCCCATGCGCGTGGGCGGCGCGATCTGCATGAACGTAACGTTGCGTTGTGCGTTCGGGTAGCGCTCCAGCAAGCGCTCGTAGGACAGCAGCCGCTGTTTCAGGCCCTTGCTGTAGTCGAGGCGATCGACCCCGATGATCAGCTGCTTGTCCTCCAGGCTTGCGGCCATCCGCTGTACGGTGTTCGCGGCTTGCGAGTCGAGCGCCAAGGACTGTACGCCGTCGACGTCGATACCGATCGGGAAGACACCTGTCTTGAGCACGCCATCGCCGACCGAGACCCGATTCTCGTCGACCCAGTTTGCATCGATGAATGGTTCGTCAAGGCAGGTGTGGAACGATTTCAGGTCACGATGCGTATGGAAGCCGAGAAGGTCATAGGCCGTGAGCGATCGAAGCAGAAACTCGTTGTGCGGGATGGCGCGAAAAGCCTCGTAGCTCGGAAACGGCACGTGCAGGAAGAAGCCTATCGGGTTGTCGAGCCCGGCGTCGCGCAACTCGGCGGCGAGCGGAATCAGGTGATAGTCGTGTACCCAGATAACGTCGCCGGGCTTTACCATCGATGCGAGCTTGCGGGCGAACAGCGCGTTGACGCGCCGGTAGCCATCGAAATCGGCGGAGTCGTACTGGAGAAAATCGAGCAGGTAATGGAAGACGGGCCACAGGACCTTGTTGCTGAAACCGTTGTAATAGTGCTCGAAATCCTTTTCGTTGAGGGCGATCGTCGCGTAGTCGATACCGTCATCGCGGATGATCTCGGGTTCGCTGTCGCTCCTGCTGGTCAGCTTGCCGCTCCAGCCGAACCACATCCCACCCTGTTCGCTGAGTGCGGCGAGCACGCCCACGGCGAGGCCGCCTGCCGCGGCCCCGCGCTTTTTCGGCTTCGCCACGCGGTTGGAGACGATTATCAGCCGTCCGTCCATCGGTTTCGTCATTGCTTCGTCAAGGCGACCTCATCGCCTCCTCCCAGGAGCGGCTCAGTCGAACCGCCACGTTGATGATGCCGGCCATGCTGTAGGTCTGGGGGAAGTTGCCCCACAGCATTCCGGTGGCGGGATCGATGTCCTCGGACAGCAGGCCCAGCGGGTTGCGCAGTGAGAGCATGTTCTCGAACAGTTCGCGCGCCTCGTCGCCCCGGCCGATGCTGGCCAGCGCGTCGATGTACCAGAACGTACAGATATTGAACGCATTCTCCGGCTCGCCGAAGTCATCGGCGGCTATGTAACGGAACATGTGCTTGTCGCGAAGCAGGTGCTTGCCGATGCACTCGACCGTCGATACGAACCTGGGATCATCGGCGTCGATGAAGCCGATGTCGTGCATCGTCAGCAGGCTGGCGTCCATCTCCGGTCGGCCGAAGCTCTCGGTGAAAGACTCCTGCTCCGGGTCCCAGGCGCGCTCCAGGATTTCCTCGCGTATCGCCTCTGCAGCCGAGCGCCAGTAAGTTGCGCTGTCACCTTCCCCGAGCTTGCCGGCGATCTTCGACAGCCGGTCGCAGGCCGCCCAGCACATGATGCTGGAGAACGTATGTACGCGCTGCCGGCCGCGGTATTCCCAGAGCCCCGCATCGGGCTGGTCGTATTTCTTGCGGGCCCATTCCCCGAGCGGCTCGAGGCGCTTGAACTCCGCCAGCGTGCCGGACTTTATCAGGCGGTTGTCGAAGAAGTACTGCATCACCGACAGGATGACGGCGCCGTAGACGTCGTTCTGGACCTGCTCGAAGGCCTGGTTGCCGCGCCGCACCGGCGGCATTCCGCGGTACCCGGACAGCGACTCGACGATCTTCTCGTCCGTCAGCGAGCGTCCGCTGATGCCGTACAGCGGCTTGAGTTCATCTTCGCCGGCCGCAACCGCGATGTTCATGATGTAGTCGAGGTAGCCCTGCATCGTCGTCGTCGCGCCGAGCCGGTTCAGCGCGTGTACGACGAAATAGCTGTCGCGCAGCCAGCAGAACCGGTAGTCCCAGTTGCGCCCGCTGTCCGCCGCCTCGGGTATCGACGTCGTCAGCGCGGCGACGACGGCGCCGGTGTCCTCGAAGGTGCAGAGCTTCAGAGTAATCGCGGCGCGGATCACCGCCTCCTGCCACTCGAACGGGATCGACAGCCCGCGGGCCCACAGTTGCCAGTAGTGCCGCGTCGAGCGGTAGTGGTTGTGGAACGTATCGTCGCAGGATTCCGGGATACTCTCGTCCGGCCCGAGTATCAGGTAGAGGGACTTGTCCAGAAGGAACAGGTTCTCCTCCAGCACGTGGGTCAGCGCCGCGTTGGTGGTCAGCCTGAGATTGGTGTCCGAGCCGAGGTAACGAATGTGATTGCTGCCATGCGTCGTATCGCAGGGCGAAGCACCGTAGTCTCGTGCCGGCCGCAGGCGAACGCGAATGCGCGGGCTGCCCGACTCGGGCACGATGCGGCGCATCAGCATGACGGGATTGAACATACGGCCCATATAGCCGTATCGAGGCACGACGTCGGTGATACGCACGGCGCCGCCGTTTGCGTCGTACAGGACGGTGTCCAGTATAGGCGTGTTGGTCTGGTAGGCCTGCTCGCTGTGCGAGAAGTCGGCGAGTTCGATCTCGAAAAAGCCGGGCGCGTCGGTCTCCTTTTCGTCCCGCAGCAGGCGGCAAAAGACAGGATCCGAATCGAACTGTGGCATGCAGGACCACACGATCGTGCCGCGATTATCGATCAATGATGCGATCTGGCAATTACCGATGACGCCCAGATTCAGGTCAGTCAAACTCTGCTCCGATACCCGCCTGCCGCGAGTCCTGTTTCATTAACGACGACATCCAGTGCCGCACGGCGGCGACGTCCTCCAGTGTATACGCAGCCGATGTGTCGTGTTTGAGGCCGACGCGGATCGAGATGCCGCCAAGGGCGTTAACGCTACGAAATCCGTCCTCGTCTGTCACGTCGTCGCCCACGAACACCGGCTGCCGGTCCAGGAACGGTGCGTGTTCCAGCATCGCGCGAATGGCCGCGCCCTTGTCGTGGGCGCGCGGGGCAATCTCGAAGACCATCTTGCCGGCGATCAGCCGAAAATCCGGTTCGAGCGCTCCCATCAACTGGTCGACCAGGGCGCGGCACTGCGCCTCGAGCTGCGGCGCCATGCGGTAATGCAGCGAGGCGCCGCTGCTCTTGTGCTCGACGATAACCCCGTCGTGAGCGTCGGCAAATTCGGTCAGCGCGGCACTTGCATCCGCGGGCAGCCGCGTCGTCGTGATCGCCACCTCATCCTGGGGTCGCAGGCGTATTTCCGCGCCGTGGGAGCCGGCAGCCGCGAA
>JBFGYM010000190.1:0-3896 GCA_041587435.1 Woeseiaceae bacterium
AGTTCCCGCATGGCCGTGTCGCCGCGGATCGTCTGCCCGCGCAGGACGACGAGCGTTTCCGCAACGCCGAGGCGCCGCATCGTCACGTCGAGGTCGGCCAGGTCCGGCGCGGGATGCGCCAGCACGTTGGCCGACATCGGCCCGAAGCCGAGCCACCCGCACTCGCGGCGCACGGTCTCCTTCGTCGGCGTATCGAGCGCCGACAGCAGCAACAGGCACCACTGCCCGTCCCAGTGATCGACGGGCGCGCCGTAAATGCGATGCGTCGCCTGCTCGAAGCGCTCGCGGCCCGTGTCGGTCAGGCTGTAGTAGGAACGCCGGCCGAGCTGTTGCGACTGCAGCCAGCCGTCTTTCGCCAGCCGGAAAACCGAGGTGCGCACGAGGCGTTCGCTGACGCCGAATTCGGCCAGCGCCCGGATCAGGCTGCCGAGCCACACCGTGCCGCCGCGCGGCGCGATCGAATCGCCGAACACGGTCGTGATCAGCGAGCCCGCGCGCAGGGTCGGGCGCGACCGGAATTCGTCGACGAGTTGCTGGCAGCTGCGCTGGACGCTCATATCGGGCCGACCGTACAATCCGATACAGTTTTTTTCAAATCAGGCTGCATTTCGTATGACAAAGAAACTCGGCAACCTCGTCCTCGACCGCTGGGTCGACGGCGACGGCGACGGTACGACCCTGACGAGCGCGGTCAGCGGCAAGCCCGTCGCGAGCATCACCAGCGCCGGCCTCGACTTTGCCGACGTCCTGCGGCACGCGCGCAACGTGGGCGGCCGAAACCTGCGCAAACTCACGTTCCACGAGCGCGGCGAGATGCTGAAAAGCCTCGCCAAGTACCTCATGGAACACAAGCAGGCATTCTACGCCCTGTCGACCGAGACCGGGGCGACGAAGAGCGACAGCTGGATCGATATCGACGGCGGCATCTCGACGCTGTTCGTGTTCTCGTCGAAAGGCCGCCGCGAGATGCCCAACGACCACGTCTACCTCGACGGGCCGCCCGAGGCCATCTCGCGCAACGGCACGTTCGTCGGTCAGCATATCTACACGCCGAAGCTCGGTGCGGCCGTGCACATCAATGCCTTCAACTTCCCGTGCTGGGGCATGCTCGAGAAACTCGCGCCGACGCTGCTGGCCGGCGTGCCGGCGATCGTCAAGCCCGCGTCGAGCACGGCCTACCTGACGGAACTCATGGTGCGCCGCATCAACGCGTCGGGCATCCTGCCGGACGGCGCCCTGCAGCTCATCTGCGGCAGCGTCGGCGACCTGTTCGATCACCTCGACTGCCAGGACACGATTGCGTTCACGGGCTCCAAGAGCACGGCCGAATTCCTGCAGGCACACCCGCGCGTCGTCAGCGAGTCGGTGGCGTTCACAGCGGAGACGGATTCGCTCAATTCGTCGATCCTGGGCCCCGATGCCCTGCCCGGCACGCCCGAGTTCGACCTGTTCATCAAGGAAGTCGTCCGCGAGATGACGAGCAAGGCGGGCCAGAAGTGCACCGCGATCCGGCGCATCATCGCGCCGTCCACGATCGCCGGCGAGGTGACCGAGGCGCTGGCCAATGCGCTCGGCGACATCCGCATCGGCAACCCGGCCAGCAAGGACGTCGACATGGGCGCACTGGCGAGCCAGGGACAGCGCGACGAGGTTCGCGACCGCGTCCACGAATTATCGCAGCAGGCCGACATCGTCTTCGGCGGCAGTGACGACTTCGACGTCGTCGATGCCGACGCGAAGAAGGGCGCGTTCTTCATGCCCACCCTGCTGCTCTGCGAGAAGCCGCTGACGGCGCGCTCGGTACACAGCGTCGAGGCGTTCGGCCCGGTCAGCACGGTGCTGCCGTACTCGGGCCTCGACGAGGCCATCCGGCTGTCGCGCATGGGGGAAGGCAGTCTCGCCGGTTCGATCATCACGAACGACGATGCCGTGGCGCGCGAACTCGTGCTCGGCACGGCCGCGTACCACGGCCGCATGGTGCTCATCAATCGCCACTGCGCCGCCGAGTCGACCGGGCACGGCTCGCCGCTGCCGCACCTCGTCCACGGCGGCCCGGGCCGGGCCGGCGGCGGCGAGGAGATGGGCGGCATCCGCGGCGTCAAGCACTACATGCAGCGCACGGCGCTGCAGGGAGCGCCACAGACGCTGACGGCGATCGGCAATCGCTGGGTGAAAGGGGCCGACGAAAAAAACCCCGGCGTGCACCCGTTTCGCAAGACCTTCGAGCAGCTCGAGATCGGCGACACGCTGCGCACCGACGCGCGCGAGGTCACGCTCGAGGACATCCAGCATTTCGCCGAATTCACGGGCGATACGTTTTACGCGCACACCGACGAGGAAGCCGCGGCGAAGAACCCGTTCTTCGACGGCCGCGTGGCGCACGGCTACCTGATCGTGTCGTTCGCGGCCGGTCTCTTCGTCGACCCCGATTTCGGGCCGGTGCTCGCCAACTACGGCGTAGACGACCTGCGCTTCGCCAAGCCGGTCAACTACGGCGACTCGCTCAGGGTCCGGCTGACCTGCAAGCAGAAGACCCTGCGCGCGGGGACCGGTTACGGCGAGGTCCGCTGGGACACCGAGGTGACCAACCAGGACGACGAGGTCGTCGCGCAATACGACGTGCTGACGATGGTCGCGACCGACGAGCAGTGGGCGTCGGTGCGCTGAAGATCCCAAGTCCGTGTAGAATGCGGGCGGCATCCAGAATCAACCTTTACCGGAACCAGGCGAATGAGCCCAAAAACGTCGAACATCTTCTACACGCTCACCGATGAAGCACCCCTGCTGGCAACCTATTCACTGCTGCCGATCATTCGCGCCTTCCTGAAGTCCGCGGGCATCGAGATCACGGAGAGCGACATCTCCGTGGCCGCGCGCATCCTCGCGGAATTCTCCGACGTTCTCGAGCCCGAGCAACGGGTTCCGGACACCCTGGCCGAGCTCGGCCGGCTCACGCAGGATCCGGACACGAACATCATCAAGCTGCCGAACATCAGCGCCTCGGTGCCGCAGCTCAAGGCGGCCATCGAGGAACTGCAATCCAAGGGTTTCGCGGTACCGGACTTTCCCGACGACCCCGAAACCGACGAGGAAAAGGCGATTCGCCAGCGCTACGGCAAGGTTCTCGGCAGCGCCGTCAACCCGGTCCTGCGCGAGGGCAACTCGGACCGCCGCGCCCCGGCGGCCGTCAAGCGCTATGCACAGAAACACCCTCACCCGATGGAAAAATGGAGCCAGGCCTCGCGCTCCCACGTATCGCACATGCACGGCGGCGACTTCTACTCGGGCGAGAAATCGAAGACGATGGACCGGGCCTGCAACGTCGCCATGGTGCTCGAGACAAAAAGTGGCAAGACGCTGACGCTGAAACCGAAGATCGAGCTCGAGGAAGGCGAGATCGTCGACAGCATGTTCATGAGCAAGAAGGCGCTTTGCGAGTTCTACGAGGAACAGATGCAGGACGCGTACGAGACGGGCGTGATGTTCTCGTTGCACGTCAAAGCGACGATGATGAAGGTCTCCCACCCGATCGTCTTCGGTCACGCCGTGAAGGTCTTCTACAAGGATGCGTTCGCCAAGCACGGCGAGCTGTTCGAGGAACTCGGCGTCAACGTGAACAACGGCCTGAGCGACCTGTACGCGAAGATCGAGCCCTTGCCCGGTTCATTGCGTGAGGAGATTCTGCGCGACATGCACGCGTGCCACGAGCGCCGACCGGAGGTCGCGATGGTCGATTCGGCCAAGGGCATCTCCAATTTCCACGTGCCGAGCGACGTAATCGTCGACGCGTCGATGCCCGCCATGATCCGTAACGGCGGCAAGATGTGGGGACCGGACGGCCGGCCGAAAGACACCAAGGCGGTGATCCCGGAGAGCACCTTCGCGCGCATCTACCA
>JBFGYM010000191.1:0-3855 GCA_041587435.1 Woeseiaceae bacterium
AGGGCCCGTGTCGCAGTCGTCACGATTGGAGGTGAGGTAATACGCTTCCTTCGACTCGAGTTCGTGATCGAAAAGCGGCGTCAGCGCGCCCGATTCGATCCACGCGGCGCAAAGCTGTGCCGGCATCAACGCCGCGCCGAGTCCCTGTTCGGCTGCGCGCGCTACGGAGATCATCGAGTTCAGTTGAATCGTCGGCGTACGGCGTGGCAGGCGTATGCCCGATGACCTGGCCCAGTGCTGCCATGCTTTTGGTCGCACGTCGTGCACGATCAGGGGAAATGCGCTGGTTATTCGACCGGCCACGACCTTGACCGTGTCATAGAAGCCGGGTGACCCGACAGGCAGCAGTCGCAGCGAAAAAAGCCGGTCGGCGACCTGCTCCGAGGGTGGCGACGAAAACAGCCGGATCGACACATCGGCCGACCGGTCGGGATTCCTGGACTCGTCATCCGTCGTGTCGACCCGGATGGAACTGCCCGGGTTGTCCGTGAGAAAGGCCGACAGGCGGGGCACGAGCAATTCGCTGGCAAAGAACGGCTGTACGGAAACACGCAATGCGGGCGGAGCTGTCTTGCCGGCGTGGCGCTCGACGATCAGGTCGAGTTCCTCGAAGACGGGTTCGAGTTCGTCGGCAAACGCGCGGCCGGCCTCCGTCAGCTCCAGCGAACGTGGATGGCGCGTGAAAAGGCGAATGGCCAGCGCTTCTTCCAGTTGCTTGATCTGGTGGCTCACGGCGGATGCCGTCAGGAACAGGTCGTCTGCCGCCTGCCGAAAACTGGAGCGCCTGGCCGCAGCACGGAACGCACGCAACGCACGCATCGACACGTTTCGATTCCACGTTGCCATACCGTGTCGTTTGCAGGAAACGTGCCAGGCCCGGCCGCGTTTAACTCATTGAAATCCGAAAGTCAGATCGACGATCGTGCACCGCAACCCGGCAGGCAGAGTCAGGTTTGCACCGTCATGATGCGCGCGAAGGCGTCGCGGCTCAGATTTTCGCATCCGCCTGGCATGACGCGCACGTCGTCCTCGATGCGGATTCCGCCGAACGGCCGAAGCCAGTCGACCGTGTCCCAGTTGACTCGATCCTCGCCCGGCGAGCCGCGCAGGTTGTCGAGCAGCATGTCGATGACATAAAGCCCGGGCTCGATCGTCAGGACCATGTCCTCCTCGAGCACGCGCGTCAGTCGCAGGTGCGGGTGGCCGCTCGGCGGGTCGATCACGGTGCCGGCCTCGTCCGCCTGGTGGCCGCCGACGTCGTGCACCTGGATGCCGAGAAGATGGCCAAGCCCGTGCGGAAAGAACGCGGAGGTGACGCCGGTTTCGAGCAGGCTGTCCGGGCTTCCGTTGGCGAGATCTGCGTCGACGAGCAGGTCGGCCAGCATGCGGTGCGTTTCGATGTGCAGCTCCCGGTAGTCGACGCCGGCCGCGACGCGGCTCACGATCGCCAGTTGCAGGGCTTCCATGCGGTCGATCAGCTGCTCGAAACGCGCATCGCCGTTGGCATAGGTGCGGGTGATGTCGGCCGCATAACCGTGTACCTGTGCCCCGGCATCGATCAGGAAAGACCGCTGCGCAGCCGGAGCTTCGCGATCGAGGTCGGTGTAATGCAGTACGGCGCCGTGCTCGTTCAACGCAATGATGTTGCTGTAAGGCAGTTCGCGGTCCGTATGGCTCACGGCTTTGCCGAAGGCGCGGTGAATCTCGAATTCGGGCAGCCCGTCCCGAAATGCCGCCGCCGCGGCCAGATGGCCGGCCGCGGCGCGTTCGGACGCGAGGCGCATGACGGCGAGTTCGTATTCGGTCTTGCTGCCGCGCCGGTAATGCAGGATGTTGATCGCGGTGGTCGGATTGACACGCTCGATACCGAAAGCGAGTGCCGGATCATGGAATTCGCCGATCGCGATGCACTTGTCACGGTGCGCCGGGAGGTGGGCTGCAACGTCGTCGGTCGTGTGCACGATCCGGACGTCGAAGTGCGGCGTCCAGTACCCTTCGGGCGCTCCGGGCACGACGTGCCAGTAGTCTTCCGGCTGGTAATAGACCAGCACCGGTGTTTCGCCGGGCGTGTAGACGATGTAGGAAAAAGGCAGGGCCGTCAGCGGCACCCAGCCGACGAAATGCGGGTTCGGCCGGAAGGGGTGATGATAGTCGTCGAGAAAGGCGAGTTTCGGGTTGCCCGAGTAGATGACCGCGTGACCGGCGCCGGCCTTGTCCAAAGCGACGTCGTGGCGGGCGCAAATGGTGTCGAGATGCCGGCCGTAGAGGGCACCGAGAGCCGGGTTCCTGTCCGAGAAATCGCCGTTCATGGCGCGATCATACCCTGTTGCCGCGCCCTGTCGCGAGTGCCATCATGGGCGACCCGCAAGCACGGCGGAGAACATCATGAGAACACTGATATGGCTGGGTTGCGGCTTCTTCCTGTTTGCTGGATGCATCGTTATGGCGAATGAACCGGGCTATGATCGCGTCGTCGGCAAGGCGCACGCATCGCGATCCGAAGTTATCGCGCGGCAGGGCATGGCCGCGACGAGCCAGCCGCTCGCGACACAGATCGCGCTCGATATCCTCAAGGCCGGGGGCAGCGCCGTCGACGCGGCCATCGCGGCCAATGCGGCGCTGGGGCTCATGGAGCCGACGGGATGCGGCATCGGCGGCGATCTCTTTGCCATCGTCTGGGACAACGAGAAAAAGGAACTCGTCGGGCTGAATGCGTCGGGCAGAGCGCCGGCCGCGATGACCCTGGAGTTTTTTCGCGAGCGAGGAATCGAGGCAATCCCGAAATTCGGTCCGCTGCCAGTCAGCGTCCCGGGTGCCGTGGACGGCTGGTTCGAACTGCATGGCCGCTACGGCCGGCTGCCGATGAAGACCGTGCTGGCCCCGGCGATCGGCTACGCGCGCGAGGGCTTCCCGGTATCCGAGGTCATTGCGCATTATTTCGAGCTCAACCAGCGGCGTTTTCGCGACTACGCCGGCTTCGCCGAGACATTCATGCCGGACGGCGAGGTGCCGAAGAAGGGCGAGGTGTTCCGCAACCCGCGCCTGGCGGACACCTATGCCACGCTGGCGGAAAGAGGGCGCGACGAATTCTACAAGGGCGATATTGCGCGACACATTGACGCGTACATGGCCGAGCAGGGCGGTCTGCTGACGTACGCCGATCTTGCCGCGCACAAGTCCGAATGGGTCACGCCCGTATCGATCCGCTACCGCGGCTGGGACGTCTACGAGTTGCCGCCGAACGGGCAGGGCATCGCGGCGCTGCAGATTCTCAACATTCTCGAGGGCTATGACATTGCCGCAATGGGATTCGGCAGCGCGGACTACATTCACACGCTCGTCGAAGCCAAGAAACTCGCCTTCGAGGACCGTGCCAAATACTACGCCGACATGGATTTTGCCGACGTGCCCGTCGATTGGCTGATCTCGAAAGAATACGCCGCCGAACGCCGCAAACTGATTTCGCCGCAGCGCGCCGCGGCGTCGTACCCGCCGGGCGATGCGAAGCTGCAGGACGGCGACACGATTTACCTGGCGGTCGCCGACGCGGACGGCAACATGGTGTCGCTGATCCAGAGCAATTATCGCGGCATGGGGTCGGGGATGACGCCGGGCGAACTCGGCTTCATGTTGCAGAACCGTGCTGAACTGTTCGCCCTCGACGAGGGCCACGCCAATGTCGTCGCCGGCGGCAAGCGGCCCTTCCATACGATCATCCCGGCCTTCGTCATGAAGGACGGCGAGCCGTTGATGAGCTTCGGTGTCATGGGCGGCGCCATGCAGCCGCAGGGGCATGCCCAGGTCATCATCAACATGGTCGACTTCGGCATGAACCTGCAGGAAGCCGGCGACGCG
>JBFGYM010000192.1:0-3724 GCA_041587435.1 Woeseiaceae bacterium
CCGCATGGAATTCGCGGCTGCGGTCCGTGTGCATGTCTGCGGGAAACAGCGGCGGCGACTCGGGCAGGAAAGACGGCAACAGGTCGACCAGCGGCTCGACATTGTCGCCCTTCAGCGCCGACAGCGGCACGATCTCGGCAAAGTCCAGGCGTGCCGACATCAGCGCCATCGCATCCAGCAGCTTTTCCTTCGGATGAACCTTGTCGACCTTGTTGAGTACCGCGATCACGGGCGCGCGTACGTTTCGCAGGCGCCGCAACACGTCATCGTCTTCGCTGGTCCAGTGGCTCGCGTCACTGACGAACAGCACGACGTCCGCATCCGCGAGCGCATTGGCCGCGGTGCGGTTCATGAGCCTGTTCATCGCGCGGCCCGCCTTGCGATGCAGGCCCGGTGTATCGACGAAAACGATCTGCGCGTCGTCGCTCGTGTGCACGGCGAGGATGCGGTGCCGCGTCGTCTGCGGTTTTGCCGTCACGATGCTCACTTTACGGCCTACGATGGCATTGATCAGCGTCGACTTGCCGACGTTCGGGCGGCCTATCACGGCAACCAGCCCGGCGCGGTGCGCACTCACGACGGCGTTCCCGACAGGCGTTCGAGCATGTGCCGCGCGGCGTCCTGCTCGGCCTTGCGGCGCGACGTCGACCGCCCCTCGGTCGTCTGCGACAACTCCTTCACCGTGCACGACACGGTGAAGGTCTGCGCGTGCGCCTTGCCCGCGACGTCGACGAGATCGTAGTCCGGCAGGCTCAGCTTGCGCGCCTGCAGCCATTCCTGCAGGCGGGTCTTGGGGTCGCGCAGCGCCTCGGCATCGGGAAGTTCCTCGAGGCGCGTGGCGAAAACGCGCTCGATCATGGCCCTGGCCGCTTCGAAACCGCTGTCGAGGTAGACAGCGCCGAAGATCGCCTCGAGTGCGTCCGCGAGAATCGACTTGCGACGGTGCCCGCCGCTCTTGCGTTCGCCGCTGCCGAGAATGATGTGTTCGCCGAGCCCGAGGTCGGTGGCGATCCGTGCAAGCGAAGTATCGCGCACGAGCGACGCGCGCAGCCGGCTCAGGTCCCCCTCGGACGCATCGGGGCGCAAGTCGAACAGCGCTTCGGAGATGACGAAATCGAGCACGGCATCGCCGAGGAATTCGAGCCGCTCGTTGTTACGCCCGTCCGCGCTGCGGTGGGTGAGCGCCAGCTCGAGGAGGTTCGTATCGTTGAACCGGTAAAGCAGTGATTTGTCGAGCCAGGTCTCGGCCTTGTCCAATGTGATCGCTCTTTTGCGGCCGGGTCGCTCCGCCGGCCGGTATGGCTAGCGGCGAATGGTCGCGCGCTTGTCGAAGTCCACGACGAACGAAACGTTGGCGATGAACGGGGCCTTGTGCGAATAGGTCGCCGCGACCTCGTGGCCCTCGGCCACTTTGAGCACTTTCACGTCCTTCGCCGTGATTTCGCCGACGCTCTCGATGTCGAAACGGCGTGAGATCGAACTGCGGATGTCTGCCCGGCTCGCGTTGGCGCCATCGAATTCGGCAGCGACGCCGTCCACGACGCCCACGACCTTCATGTAATTGAGGTACACGGGCGTCAGGCGGATACCGGCAAAGGCGAACAGGCCGACGAACGCGACCAGGATGATCAGGCCCAGCGTGGTGATGCCGGCCTGGCGCCCCCTGTTCCATCCTTTTTCAAGGTAATTCAATGACATACCTTCGTCTCCGTCGTGCCCGTGCATGCTGCCCGCGCGCTATCTTGCGCAAGGTATCGCAATTCTAGCGGCCAAATCAGTGACTGGCACCACATTATTGGATTTTGGCGCCGATGCGGCCCCAGTCCGGCATGTTCCAGGGAACGAAGTGCATCCAGATGCGGACCGCCTCCCCGACGAGGAACGTCTCCGGAATCGCGCCGATGAAACGGCTGTCCTTGCTGCGGTCACGGTTGTCGCCCATCACGAAATAGTGGCCGTCCGGGACACGGTAGGTATTGTCGCGGGTCGAGTACTCGGGGTTCATGACCAGAATGTCGTGCACGCGTCCATCCAGGTCTTCGACGTAGACCGGCGCATTCCAGGTGCTGCCCTCGTTCGGCTCGAGGGGTACGGTCTCGCCGTTGATGGTCAGGCGATGGCGTTCGTAGACGACGGTGTCTCCGGGCAGTCCGACGACGCGCTTGATGTAGTTGACGCTCGGGTCCGACGGCAGGCGAAACACGACGACATCGCCGCGCCGCGGCTCCCCGGTTTCGATGATCTTGGTCTCGGTAACCGGCAATCGCAGGCCGTAGGCGTACTTCTTCACGAAGATGAAGTCCCCTTCGAGCAGCGTCGGCATCATGGACCCCGACGGGATACGGAAAGGCTCGAAGACGAACGAACGGATGACGAGCACGAACAGCAGGACCGGGAAGAACGAACGCGAGTATTCGACCAGCGTGTCGCGCGCGCCGCGCCGCGCTTCGCGGTTGTCGCGCTCGCCCGTTTTCCAGACGAACTTGTCGAGCGCGACGACGACGCCCGTGAACACGGTCAGGACCGTCAGTATCAGCGCAAGATTAAGTACCAGGGCATTCATTCACTTTTCCACCCGCAATACGGCAAGGAACGCCTCCTGCGGAATCTCGACGGACCCGACCTGTTTCATGCGTTTCTTGCCCGCTTTCTGTTTCTCGAGCAGCTTGCGCTTGCGCGATACGTCGCCGCCGTAGCACTTCGCCGTCACGTTCTTGCGCAGCGCCTTGACGTTGCTGCGCGCGATGATCTGGCTCCCGACCGCGGCCTGGATCGCAACATCGAACATCTGCCGCGGAATCAATTCTCTCATCTTTTCGACCAGTTCGCGCCCGCGAGTTCTCACATTTTCCTTGTGCACGATGATCGACAATGCATCGACACGGTCGCCGTTGATCAGCACGTCGAGGCGCACGAGCTGCGCGGGCTGGAAACGCAGAAACTGGTAGTCGAACGAGGCGAAGCCGCGGCTCACCGATTTCAACCGGTCGAAAAAGTCGAGCACCACTTCGGCCATGGGCAGCTCGTACTCGAGCGACACCTGGCCGCCGAGGTAACGCATCTGCGTCTGGACGCCGCGTTTTTCGACACACAGCTTGATGACGGCGCCGACGTAGGTTTCCGGCACGAGGATGTTCGCCGCAATGATCGGCTCGCGCAGCTCGGCAACTTCGTTGCCCGGCGGCAGCTTCGACGGATTGTCGACGTGATGGACCTCACCCTTCGTGTCGGCCACCTCGAACACGACGGTCGGCGCCGTGGTAATCAACTCGAGGTCGTATTCGCGCTCGAGCCGCTCCTGCACGATTTCCATGTGCAGCATGCCGAGGAAACCGCAGCGGAATCCAAAACCGAGCGCGGCCGACGTCTCGGGCTCGAAATGCAGTGCCGCGTCGTTCAGCCGCAGCTTCTGCAGCGCCTCGCGAAAACTCTCGTAGTCGTCCGAATTGATCGGGAACAGGCCGGCGAATACGCGCGGCTGAATCTGCTTGAACCCCGGCAGCGGCGCTGCGCAGGGCTGCCGTGTATTGGTCAGCGTGTCGCCGACCGGGGCGCCGTAGATATCCTTGATACCCGCGATCACGAAGCCGACTTCGCCGGTCTGAAGCTCGTCGCGATCCTGCATCTTCGGCGTAAAGACGCCGACCCGGTCCGCGTTGTAGGACACTCCGGTCGACATCACCGTGATTTTTGTCTTCTTCTGCAGCGACCCGTTCATGACGCG
>JBFGYM010000193.1:0-3688 GCA_041587435.1 Woeseiaceae bacterium
CAGCCGACGTTTCTCGCCGCCGAGGCCATCCGGCGCGGCAATCTCGTGCCGATACTCGAAAACCACGCGTGGCCGACGACGCCGGCCTACATCGTGTACCCGCCCACGCGCCACCTGTCGTACCGCGTCCGCGCCTTCATCGACTTCCTCGTGGAGCGCTTCAAAGGAACGCCTCAGTGGGACCGCGACTGCGAGACGCTCAGCGCGAGGCAGACCTGACCCGCATAATAGAGGGGCAATCCGATGACATAGGTCGGCCAGGTGGTCTGCACGAGACGCAGCGCCGCGACCGACAGGTCGGAGGCAAAAAACAGGATGGCGCCGGCGACGATCAACCGCGACCCGCCGCGGCCGCGCGTCGCGATCGCCAGGATCACCATCAGGCTGATGACGACGATATAGATGCGCACCGGGAGCGCGAGGTCGGCGGCCGTGTAGGGTGCCAGCCAGGCCCAGACGGTGATCGCGATAACGCCAACCGGCAGGGCGGCGGCGACGGCCCACCCGCGATCGACCCCGTGCCGGATGAATGCGCCGACGTACGCGAGATGCGCCAGCAGGAACGCCGCGAGCCCGGCGAGGAACGCCTGGCGCGAGGCGCCGACCAGCAACAGGTCGCCGCACCAGGAGAAGACCAGGCCGGCCAGGACCAGGCGTCCGTAGACCGACGCGGCGGCCCCGCTGCTGACCGCGAGGGCCACGAAAGCCGACGATGCCACGAACTTGGCGCCCGCGGCCGGCAACGCGTGCCCGTGCAGGAGCAGGGCGACGACCAACAAGCAGGCGACGGCAACCAGGGTGACGAGATGGCGGGGCGGCAACATGGCGCTGCCAGTCTACAACGGCCCGCGCGGGCCTGCTCAGAGCGAGCGGAACGCCTCGAGTGCGCGCTCGCGCGATGCCTTGAGATCGACGATCGGCTCCGGGTAGTCGCTTCCGAGCTCGACGCCGGCGTCTTTCAGCACGTCGGCCGGCGCCTCCCAGGGGTGATGCACGTACTTGTCGGGCAGCTCCGCGATCTCGGGAACGTATTGCCGCACGTAATCGCCCTGCGGGTCGAACTTCGTGCCCTGAGTGACGGGATTGAAGATGCGGAAATACGGCGCCGCATCGGCGCCCGAGCCAGCCACCCATTGCCAGCTCGCGCTATTGTTAGCGAGATCGGCATCGAGCAGGTTGTCCCAGAACCACTCGGCGCCATGGTGCCAGTGCTGCAACAGGTTCTTGACGAGGAACGACGCGACGATCATGCGCACCCGATTGTGCATGTAGCCCGTGCGCCGGAGTTCGCGCATGCCCGCATCGACGATCGGGTAGCCCGTCGCACCGCGCTGCCAGGCGTCCCGCACGTCGGGATCGTCGCGCCACGGGAAGCGGTCGAATTTCTTCTGCAGGTTGTCCGTCGGCAGGCCGGGTTCGTGCAACAGGAGGTAAGCGGAGAATTCCCGCCAGCCGATTTCGCTCAGGAAACGGTCGACGCCGGGCGCTTTCGGCCCGCGGCCGTCGAGCACGGCGGCGCGCACCTGGTGCGGAGATATTTCGCCGAAGTGCAGGTGGGGGGACAGCCTCGAGACGCAGCGCAGGTCGGGTCGGTCCCGGCCCTTGTCGTAGTCGGCAAGGCCGTTCTCGAGGAAGGACTCGAGCTGCTGCCGGGCCCCGGCCTCGCCGGGCTGCCACTCGTCCGCGCCGCCTTCGACCCGCGGGAACGGGGTTCGCAGGTGCTGCTCTTCGTCCTGCCCGGGGTCTGCGCCGTGCAGGTCGAATCGACCGGGGGCAGGCAGCGGCTTGCGCGGCGGACGGCCGTTTTCGAGGCAACCCTTGCGCCAGAACGGCGTGAACACCCGGTAGGGTGTGCCGTCCTGTTTGCGAATCGTGTTCGCATCGTAAAGGTAGGCGCCATTGAACGTGCGCACCTCGATGTCGGCGGACTGCAGGGTGTTCTTGATGGCATCGTCGCCGGCCATGCGCCACGGCTCGACGCAGCGATTCCAGAACACCCCGCTGGCATCAAGTTCCATCGCCAGCGCCGGCACGATCTCGCGCGCGTCGCCCGAGCGCACGTGCAACGCGCCGTCGAGCGATTCACGAAGCGCGGCGAGGCTGCGGCCCAGCCACCAGCGGCTCGCCGACCCGGGTTTCCATGATCCCGCCGCCTCGTCATCGTGGACGTAAAGGGCGAAAATGGGGGCTCCGCTGTCGATGGCGGCGTGCAGCGCGGGGTTGTCGGCAAGTCGCAGATCCTGACGAAACCAGACCAAAGCCGGTCGCTTGTCGGTCATAATGGTGAATTCGAGGTGACTGAATCGAGTCCAATAGTGCGAATATCGCGAGAGATTGTCCAATGCGTGTAGCTATCATCGGGGGCACCGGCTTCGTCGGCCAGTACATTGTCGATGCGTTGCTGGATGCCGATCACGACGTCAACGCGCTCGTGCGGCCCGGCAGCGAAGGCAAGCTTCGGCCGGGCGACCGCGTGCACCGAATCGCCGGCGATCTCGCCGACAGGAAAGCGCTCGACCGGACGCTCGAGGATTGCGACGCCGTCATCTATAACGTCGGCCTGCTGCGCGAGTTTCCGGGCCGCGGCATCACGTTCGAGCAGACCCAGTACGAGGGCGTCGTCGACACGATCGAGGCCGCACGCGATGCCGGCGTTTCGCGCCTGCTGCTGATGAGCGCGATCGGCGTCAAGGACCCCGGCACGAAGTACCAGTCCACCAAGCGGCGCGCAGAACTGCATGCCCTCGCGAGCGGGCTCGACGTAACGGTCCTGCGGCCGTCCGTGATTTTCGGCGACCCCCGGGGCACCATGGAATTCGCCACCCAGCTGTGCCGCGACATGGTGAATCCGCCACTGCCCGCCGTCGCATTTCCCGACGTTCGCATGGCGCCCGTTCACGTCGAGGACGTCGCCGCCGCGTTCGTCGCGGCGCTCCGGGACGATGCCACGATCGGCAGGATTATCGAGCTTGCCGGGCCCGAGACGCTGTCCTGGCGCCAGATGGTCGAACGGATTGCCGCCGCCGCCGGCAAGTCGAAGGTCATCTTGCCGATGCCGTTGTGGGTCATGCGGGCCGGCGCGACGCTGTTCGACTGGCTGCCGTTCTACCCTGTCACGCGCGACCAGCTGACGATGCTGAGCGAAGGCAACACCGCGCCCGTCGATGCGCTCGAAGCGCTGATCGGAAGGCCGGCGCGGCCGTTCGATGCGCAGCATCTCGCCTACCTCGCGGGCTGAAACAGGCTGATACAAACGCAAACAAGGCTGTCACCATTGCGGCATGCCGCGCCGCTATAGTTCGCCGCCTCACTCACACACCGGACCACGTGCTCTCATGCTGCGCTCAGCCAAAAACGCCATGCGTTCATGGATGTTCATTTACGTCGGCTTGATAGCCGCGATCATCGTCGCCGTCACCCCCGCCGAACGCGACCAGGACCGCTTCGCCGATCCCGCGGGTCGGCCGGTCGTCGTGGATGTCCCGGACCATGTTGCGACGGAGGCGCCGGCCCGTCTATAGTCGAACCCCTTGATTCGCAGGGGCCGTCCCACGTGTTCAAACGACTTTTGGTCATTGTTGCGCTGCTTGCCTTTGCCGCGACGCCCGTGCAGGCAAAAACCCGCGTCGCTGAATTCAAAGGCACGGGCAATTCGACGACCGCGATCTTCCGCGTCGAATCGCCCTGG
>JBFGYM010000194.1:0-3510 GCA_041587435.1 Woeseiaceae bacterium
GCGCACGCGGAACTCGCCTTCCGATTCCGACGGCAGGGACGTCATCTTGAATCGTTTGCTGCGATACAGCGTGACCGTCTCGTTCTGGCGCAGCCAGCGCTTGTAATCGCGCGCCCAGCCGGCATAGGCTTTCGCGTTGTCGGCCGCCGCCGGGCAGTCGGCATAGCTCGCATCGCCGGCACCGTCCTTGAGCAGGTCCGCAACCGCAAGCTCGAGCGCTTCGCCGTTGTCCCAGTCGACGCCCGCGGGACCGTCTTCGAACTCGACCGTGTGCAGCACTTCGCGCGCATCCTCGACCTTGTAACGTGCGCTCGTGAACACGACGTCGCCGCCGGCAATCAGCCGCGGGTAATAGACGATCTCCTCGCCCTGCCCGTGCACGTAGAACTGGTCGATCGACGGCGGCAGGGCCGGCGCGGTGCCGGCACTCTTGCGCAGCGGTTTCGAAACGGCGCGCGTCGCCGCCGCGAGCTTGTTCTTCGCCGTCTTCATCAGCGTCCGGATGTGGTCGCGCGTCATCGGGCCGGCGAGATACGACAGCACCCAGCGGGTGCCGAACACGACGGGTTCGTCCTCGTGCACGTTGTGCAGCAGGAAGCGCCGCTTGCCGAGCCCCGCAATCGTGCGCTCCATGGCCTGTTTGTCGAAGTTCCCGGCCGAGGCGCCCTCGAGGCCCTCCATGACGCGCGCCTTGTCGCGCTCGGTCTGCAGGCGGCCGATGAACCACGTGCCCGTGTTGGACAGGCCCTTGTAGTCGAGGTCGACCGGGTTTTGCGTGGCGAGCACGAGGCCGACGCCGTAGGCGCGGGCCTGCTTGAGCAAAGTCAGGAACAGCTTCTTCGACGGCGGGTTTGCGATCGGCGGCATGTAGCCGAAGATCTCGTCCATGTAGATAATGGCGCGCAGGCTGGAAGTGCCCGGCTGCGCCCGCATCCAGCCGATGATCTCGTTGAGCAGCATCGAGACGAAGAACATGCGTTGGGCGTCGTCGAGATGCGAAATCGCCATCACCGAGATGCGTGGTTTGCCTTCCGCCGTGTACAAAAGGTCTTTCGCGCGCAACGGCGTACCCTGCATCCAGGCCTCGAAGCCCGGGGCGGCCAGCAGGTTGTTGAGCGCCATCGCAAGCTTGAAGCGCTCGTTGGCCGGGAAAAAGGAATCGACGTTCATGACGCCGATCTTCGTAACCGGCGGGTCCTGTATCTCGGCGATCAGCGCCGGCACGTCGAGGCTGCGCCCCTCTTTCCAGGCATTGTCCAGGAGGCGCGAGATCAGGATATGCTCGCGACTCGACACGGGGTCCGCGTCAATGCCGAGCAGTGTCAATAGCCCCGTCGCCGTCGCCTGGACACGCTCGCGGTACAGGTCGACATCGTCGATCAGCGCCTGGTCGGGCGCGTCGAACGAACGCAGCACAGAAACGGGCAGCCCGGCGTTGCTGCCCGGCGTGTAGATCGCGAGGTCGGCGTTCTTGCGAAGCTGCGCGATGCGGTCGCCGGTCTGGCCCCATTCGCCCAGCCCCTTTTTCCAGAGCGCGGCCTGGCCGGCGGCGAACTCGTCGGGCGACTGCCCCTTGTCCATGGCCGCGCGCTCGTTGATCCACGGCCGGAAGTCCTCGGGCCGCAGCTGCGGGAACGTCAGCAGCAGGTTCCCCATATCGCCCTTCGGATCGATCGCGATGACCGGAATGTGGTCAAGCGCCGCCTCCTCGAGGATCCCGATACCAAGTCCGGTCTTGCCCGAGCCGGTCATGCCGATGATGGCGGCATGCGTGGTCAGGTCCTTGGAGTCGTAGAGGACCAGCTCGTCGGTGAGCGAATCGGCAGCGCTGTCGTAGCGCTTGCCGAGGTAGAACGCGCCGAGTTTCTCGAAGTCGTGCATGGTCCTTGTCCTAGGTTGGCGGATACGTATAGCTGGCGGCGAACCCGAGCGGGATGCCCGCTGCGTAGTAGAGCAGCAGGAAGATCGTCCAGGTGAGGAGGAACCACATCGAGTACGGCAACATCATGGCGGTCAGCGTGCCTATGCCCGTGTTCTTGACGTAGCGCTGGCAGTACACGACGACGAGCGGGAAGTACGGCATCAACGGCGTGATGATATTGGTGCTCGAGTCGCCGACGCGGTACGCCGCCTGCGTAAGGTCCGGCGAAATGCCGAGCGACATGAGCATCGGCACAAAGATGGGCGCGAGAAGGCCCCACTTGCCGCTCGCCGACCCGACGAAGATATTGACGAACGCCGTCAGGATGACAATGCCGACGATCGTGATCGATGCGCCCGCGTTCAGGGCCTTGAGAAACTCTGCACCCTTGAGGGCAAGCAGGACACCGAGATTGGACTGGCCGAACGCATACACGAACTGCGCGATGAAGAACATGATGACGAGGTAGTACGCCATGCCGTGCATCGAGTGTGTCATTCCCTCGATCATGTCCTTCGAGCTCTTCATCGATCCGGATACGATGCCGAACACGACGCCGGGCACGAGGAACAGCAGGAAGATCAGCGACACGATGGCGCGCATCATCGGCGCCGTCGATGCCGTCAGCCGGCCGTCAGCGGCACGCCAGGCCGACCCTTCAGGCAGCGCGGTTACGATCAGCAGGACGATGCCGAGCACCATGGCGACGAGCGACCAGCGCAGGCCTTTGCGCTCGTTATCGGCGAGGTCGTGCATCTCGGGGAGATCTTCGGCATCGCCGTCGATCTCGGTGGCGCTGATGCGCGGCTCGACCACCTTGTCGGTGATGTACCAGCCGAGACTGATGATGATGACCGACGAGGCCGTCGTGAAGAAGTAGTTGTTGAGCGGGTTGACGACGACCGACGTGTCGAGGATGTGCGCGCCGGCCTGCGTCAGGCCCTGGAGCAGCGGGTCCAGGGAGCTCGGTACGAAATTGGCCGAAAAGCCTCCGGAAACACCGGCGAAAGCGGCTGCGATACCGGCCAGCGGGTGCCGGCCGGCAGCATAGAAGATCACGCCGCCGAGGGGAATGACGAGGACGTAACCCGCATCGACTGCCGAGTGCGACACGATGCCCACGAGAATGACCATCGGCGTCAGCAGCGACGCCGGGGTGACGTTCAGCAGCGATCGAATCGCCGCATTGATGAAACCCGTATGTTCCGCCACGCCGATGCCGAGCATCGCAACGAGCACCACGCCGACCGGGTGGAAGTGCGAGAAGTTGGTCACCATGACCGACAGGAATTCGGTGAACGACGTGCCGGTCAACAGGTTCCTGATCGTCAGTGCTTCGCCCGAGCGCGGGTCGATTACATCGAACGTGACGTAGGACAGCAGCCACGACAGCACCCAGACGATGAACAGCAGCGCGATAAACAGGACGGCCGGGTCGGGCAGCTTGTTACCGATGCGCTCTACCGTACCGAGGAAGCCGCCGTTGGCGCTGGCGGCCGGAGTCTGATCTGACATGAGGATCCCCACTATTATTTGGGGGACAGTTTACTGATTTATTCCGCGCTTTGTAGGAGGGCCTTCAGGGTTCC
>JBFGYM010000195.1:0-3508 GCA_041587435.1 Woeseiaceae bacterium
CGCATATCCCATCCCCTCGAGGATACGGGCGGTCACGTCGACCTGATGCTCGAGCGCCTCGACAACGCTCCCTGGCGTGCCCGGCCCGGCCAGGACGAGCACCCGGCGCGCACCATAGGCCAAACAGGTAAACCAGGTGTCCATGCCGACCGAACCGACCTCTTCCAGTTCGACCGGCAACGCGTTCTCCGGCATGTCCCCGGCAATCGCGTCCGCGAGCGTGTCGGCTGATGAGCTGTCGTAAAACACCATCAGCGGATCGGCACCGCCGTGTTCACGGTAACTGACAGTAACGGTCCGCAGGTAGGCGAGCAGATCCTTGGTGCCGGGAAAAGCATAGGTGATGGCGCCGGTTGGACAGACCGATGCGCAGCTGCCGAAACCCTGGCAGAGATTCGCATCGACCTGCACTGATTCGCCATTCGAAGTAATCGCCACGGTCGGACACACATCGAGACACCGGGTGCAGCCGCTGACGCCGCGGCGCCCGTGTGCGCAGATGTCCGTGTCGAGATTGAAATACTTCGGTTTCTCGAATTCGCCGCGCATGTCGGGAAGTTCGGCAATGGCACGTTCCAGCGCGTAGGCATCTCTGCCTGGTGCGTAATAGCCCGGGGGCAGCACTTCCCGATCCAGCAGCGGCGACTTGTTGAGGTCCAGCACCAGGTCAAAGCGCGCTTCGTCATGATTCGCTTGCGCTTCGGCGCCGTCGCCCGCAGCGGCGAAGCTCAACCTGAAATTACCCAGGCTTCCCGAGAGTTGTGGCCGGCCGCCCCGTACGATCACCAGGCCATCGACCGTACTGGAAGTCGGCTGCGAGTTCCCCGGAATGCATAAAGTTGCCACCAGCTCGTCGTCCAGCTGTTGCGCCGCGTACAACGCACCGCTTTCCTCGCCCAGGATCAACACGCGCCCGTGGGAAAGAAACTCGACCATCGATGCTGGCGTCACATCGGGCCGATGGCCGGAACCCAGGGCGGCGGCTCTCGCCCGGCCATTCGCCGTCGTGTCACGCAGATGCAGGTGGGTCATCGTCCGGCTCGCTGTCAGCGGGTTTCTCTTGCGCTTCGCTCTCGGCAACCTGTGACGGCGCTGCATCCTGGCTGCGATCTTCGACGGCGGTCCCATCGTCGTCCAGCCCGGCGAGACGTTCGAATTCGACGCGCAAACGGTGACGCATCTCGGCTGTCACAATGTCACCGAGCGGTTCCGGCGAAGAGAAATCGAGGTCATAGTCATCGAGGCCGTCGCGCACGTTGAACTTGGGACTCTGGAACAGCCTGCGCAGCGCCTTGCGCTGCAGGTCGGCCGGCACGTCGGAAGCCAGGAAGGCACTGTAGTCGGAATCGTCGCCCAGCGACTCGATGGGCGGCAATTCCGGCGCCGCGGCCGGCGACTCGCTGGCATCGACAGGCTCGTCTGCAGGCTCATCAGCAGGCTCATCGACCGGTTCGGGCAGCTCAACGCCCTCACGCGACAGTGCCTTGCGCCTCGACCAGCGCGTCAGGAACTCCTCGTGTTCGAGCGTATCGACCTCGGGTGAGCCGGCGTCCGGTGCCTCGTTTCGCGGCGCCTTGCTCATCGTTCCCGGTCCGGCGACCAATTCTCGCGCTTGCGCTTCTTGCGTTCGCGGGGAACGTAGTTCGCCACAATGAACTTTTCGAGGTGCTGGTAGATTTCGGGCGGTATCGGGACGGCGAAAACCTGGTCGTCGCTCTCCAGGCAACCGGACGCCGAGTCCCCGTCAGCGGTAACGCGAAACGGCGTCAATTCCCCGTCCGGCGATTCGTGGCAGATGACGAACAGCGACGGGCTTTCGCTCGTCAGGTTGTACCAGTAATCTTCGGCCAGGTCGCGGTAGAGTTCGAGAGAAAAGCCGGACCAGAGATACTGTGAATGGTCATCGTCTTCGTGAATCGGCGTCTGTCCGGCGCCCTTGCCGACCAGGTGATCGCCTGCCACGACGGAAACCGCACGCCAGCTCGGCACGGACCATTGCCCTTGCCGGACCTGGCTGCGCTGCATGATTACGGCTACCGTATGTCGTTCTACGCGGCTCATCTTCAATAATAGTAGCGCAATCAATCGCACAAAACGGCACGTCGCGTGCACTTGGGCTAATCTCGACATTTCGGCAACAGGGAGTCCGATTGTGAAGCCGATCTCCGACAAGGCTGGCAACACGCCGAACGGCGAGGCCGACGGCAAGACCGCCGGTGGGGAACATGACGATTTGCCGCCACGCTTCATGACGGTCAGGCAGGTTGCGGCTTACCTGCAGGTCAACGAGAAAAAGGTCTACTCTCTGGTGCAGGAGGGCAAGATCCCGGCGACCAAGCTGACGGGCAAGTGGCTGTTTCCACGCGACCTCGTCGACCAATGGCTGCTCGAATCGAGTCATGGCGGACTGCTGACCGACCGGATCGTCGTTGCGGGCAGCGACGATCCGTTACTGTTCCGCGCAATATCCCGGATTGCCGCGTCCCTGCAGGCCCGGGCGCTGATCAGTTACACCGCCACGGGCAGCCAGCTCGGCCTGGCACTGCTGGCGAGCCGCCGTGCCGATGTGTGCGGTATCCACTGGGGCCCCGCGGCCGAAAGTTACCAGCGTCACCCCGCCTTGCTGCGTCAATTCGCACAGGCCGGCGAGTGGGTACTGGTGCGCCTGTATCGCCGCGAGCAGGGGTTGCTGATCTCACCCGGCCTGTGGTCGCCGGACGACGGAATCGAAGGGTTGTTCCGCGGTAACGTGCGCTGGGTTGAACGCCAGGAGGGGGCCGGCTCTCAGAGATTCCTGCGTGAACTCCTGTCGCGGCACGACCTGGACCCGGCCGACCGGCGCATCACCGGCCGCGCCAGCACCGAGCGCGAAGCCGCCTCGTTGATCGCCATCGGCCAGGCCGAGGTCGGTCCGGGTATTCGAGCTTCCGCGGGGGAATTCGGCCTCGACTTTCTGCCGATCGGCTGGGAAGCATTCGATCTCGCATTGCACCGCGGAATTTATTTCCGCGGCCTGTTCCAGCACTTGCTCGACTACCTGCGCAGCAGCGACTGCCGGCGCCAGGCAACCATGCTCGGCGGTTACGACCTGTCGGAACCGGGCATGATCGTGTGGACGGGCGACGACTGAGGGTGTTCTACGCCGTGCCCTGCCCAACGTCGAACGCGTGCTCGACGACGTGCTCGAGGCCGAGCGCCGGTATGCTGAGCGTCATCTTTGCATCCAGCGAGACCGCGCCCGACAACTTCCCGGACGTTGCGGCGCCGCGCACTGCCTTTTCGATCTCGCGCTGCGACGTCACGCCTACCTGTTTCAGGAACTTGCGGATCTCGAGATTCAGGCGATCCTCATCAAGGTCAATTGCTGTCATTACTCTGCTCCTTCAATCTGGGTTGTTACCGCCGAGTCTGCGTTCCAGCGTTTTGCGTGACACGCCGAGTCGCCGCGCCGCCGCCGATTTGTTGCCGTCGCTGGCTGCGAGAACTCGCGTCATATGGTGATGCTTGA
>JBFGYM010000196.1:0-3491 GCA_041587435.1 Woeseiaceae bacterium
GCGGCCGGCAACAGCATCGTCTTCAACGTGCACCCGAACGCCCGTCAATGCTCGATGGCGAACGTGCGGCTCATCCACGAGGCGATCACGCGCGCCGGTGGCCCGGCCAATCTCGTGACGGCCGTCGCAACACCGACGATCGAATCGGCCCAGGAACTGATGGGACACAAAGGCGTTCGCCTGCTTGCCGTCACGGGCGGCAGCGGCGTCGTGCGCCAGGCGATGAGCAGCGGCAAGCGCGCTATCTGCGCCGGTCCCGGCAACCCGCCGGTGGTAGTCGATGCGACGGCCGATCTCGACCATGCCGCGCGCGGCATCATCGCCGGCGCGTCCTTCGACAACAACATCGTGTGCACGGACGAGAAGGAAGTCATTGCCGTCGAGAGCATCGTGGACGACCTGCTGCAACGCATGGGGCGGCACGGTGCGCGCGTACTCAACGAGCACGAACTTCACAAGGTCACGAACGTCATCTTCAGTGAATACCCGGGCCGGCGGCAGCGCGGCACGGTCGAGAAAGACATGATCGGCAAGAACGCCAGCGAGATCCTCGATCGCGCCGGTATCGCGGCGCACGGCGACCCCCGCTTGCTGGTCGCGCGCGTCACCAACGGGCACCCGCTCGTCTGGACCGAACAGATGATGCCGGTGCTGCCGGTTACCGCGGTGCCGGACGTCGACCGGGCCATCGAGCTTGCCAAGGAGGCCGAGCACGGCTTCGGGCATTCGGCCGGCATGTACTCACGCGACATCGACGCGCTGAGCCGCATGGCACGCACCATCAACACGAGCATCTTCACCAAGAACGGGCCGTTTTTCGCCGGGCTCGGCGAAGGCGGCGAAGGCCACACCAGTTTCACCATCGCCAGCCCGACCGGGGAGGGCCTGACCGGGCCGGTGGCTTTCAGCCGCCTGCGACGCTGCGTCCTGGTCGATCACTTCCGTATCGTCTGAGGATCGAGGTGCAGAACAGCAAGCGACACGGAGCGATCGCACTTCTGGAGTTCGAGTCGGTGGCCGCCGGCGTGCTGGCCAGCGACGTCATGGTCAAGCGTTCGCCGATCGCCCTGCTGCGCTGCGGCAGCGTCCACCCGGGTCGGTTCCTGGTGCTCGTCGGCGGCAGCGTCGCCAGCACCGAGGAGGCTTACTCGGCCGGATTGCAGGTCGGCAGGAGTCGCGGCGCACTCCACGGCGAGGTATTCCTCGGTGACGTTCACCCTTACCTGCACGACGCCGTGCTCGGCGCGCGACGCAAGCTCGAGGGCGACGCCCTGGCCGTGGTCGAAACCCGTTCGTCGCCGGCGTTGCTCGCTGCCGTCGACCACGCGGTCAAGAGCACGCCGGTCGCGCTGGCGGAGGTCCGCCTCGGCGACGACCTCGGCGGTCATGGGCTGGCGCTGATGAGCGGCGACCTCTTCGACGTCGAGACGGCGCTCGACATTTGCCGCGATCGGGCCGGTGCCTTCCTGCTCGCAAGCACCTTGCTGCCGCGGCTCGACCGGGACCTGCGCTCCGTGCTCGGCCAGGGCACGCGTTTCGAGTCCTGCCCGGCCTGGGAACCGTCGGGTGCCGAGTACCCGGAGGAGATTGCATGCTCCTGGGACGCGTAATCGGCACCGTGGTGCCGGCAGTGCTCGTCGACGAACTGTCGGCAACGCCGCTGCTGTGGGTGCAGCCGCTCGACCAGCACGGCAAACCCGAGGGCGAGCCGCTGGTCTGCGCCGACGGCACGCGCATGGCGGGGCCGGGCCAGGTGATCTACTGGGTTGCGAGCCGCGAAGCTGCGCTCGCGCTCGATCCGTGGTTCGTCCCGGTCGACGATGCCATCGTCGGTCTCGTGGACGAGGTGCGCCACTATTCCGACAAGGCGCTGGACCCGTGATCCTCGGCCGCGTCACGGGAAGCGTCGTGTCGACCATCCACCACCCGGTCGTCGACGGCCGCAAGCTGCTGCTCGTCGAGCGCCTCGACCAGCAGTGCAAACCGACGGGCGGCTACCTCATCGCCCTCGACGGGGTCGGTGCGGGCCGCGGAGAGACGGTGCTGGTTCTCGACGAGGGCAACGGTGCCCGGCAGATCCTCGATGATGCCGACGCCCCGGTGCGGTCGATCGTCGTCGGTATCGTCGACGAGGTCGAACTCGGCGCCTGATTCCTCCTTGGCGCGATCAGAGATCGTCGAGCAGCCCTGGCTCGATACGGGCACCGAGTTGCTGAATGACCCTTGTCGCGCAGTGCGTGCCGTAGCGCGCGCAGTCGCCGAGGGGCAGACCGTTGGCGTAGCCGTACAGAATTCCGGCACAGTACGCGTCGCCGGCACCGGTCGTGTCGACGACTTTTTCGACCGGCGTGGCCGGCTGCACGATCTTCTCGTCGCCCTGGACGATGACGGAGCCGTGTTCGGAGCGCGTGATCGCCCAGAGATTGCGGGAGCCCTCGAGCGCCGCCAGCGTACCGTCGATGTCTTTGGTGCCGAACAACGCGGCCACCTCTTCTTCATCGGCCACGATGATGTCGACACCGTCGCCAACGAAATTCATGAACGAGGCGCGGTGCCGTTCGACGCAGAACGAGTCCGACAGCGACAGCGCGACCGCCGTGCCGTTCGCCCTGGCGATGTCCATGGCCTTGCGCGCGAGCGACGGGCCTTCCTCGATGTCCCAGACGTAACCTTCGAGCAGCATGATGCGCGGAACGCCGACGGTCTGCTCGGTGATGTCGGCGACGCCGAGCTCGGTGCAGGCGCCCAGGTAGGTGTGCATGGTGCGCTGGCCGTCCCGGGTAATCAGCACGAGGCTGCGCGCCGTCGGCAGCCCGTCCGTGGCGCGCGGCAGGCGAATGTCGACGCCCAGCGATTTCATGTCGTGGTCGAAAATGCGGCCGAGCTGGTCGTCACGGACCTTGCCGATGTAGGCTGCGCGCCCGCCGAGATTGGCGAACCCGGCCACCGTGTTGGCAACCGACCCGCCCGACATTTCCGTCGCGGGGCCTATCCCCTCGTAGATCTCGACGGCGCGTTCCCTGTCGATCAGGTTCATCGAGCCCGGCACAGAGCCGATGTTCTCGAGGACCTCGTCATCGACGTGTGCGAGCACGTCTACGATCGCGTTGCTGATGCCGAGCAGTTGTACGGAGTCTGTCATCCGGTGCGGTCCGTGCGGAAAAAAACGGCGCTTAGCCTAACACCGCGCGCAGGGCGAGGATATGGCGAATTCCGCCCCGAGCCGGTATCTTCGACAGGCAACGCGCTCAAGGGGGAATCGTCAGTGGACCAGAAGAAGCTGCAAGCATTGCGCGAGCGCTATGCGGACGCAGCCGGCGACGACGTCTTCAATCCCGAGTTCAGGAAAGTCGCGGACGTACTGTTCACGGGCCGCGGCAACCGCTCGCTGCCGTACGGCGGGCTGCCGACACTGCTCGATGCGCCTTACTCCGAATCGCTCGACGGCGTCGACATTGGCCTTGTCGGCATTCCGACCGACGTCGCCGTCA
>JBFGYM010000197.1:0-3480 GCA_041587435.1 Woeseiaceae bacterium
CAACGTCGAAATCCTCGAGAATATCCGCGGCCGCGAGACCTTCATCGTGCAGCCGACCTGTCCGCCGACGGCCGAGAACCTGATGGAACTCCTGGTCATGGTGGATGCCGCCCGGCGTGCCTCCGCGGCGCGCATCACGGCCGTCATCCCGTATTTCGGCTTTGCCCGGCAGGACCGCCGCCCCCGCTCCTCGCGCGTACCGATCACGGCCAAGCTCGTCGCCAAGCTGATCGGAACGGCCGGCGTGGACCGGGTCCTGACGGTCGACCTGCATGCCGACCAGATCCAGGGATTTTTCGACATCGCCGTCGACAACGTCTACGCCTCGCCGATCCTGCTGGCCGACGTCTGGAAACAGAAATACAAGGACATGGTCGTCGTGTCGCCGGACGTCGGCGGCGTGGTCCGTGCCCGCGCGCTGGCCAAACGTCTCGGCGACGCGGATCTCGCGATCATCGACAAGCGCCGCGCCCGGGCCAATCAGTCCGAGGTCATGAACATCATCGGCGAAGTCAGGGGCAAGAACTGCGTCATGATCGACGACATGGTCGATACGGCCGGCACGCTTTGCCACGCCGCATCCGCCCTCAAGAAGCACGGCGCCGCCTCGGTCGCCGCGTACATCACGCACCCGGTGTTGTCCGGCCCGGCGGTCTCGCGCATCTCGGAATCGGAGCTCGACGAGATGGTCGTCACGGACACGATCCCGCTAAACGCGGAAGCCAGGGAATGCAAGAAGATCCGGCAGCTCTCGGTCGCCGAGATGCTCGCGGAAACGATGCGCCGCATCGCCGAGGAAGAGTCGGTTTCCTCGCTTTACGTCGACTGACAGCTTGGACTCTATCTCGCAAGCAGCGCTCGGCGCCTGCGTCACGGCGGCGTGCGTGCCGGCCGGGCACCGCCGCAGGGCGCTCGTCGCCGGTGCCATGCTCGGGACGCTGCCGGATCTCGACGTATTCATCGACTTCGGTGACGCGGTCCGCAATTTCACCTACCACCGCGGCTTCAGCCATTCGCTGTTCGTCCTGCCCGGCGTAGCCGTGCTGATCTGGCTGGCGCTGCGCCGCTGGTGGGCGCCGGTGCAGGCCGCGCCGCGGCACTGGCTCGTGGCGATCCTGCTCGCGCTCATGACCCATCCGCTGCTCGACGCCCACACGGCCTACGGCACGCAGCTCTGGTGGCCGCTCGCCGTGACGCCGGCGAGCTGGTCGACGATGTTCATCATCGATCCGCTGTACACGTTGCCGCTGTTGGCCGGCGTCGCGGCGGTCGCGGGCTGGGCAAGCCGGCCGCGATCACAGACCGTGCTCGTGGCCGCCCTGGCCCTGAGCACGGCCTACATCGGTTGGACCTGGATCGGCAAGTCGCTCGTCGAGCGAGAGGCGAGGGACTCGCTAACGGCCGCCGGTATCGAGTACCGCGCGATGTTCTCGACGCCCACGCCGCTGAACTCGGTGCTCTGGCGAATTGTCGTCATGACCGATGACGGCTACGCGGAAGGCTTTGACTCTTTGCTCCTCGACGAGAGCGGCTCCTCGTTCGCGACGTATCCGTCGGACACGGCGTCGCTTGCCGATGCCGCCGGTATCTGGGCCGTTCAGCGCTTGCGCTGGTTCGCCGACGACTTCGTCCGCGCCGACGTCATCGACGACCGGCTCGTGATCACGGATCTGCGCATGGGCCAGGAGCCGCGCTACGTCTTCCGGCATGTCGTCGCCAGGCGCGGCAACCCGCACTGGGAGCCCATAGAACCCGAGCAGATGATGGCGCTGTTCGGCCCGGGTGACCTCGTGCCGGTCTTCCACCGTATCCTGAATCCCTAGCTGGCGTTCCGTAGCGCCTTCAGTTACTATGCGCGCCCCTGCGCCGGCTGGTCGCGGCCGACGCCGGGTTTATAGCTGGATAATCCCCAGCAAAATCAATCAGATATGGAGAATAGTCATGAGTGACGATTTCGATCTGGTTGCGGAATTCCGTGAAGACCAGGGGAAAGGTGCGAGCCGCCGCCTGCGTCGTGAGGGAAAGGTACCCGCAATCATCTACGGCGCCGGGCGTCCGCCCCGGCCGATCGCGTTCGACCACAACCGCGTCGTCCAGCAGCTCGAGCAGGAGTCCTTCTATTCGAGCGTACTGAACATCAAGGTCGGCGAGCGCAGCCAGGACGCCATTTTGAAGGACGTCCAGCGGCATCCGTCGAAGCCCCAGATCATGCATTTGGATTTCCAGCGCATCGTCGCCGACCAGGAGATCCGCATGAACGTGCCGATCCACTTCCTCGGTGAGGACGTGGCGCCGGGCGTCAAGCAGGGCGGCGGCAAGGTGTCGCACCTCATGACGGACGTCGAGGTGGTCTGCCTGCCGAAGCACCTGCCGGAATTCCTCGAGATCGACGTGTCGAACCTCGAACTCGACGAGATGCTGTACCTTTCCGACATCAAGGTGCCGGAGGGTGTCACGCTCACCGAGCTGCAGCAGGGCGAGGATCACGACTTTCCCGTCGTCTCGATCCACATCATCAAGGAAGTGGTCATCGAGGAAGAGGTCGAAGGCGAGGAAGCCGCCGAGGTCCCGGTTGCGGGCGAGCCCCGGGCCGACGAAGAGGCCCCGGAGGCAGAAGACGGCGACGAGCCGGACGCCGATTAGGGGTCTTCAGCTTCGCGAAAAGACCGCCGAACGGCGGTCTTTTTGTTTAACATTGCGACCCCATGGCCAAGCCCGTCCGCATCATCGCCGGCCTCGGCAACCCCGAGGACAGGTACGAACGAACCCTGCACAATGCGGGCTTCTGGTTCGTGGACGCGCTCGCCCGCAAGTACGGCGGCAGCTTCCGGCACGAGAAGAAATTCGACGCCGACTACTGCCGTGTGAACGTCCGCGGTGAGGACGTCTGGCTGGTCAAGCCGCAGAGCTACATGAACCACAGCGGCCAGCCGATCCGCGGCCTGCTGGACTACTACCGGCTGCGGCCGTCCGAGCTGCTCGTCGCCCACGACGAGATCGATCTGCCGCCCGGCACCGTGCGGCTCAAGCACGGTGGCGGCCACGGCGGCCACAACGGGCTGCGCGACATCATCCGGCACTGCGGCGCCGAGTTCCTGCGCCTGCGGCTCGGCATCGGGCATCCCGGCGACAAGCACCGGGTCACGAACTACGTGCTGAAGAAGGGCTCGTCCGACGTCGAGGCGGCCGTCGAGCGCAACATCGACGACGCGATCGCGGTCATGCCGGAGCTCGTGGAGGGCGAGATCAACGCCGCGATGAAGAAACTGCACACCCAGGACACGGCATAGGCTGAACCATGGCAATTACCTGCGGCATCGTCGGCCTGCCCAACGTCGGCAAGTCGACACTCTTCAACGCGCTGACCGCGGCCGAAATCGCGGCCGAGAACTACCCGTTCTGCACGATCGAGCCGAACGTCGGCGTCGTGCCCGTGCCCGATCCGCGGCTCGACGCACTGGCCGGCATCGTCAAACCGGC
>JBFGYM010000198.1:0-3338 GCA_041587435.1 Woeseiaceae bacterium
CAGGCGCACCTCCTCGTAGCCCGGTGCGTCGATGCGATTGGTCGTGACCATCTGCGGCGAGATCCAGCGCTCGCGCATGGCCTCGAGCACGTTCGGGTAGTAGTGCGTGATGAATTCGTGGCCGACCTCGCCGTCGATCGAAACCGTGTCGATGAAGCCCTCGTGGCCCTCGATGAACTCCTCGATGGCGACGGCCTGACCGCCGGCGAGCCCGGATTCATGGATGACGTGCTCGAGTTGTCCGGCATCCTTCACCTTGAAGGTGCCCGATGCGCCGGCGCCGGCCGGCGGCTTGACGATCAGCGGGTAACCGACGGCTTCGGCAAAGTTGCGCGCATCCTGCGCGGTCTTCGCTCTCGTGCTCTGCGCGCAGGGAATGCCGGCCTGGCGCAAGGCCTCTTTCATGGCGGGCTTGTCGCGGCACAGGAAGGCCGTTTCGGTGGAGGTGCCGGGGATGCCGCAGGCTTCGCGCGCCGCCGCGGCGGCCATGATGTGCGCCTCGACGGTTGCCTCCAGGCGATCGACCCAGACTTTGTCCTGCACGAAGCGCACGGCCTCGATGAGCGACGGCTCGTGCACGACCGAACGCACCTGGATGTACTCCGCCAGCCAGCCCTTGAGTTCGTCCGACAGCGAATCGCGCGGCCGTTCGCCGATGCCGATGACGTTGGCGCCCGCGGCATCGAGCGCGCGCACGAACTCGCGCTGGTTGTAGGGGAAGGACGGTTCGATGAAGATCACGTTCATTGGCGATTACCCAGCTGGCGAAAAAGGTCGACGTACCGAGCGGTCTGCCGTTGCCAGGAAAAGTCCTGCGCCATGCCGTTCAGCATGATCGTCCGCCACAGGTCCTTGTCCCGGTACAACCCCAGCGCCGTGATCAGCGCCCACTCGAGACCACGTTCGTCATAGTCGCGAAACAGGATACCCGTCCCGGTGCCCGTTTCGGGATTGATTTGCTCGACCGAGTCGGCCAGCCCGCCGGTCTCGCGCACGATGGGCACCGTCCCGTAGCGCAGGCTGTACATCTGGTTCAGCCCGCAGGGCTCGTAGCGCGAGGGCATCAGGAACATGTCCGCGCCGGCCTCGATCCGGTGCGCAAGCTTCTCGTTGTAGCCGCGGTAGAACGCGACCTGGCCACGGAAATGCCGTTGCATCGCCGCGAAGGCCTCTTCGTAGCGCGGCTCACCGCTGCCGAGCACGGCCAGGGAAAACGGCGTATGCAGGAGCAGGCGCGGCACGACGGCGCGCACGAGATCGAAGCCTTTCTGACCGACGAGGCGGCTGACGATGCCGATCAGCGGGCGGTCGGCGTCGACCTCGAGGCCGAGTTCCTGCATGAGCTGCAATTTGCAGGTCGCCTTGCCCGACAGGTCGTCGGCGCTGTAGTTCGCCGGGATCAGCGTGTCGCGCGACGGGTCCCACTCGTCGTAGTCGACGCCGTTGAGAATGCCGGCGAAGCCGCGGCCGCGCTGGCGCAACAGGTGGTCGAGCCCCATGCCGTACTCGGCGCCGAGGATCTCGCGCGCGTACGTCGGGCTCACCGTGGTCACGAGGTCCGCGTACAGGATGCCGGTCTTGAGAAAATTGATGACCCCGTCCTTGAGGTCGTCCTGGTGCAGGTGGTGCTCGGCGCCGGCGAGGAACAGCTGCTCGAGCACCCAGGCCGGAAACATGCCCTGGTAGCCGATGTTGTGAATCGTGAGCACCGAGCGCGTGTCGGCGAAGAGGCGATCCCACGCGTAGGTCGAGCGCAGGTAGAGCGGAATCAGTGCCGTCTGCCAGTCGTTGCAGTGCATGACGTGCGGCGCGAACGAGAGGCGCTGGCACATCTCGATCGCGGCGCGCGACAGGAGCACGAAACGCAAGTGTTCGTCGTCATCCTGCGAGTAGATGCCGGCGCGGCCATAAAACTCGGGACAGTGCACGAGGTACAGCGGCATGTCGCTGCCGGGTAAAGTCCCCTGCAAGATGGAATACCCGACGGAGCGGTCGCCGAGTTGCATGCGCATGTCGCCGAGTCCGTCGATCAACCGGGGACCGAGACCGGCGCCCTGCATCCGGGCGTAAAAGGGAATCACGACGCGCACGTCGTGTCCGAAGTCGTGAAGGCTTTTCGACAGCGCAGCGACGACGTCGCCGAGCCCGCCCGTCTTGGCGAACGGCGCAAACTCGGAACTGGCCATGCAGATACGCAGCGCGGGGTCTTTGGGTGTCAATTCGAAGCCGGGTCGTTATTGGTTTGGTGCTATTCTAGCGCAGTCATCCGGCGCACACGGGACGAACAACGAAACATGAACGTGCTGATTCTTTCGCCGGGCTACCCGGCCGACATGCCGGAGTTCACGCGCGGACTGGCGGAGTGCGGCGCACGTGTCTACGGCGTTGGCGACCAGCCGGTCGACGCGTTGCCGGGGCTCGTCAAACGCTCGCTGTCCGAGTACATCCAGGTCCGTTCCCTCTGGGACAGCGCGGCCGTCATCGGCGAGCTGCACGAGCGCCTGCGCGGCCACACGCTGGATCGCATCGAGTGCCTGTGGGAGCCGGGGATCATGCTGGCGGCCGAGTTGCGCCGCCATTTCGGCCTGCCGGGGCTGACCGTCGAGCAGGCCCACCGGTTCCGCGACAAGGAGGCCATGAAGCAGGCCCTCGACGCCGCGGGCATTCGCACACCCCGGCACGTCGCCGTCGACAGCATCGCGGGCTGCTGGGAAGCCGCCGAGTCGATCGGCTTCCCGATAATCCTGAAGCCGATCGCGGGTGCCGGCTCGGCCGACACGTACCGGGTCGAGACCGCCGACGAGCTGCGTGCGGTGCTGCCGCGCCTGCGCCACGTGGCTACGGTCAGCGTCGAGGAGTTCGTCGACGGCGAGGAATACACCTTCGACACGATCACGATCGACGGCAACATCGCGTACTACAACATCGCGTGGTACCGGCCGCGGCCGCTGGTCGCGCGCAGCAACGAATGGATCAGCCCGCAGGTCATCGCCCTGCGCGACGTCGATGACCCGGAGTTCGCGGATGCGATCAGGATGGGCCACGACGTGATCGCGGCGCTCGAGTTCGGTTCGGGCTTCACGCACATGGAGTGGTACCGCAAGGCGGACGGGGAGGTCGTGTTCGGCGAGATCGGGGCACGCCCGCCCGGCGCGCACCAGGTGGACCAGATGAAATACGCCTGCGACTTCGATGTCTTCCGCGCCTGGGGTTCGGCGATGACGCAGGGCCGCCTCGACGCCGACATCGAAAGGCGTTACAACGTCGCGACGATCTACAAGCGCGCCCAGGGTGTCGGGCGGATCACGCACATCGAGGGCGCCGACGAGCTGCAGCGA
>JBFGYM010000199.1:0-3196 GCA_041587435.1 Woeseiaceae bacterium
CTTCTTCGCTGGCAGCATGCCGATATGGCGCATGACGTTGAAGATACCGCGCAGCCCCGCCCGGATAGACGTCTCGTCGAAGCGCAGCGCCTCGCCGGCCTCGTAGATCAGGATCGGGATGCCGATTTCCGCGGCACAGGCGCGCAGGCTGCCGTCGCGCAGGTTGGAGTCTATGATGACGGGCGCCCCGAAGGCCCGGGCAATTTCCATGGTCTGTGCATCGTCGAGATTGGCGCGGATCTGGGGCAGGTTCGAGCGATTGATTGCGCCCGTGTGCAAATCGATCCCGAAGTCGGCTTTCGACACGACTTCCTTGATGAACAGGTTGGCGAGGCGCGCCGCGATCGAGCCTTTCGCGCTGCCCGGGAACGAGCGGTTCAGGTCGCGCCGGTCGGGCAGGTAGCGAGACTGGTCGAGAAAGCCGTGCACGTTGACGATCGGCACCGCGACGAGCGTGCCGCGGATGGAGCTGGTGATCTTGCGGCGCAGCAGCCGCCGGATGATCTCGACGCCGTTGAGCTCGTCGCCGTGGATCGCCGCCGACACGAACAGCGTCGGGCCGGCTTTGCGCCCTGCGATCACCTGCACGGGCATGCCGACCGACGTCGCCGTGTACAGGTTGGCGACGGGCAGCAGCAGTTCGACCTTTTCGCCCGGGTGGATGACGGTCTCGCCGATACGAATCTCTTTGTTCCTGTTCATGTTGACTTCGGTTTCCTGCCGACGACGTAGGATCGCGCCGGGTTGACCACGGCGCGCCGGTTGATCGCCGTGCGGCCGATGAGCATGCGAAACAGCATGTCGTCGCGCGCCGTCAACGTCGCCTCGACCGGCCACGCATGCTTGCCGATGGCGAGCGTCGTCTCGATCACGATGCGCTCTTCCTTGTGCCCCCCTGAGTCGCTGACGACGCGCCGGTCGAGCACGTCGGCACGGCACTTGACGACGGTGTCGGTGTCCTTCTGGACCGGGTGAACGAGAAACTCGACGCGCTCACGGCCGTTTTCCTCGAACGTCTTTACCGAGAACGCGTGGATAGCGGACGTGCGGGCACCCGTGTCGACCTTCGCCTTGATGCGATCCAGGCCGAGGTCGGGCAGGCTCACCCATTCGCGCCATCCCAGCGTGAGGAGTTCGTGTTTCGCCATGGGGGCGAATCATAGCCAATATTTCGCTCCAACAGTCCACTCGGTGCGGATATTTCGAGCCGGCCGGTGTGGACATTGACGGCCCCCGGCATTCAGGCTACAACCGGTTCATGTCCCGGACCGTCGGTGTACTGGGGGGCATGGGCCCCGATGCGACCGTCGACTTCATGTCGAAGGTCATCGCGTCGACGCCGGCCGACAGGGATCAGGACCACGTACGCATGCTGGTCGACAACAACCCGGGCGTTCCCGACCGCCAGGCTGCGCTGACGGCCGGCGGCGAAGACCCGGGGCCCGTACTCATCGCGATGGCGCGCGGGCTCGAGGCCGCCGGCGCCGACTTTCTCGTGATGCCCTGCAACACGGCGCATGCCTGGGCGGCCGAGATTCGAGCGGCCGTGCGCATTCCGCTCTTGTCGATCATCGACGTGGCCGTCGCGGCGTGTGACGGCTACGAACGGATCGGTTTGCTCAGCACGGCCGGTTGTCTCGAGAGCCGCGTCTACCAGGACGGGCTGAGCGCGGCGGGCAAGCTTCCCGTGTTGTCGACGGCCGGGGAACTGGCCGACGTCCAGTCGCTCGTGTTCCGCGTCAAGGGCGGTGACCAGGGCGCCGACGTCTGCAAGCGCATGGCGGTGCACGCCAACGCACTCGTCGCGCGCGGTGCAGAGGTCGTCCTGGCGGCCTGCACCGAGATTCCGCTCGTGCTGCACGCGTCGCAGGTCAACGCCCCGGTCATCAAGTCGACAGACGTTCTCGCGGCTGCAACCGTGGCGAGATGCACAGCCTGATTCGCTTTCATGAGATAATGGTCGTCTTTCGATCACCGCAACCGAAAACAGGGCAATCCGATGTCTGAAGCACTCAGGACGGCCAGCTCCGGCTGGTCACTAACCGATCCGGCCCTGCTGCGCACGCAGGCCTACATTAACGGTGAATGGGTCGACGCCGACGATGGCAGCATGTTCCCGGTTTACAACCCGTCCAACGGCGAGCTCGTCGCCGAGGTCGCGGACGTGGGTGCGGCCGAAACGCGCCGGGCGATCGAGGCCGCCGAGACTGCGCGCCATGCCTGGGCCGCACGCTCCGCGCACGAGCGCTCGGCCATCCTGCGCAAGTGGAACGACCTGATCCTCGACAACGTCGAGGACCTCGCGATCATCATGACCGTCGAACAGGGAAAGATCCTGGCCGAGTCGCGCGCCGAGACCGTGTACGCCGCGTCATTTATCGAGTGGTTCGCCGAGGAAGCCAAGCGCGTCTACGGCGAAGTGCTGCCGCAACCGCAGACCGACCGTCGCGGCGTCGTGATCCGCCAGCCCGTCGGCGTGTGTGCCGCGATCACCCCGTGGAATTTTCCCAGCGCGATGCTCGCGCGCAAGGCGGCGCCGGCGCTTGCCGTCGGCTGCTCGATGGTCGCCAAGCCGCCGCACGAGACGCCCCTGTCGATGCTGGCGCTGGCGGAACTCGCCGACCGCGCGGGGCTCCCGGCCGGCTTGCTCAGCATCCTGCCGACGAAGACGTCGCGCAAGGTCGGCGACGAGATGTGCCGCAACCCGCTGGTCCGCAAGCTGACGTTTACGGGCTCGACCGGCGTCGGCAAGCTGCTGACGAAACAGTGCGCCGACACGCTCAAGCGCTTGTCGATGGAGCTCGGCGGCAATGCGCCCGTGATCGTCTTCGACGACGCGGACCTCGAGCTCGCGGCGCAGGGCGCGGCGGCGTCGAAATACCGCAACTCGGGCCAGACCTGCATTTGCGCCAACCGCATTATCGTACAGGACACGGTCTATGACGCCTTCGTCGACGAGCTCAAGAAGGTCGTGGGAACCTACAAGGTCGGCGACGGCATGGACGAGACCGTCACGCACGGCCCGCTGATCTCGCGCAAGGCGCTCGAGGACATCAAGGAACTCGTCGATGACGCGATCGGGCACGGCGCGACCGTGGCCGCGGGCGGCGAGTTCGGCGATGGCGATTCACACTACGTCGAACCCACGATCCTGTGCAACGTCACCGAGGACATGCGCATCTTCAGGGAAGAAATC
>JBFGYM010000200.1:0-3042 GCA_041587435.1 Woeseiaceae bacterium
GAGGCACCGGGTCGTGTCAGACTTACCCGGCGGAAAGGACGAGCGGAGGCAGCATGCGAGCAGCATTACTCACCGGGTTGGCGTTGTTGCTGACCAGCGGCGCTGCGCCTGCCGGGGAAGCGCTCGATATCGTCATCTACGGGGCAACCGGCGAGGTCGGCTCCCATGTCGTACGCGAGGCGCTGGATCGCGGCCACCGCGTCTTCGCTGTATCGCGCAACCCCGCCAAGGTCGAGATGCAGCATGCCAACCTGGCCGTCGTCAAAGGGGACCTCCTCGACAAGACCAGCGTCGCCGAGACCGTCTCGGGCAAGGACGTCGTCATCCTGTCGGTGCGCGGCGTGATCGGCGATTCGGGGAAGCCCGAGAGCGCGCTGCAGTTCATCGCCGCCGAGACGCTCGTCGATGCGCTGTTCACGCTGGGCGAAGGCGCGCCACGGCTGCTGCACGTCGGCGGCTCGGGATCGCTCGAAGTCGAGCCGGGTGTCGTGTTTGCCGAGAAACTGCCGAAGATCCTGCTGCCGAAAGACCTCGAGGTCGAGATTCTCGGCCAGATCCTGGCGCTCGAGTTCTACCGGAAGGTCGACGACGTGAACTGGACCTATGTCACGCCACCGACGAACTTCACGAACGGCCCGCGCACCGGCATTTTCCGCATCGGCGGCGACCGGGCGCTCGAAGACGACCGAGGCAGAAGCCGCCTCTCGCGGGCCGATTTCGCCGTCGCGCTGATCGATGAGGCGGAAAACGCGAAGCACCCACGGAGAAGAATTTCCGTGGCTTACTGATCAAATGTCCGGGCCGATCGTTGAATAAGGGGTATGCCGATGAAGATGAGCTTTTGCACGTTTTTTCCTGCTGCGCTGCTGGTAAGCCTGGCGACAGTCCCGGACGCTGCTGCCGACGTCGTCGTCGGTGACGCGGGCGTCAGCTGCGCCGACGACCCGGCGTGCATCAATCGCCTCCACCCCGACATACCGACGGTCGCGAACGCGGACCCCGGCGAGCGCATCGTGTTCATCGGCCGGGATGCGTTCGACCTGACGCTCGATCCCGACGAGTATTCGAGCGCCGACGCGATTCCGCGCGAGGGCTTCGGCATCGTGCACGCGCTGACCGGCCCCGTCTTCATCAACGGCGCGAAGGTCGGCGACGTGCTGGCGGTGACCATCGAGGCCTTCGAGCCTGCCGATGTCGGCTGGACCGACGCCGGGCCATTCGGCTTTGCCGGCGACCAGTTCGGTACCGATGAGCGATTCATCGTCTGGCGCATCAACGACGAATACGCCGTCAGCGATGCGCTGCCGGGCGTACGTATTCCGAACGCCAGTTTTCCGGGTGTCGTGACAACGCTGCCCGGGACGGCGCTGGTCGCCGAGGTGCTGGCGCGGGAGACGCAGCTGCTCGAGGCGGGCGGCGCCGTTTTGAACCCCGACCCGGTCGAGGCGCAGCCCGCAGCGCTGTGCGGCGCGGAGGGAACGAAACCTGCAGAGTGCCTGCGCACGATTCCGCCGCGCGAGCACGGCGGCAACATGGACATCCGCTACATCACCACGGGCACGACCGTCTACCTGCCCTGTTACATCGATGGCTGCGGGCTCGCGGTCGGCGACTTCCACTATGCGCAGGGCGACGGCGAGGTGGCGGGCACGGCTATCGAGATGGGCGGCAGGATGACCGTCACCACGCGTATCGTTGATGACCCGCCCGACCTGTCACGCGGCCCGCACTACGAGGGTCCGGCGTCGGTGCTCAGGATACCGTCGCAGCGGTTTTACGCCGTGACCGGTTTTCCGCTGAAAAAGGCCGGCAACGTACCCGCGGACCTCGCCTATCTCGACTCCCCCAAAATGGCCGGCTTGAGCAACCTGTCCAGCGACATCAACCTCGCTGCACGCAACGCGCTGGCCGCGATGATCGACTACATCGTGTCGGAGTACGGCTACGACAGGACACAGGCCTACATGATCGCGAGCATCGCCGTGGACATGCGTATCGGGCAGCTCGTCGACGTGCCCAACGTCGGCGTCACCGCGATACTGCCGCTGGATATATTCGTGGGCAGTGACTGACGCCGGCCAGGACGTGCCTCACGGCACCCGGCAGGTTACTATTCCGTGTCGCCCAGCACGGAACAACAACAATGAAAATCAACTGGGTCCTCGCGGAAACCCTGCCGCACCGCGTCGACCAGGCACGCGTCCGTTAGTGGTTCGCCTGCGCTCCGATTGCGGCGAAGCCGGCTGGGCAGCAAGCGCCTCGGGGCGGTAAGATCTGCAGGGTTACGGAAAGTCCACACAGAGAAGAACCAATGAACCCCGTCCGGCTGCTCGATTACGTGAACGACATGGTTGCGATCACCATTACCGTGTCGCTGATCGTCGGCTATCAGCTCTATCTTCGTCGCCTGGCTCGCCGCAACTGGGCGAGTGTATTGGCCAGTGCCGGGACCGTCGCGCGCAAGGCGTGGGTAGAAATGGTGATGTCGAGTCACAGTGACGCGCTCCTGGCCGTGCAAACCTTACGCAACACGACGATGGCTGCGTCGCTGCTCGCTTCGACGGCTATCCTGCTCATCGTCGGGGCGTTAACGCTGACAGGTCAGGCCCGGTCCTTGCAGGAGACGTGGCACTTCCTCAATATCTTCGGCACGCTCTCGCCGGAGCTCTGGCTGATCAAGCTGCTCTGCATTCTGTTGCTGCTGTTCCTGATCTTCTTCAATTTTGTCAACTCCATCCGGGTCCTGAATCACGTTGGCTACATGGTGGCGCTTCGGGAAGGGCCGGGCACGCCGCACTTCTCGCCCACCATGGTGGCCGCTCACCTCGATCGGGGCAGCCATTATTTTCGTCTCGGCATGCGGATGTATTACTACCTTGTGCCGTTCGTCTTCTGGCTGTTCGGACCGATCTACATGGTCACTTCCGCGTGTCTCCTGGTTTTCGTGCTGCTACCGCGGATCGACCGATTCTCTCCGGATGTGGTAAGACGCATCGAGAACAAGGTCTAGGTTCGCTTTCTTTCTTGTCATCTTCTGCCATA